>JBILMI010000028.1:0-18896 GCA_044375585.1 Luteolibacter sp.
AAGGTCAGCGACCAAGCGAGAAACACGGAAATCTCAGCACTACTCCGCAACGGGCAAGCTCCGCGCATTTCTCCACGCAGCGCAAGATAACCCATCTGGCAAAGCATCACCCCTACCATCCACCATATCGTCCAACGGCTTTTATTGCCGTGACGCAAAATCATAAGCCCGCGCACACCAGCCACAGCGGCGAGCAAAGTTGCAGCGATCAAAAACCAACGGTCCATGCCTCTTAAATCGCCTCTTAACTCACAACTTGCAAGTCTAGGCTTGGATGATAACCAGATAAGTCCTTAGGACATATAGGATTTATCTGGTTTTACCCCCAACCTTTCTTATTTCCCTCTAAAAAATTCCTGTCTAGCTTCCAGCCATGACCGAAGAAATCGAGACTCCTCTCTGGAAAGGCACCACGTCCCAATGGATGAATTTAGGCTCTTTCTGTTTAGCTCTGTTATTGACCGCTGGAATCATTCTTGGAGGTATCTTCTCCCCAATCGCATTCGCCGCCTTGATCATACCTCTAATCTGGATCATCTGGAGCTACCTCGTCATCCGCTGCCAAGTTTTTGAACTGACATCTCAGCGCCTCAGAATCACCAAAGGAATATTCAACCAAACCATCGACGAGATCGAACTATACCGTATCAAAGACATACTCCTTGAGAAAAAGTGGTGGATGCGCGTTTTAGGTCTCGGCTCACTGCATCTCGAAACCTCAGATCGCACGCTTCCTAGCATCAGTATTTCTGCCATTCCAGGTGCTACCAATCTACGTGAAGAACTACGTAGAGAAGTTGAAAAAGTTCGTGATAAAAAACGCGTGCGCGAATTGGATTTCGAGGAATCGCATGACGTGTGATTTCTTAGAAATCTATTCGCTCCAACCAATTCTCTCTACGGAACCACGTTTCCTGTCGTTTCGCATACTGACGCGTTGCAAAAACAATCAACTCCTCGCACTCCTTGCGAGAAATCTCACCTAAAAGAAATCGCCTAATTTCTTTCACTCCTATCGCTTTCTCCCAGTTGCCATGAAGTCCTGCGAGAGCCACCACTTCTTCAATCGCTCCTCCGGAAAGCATTTGCTTGGTTCTCAACTCGATCCGCTGGTGTAAATCCGAACGCTCACGTATCAACCAAACTCCTCTGATCGACTTCTCTGACTCCTGTGTCTTCTTTTGCCAACCATCACGCAGCTTGGAAACTTTCTCGCCAGTGAGTCGGCAGATTTCCAACGAACGCGACACGTAACGTTTATTCCCTCGGTTCACTTGCGCCGCCTCCACAGGATCGATCGCTTCCAACTCTGCTAATAATTCCTCCAACGTTTGACCGTCCATTTCTGCGCGCATCCTTTCATTACCTTTCGGCAAAGGCGACGGCCCGTGGGTGAGAAATTTTAAATACAAGCCCGATCCACCCACCACGATAGGCGTTTTTCCACGTGACTGGATTTCAGAAATCACTGGCATCGCTATCTCAAAATACCGACCCGCATCGCAGTGCTCTCCCGGTTCTAACACGCCAAACAAATGGTGAGGAAAACCTCTCTTCTCATCCTCGCTCGGGGCAGCGCTTAAAATTTCTATTCCACGGAATAGCTGAAATGCATCCCCGTTTACGATCTCTCCGCCAAGTTCCTCCGCCATCCGCAAGGCGTAGGCTGTCTTTCCGGACGCAGTTGCCCCGCAAACAAATAAGGGCGTAACGGCATCAGGCATGACCAACTTCAAGCAATAGGCATGAAAAAATGCTACATTTAATTAGCAGCGCGTTATTATACTCACTTACTTCTAAGATAAATAGGTTTTAAAAGTCCTATACGAACTATGAAATCCTGCCATGGAAATCCCCTTTAACAACTCCTACGCCCACCTGCCTGAGCGCTTCTTTTCCAAACAGAAGCCCGCAGGAGCTTCAGAGCCATTCCTGATCCGCACCAACGCTGCTCTCGCCAGCGAGCTTGGGATAGCTCACGCTTGGTTGGACTCACCCGCAGCACTCGCTGTATTTGCTGGAAATGAAATTCCAGAAGGCGCAGAACCCATCGCGCAAGCTTATGCAGGACATCAGTTTGGAGGTTTCGTTCCGCAACTCGGCGATGGTCGCGCGATCTTACTCGGCGAAGTGATCGACATCCACGGCAAACGCCGCGACATCCAACTCAAAGGCTCTGGCCGGACGGCATTCTCACGTGGCGGCGATGGTAAATCCGCCCTTGGTCCCGTCCTCCGCGAATACCTCGTCAGCGAGGCCATGCACGCTCTCGGCGTCCCAACAACACGCGCACTTGCCGCGGTTTACACCGGAGAAATCGTCGCGCGAGAAGAACCTGCACCCGGCGGTGTGTTCACCCGTGTTGCCGCCAGCCACATCCGTGTTGGCACGTTTCAATACTTCGCCGCGCGCCATGATACCGAAGCGATCCAGATCCTAACCGATTATTGTATCGCGCGCCATGATCCGCAAGCAGCCGATGCAGAAAATCCTGCGCGCGCGTTTCTTGAAAGCGTGATTCGCGCTCAAGCCACGCTCATCGCGAAATGGTTACCGCTCGGTTTCATCCACGGCGTAATGAATACAGATAACTGTTCGATATCAGGTGAAACGATCGATTACGGTCCCTGCGCCTTTATCGATACATTTCATCCGGATGCCGTATTCAGTTTTATCGATCGCAAGGGTCGCTACGCGTGGGGAAACCAACCCACCATCGCGCATTGGAATCTAACACGTCTCGCAGAAACCTTACTTCCCATCCTCGATCCCTCACCAGAACGCGCCAAAGAAATCGCAACCGCAGCACTTGATCAGTTCATCCATCATTTCCAACCAGCTTACCTCAACCACTTTCGCGAAAAACTCGGCTTAGCCACCGATACCGATCTCGATGCGAGCGCTGCTTTCATCAAATCCACCCTCGGCACTCTCGCTCAGAACAAAGTTGATTTCACCCTCTTCTTCCGCCAACTCACTTTGCTAGCTGGCGAAGACACACGCGCGGATCTGTCATCGCTTTTCATCGATCCCCAAGCCGCCGAAGCATGGATCACGCATTGGAAAAGCATCGCCAAGCCGGATAACCATCTCGCCAAGATGAAATCCTCAAACCCCATCCTCATCCCGCGTAATCACCGGATTGAAGAAGCGATCCAAGCCGCTTACCAAAACGATTTCTCCCTCTTCCATCGCCTCGCCGATGCGTTAGTAAAACCTTTCGATGAGAATCCCGAATACGCAGATTTCGAACTAGCTCCGCTCCCTGATCAATGTGTGAAGAACACGTTTTGCGGGACGTAGTCTCCCATTAAAGTGGAGATGTTCCCTTGCACTCCGGATAACCCACACATCCCCAAAACTGACTCCCGGGATTCTTTCCACCTTTTGCGGTGCGCAATGCCATGAGGCTTCCACAAAGCTTGCACATGGGAATCTTTTTCAGATCCGTCGGATCTGTCTGATTAGTCGGATCTGACTGATCTTTTTTTCTCCGCTCAACCATACGTGCCGTAGCTAGCTGCTCAGAATAGCCACCGCCCTCAACAAAAGCTGCCTCTAATGCGGAAATCTGGCGATCTAGCAGATAGTTCGCCTGGTGAATCAGACAGATCACCGCGTTCGCGCGCACAGCCCCATCTTCCGCATCTAGCCAGCGTGAATACAACGCCCAGCGCTCGGCATCTGTTAGATCAGTCAGATCGATCTGATTGGACGGATCTGACTGATATTCTCTGAATTTCCGTGGAACCGCTCTCACCTCACTAGCTTGCTCTCCACTCATCTCCCACTGGAGCAACCGCCGGTGCCTCAGATAGTCTTCATAATCTAGCAACAATTCCTCAAGACTCGCACGCGCCACATTGATCAATCGCAGCTCAGTTTGTGAACTCGTCGCGGATGCACGGCTTCCCTCGGCAATATTTTGCCGACCCGACCGCGCAGCCTGCACCATCTGATCAACCGTTCGCGATCTTGAACTTACAAACTTTTCACAAAACCAAACGGTCGCGTCATAGATCAGCGTGGTCGCTTGAAAACTAGCAGTCTTCCGGTATCCGCCACTCGGACGGAGCTTCTTATGGGGGGTATTCATACGATCTGTCTAATCAGTCAGATCTGTTAGATAAGTGAAAGAAAAGATTTTCTCATCATCAAGAGACAGCCCTTTCATCATTCTCTGTGGGCAAAGGTTTGTAGGGGTTTACCCCATGGCAGGGTGACCGCCTTTCGGTGAGTATGTGTTCGTAAAAACAAAGCTAGGAACGCAATCGCGACGACTCGGTTCAACGAAACTCTCATCATCGCAGGAATAACCGCTTTACTCGCCCTAACCTCGTGCGATGGGAAACATGCCGGCACGAAAGGCAATACTGGAATCGCGGACATTGCATTCGCCAAGGAAGCGTTTGAAATGCTTGCGCGGGGAGACACCAAAGTCGATCCAAAGATCGATTGGAAGACACTTCAATCCTTCGGAGTCAATGTCGGAGCCGAGTATGTCACCTACAAAATGGAATCAGATCAGAAAGGATTCCGAGATGGTTTCATCACCCAGTTTTCCTCCTCATTCATTGACGGAGGCGGCAAGTTGGAAAATTTTTCTAACTGGCGGGTGGATGAGTCGGACACGCTCAAAACCATCGTCATCGCGGATTCAACAAACGGACTGCTCAAACTTACTGTCACAGGCCGCAACGACACCAGTCGCTTGTCAGGCATCGAAATGGTAAAGTAACTACCCTAGTAAAAAAACACCACCTCCGTAGTTTAATGAAGCACAGAGTAAATAAATCTGCCTCTTGTAGCCTTAGCGAAGTGGAGCGCGATGAAAATGATTTCAAGCAAATCCCTAGTTTAAAAGGACTTTAAAAATTGAAATTTTTAATCCGATTGCAAATCCCCTGCTCCCCATATTGAGTCGCCTTGTTCATGGCAAACGACTTCGCATTCGAATCTCTCAATCACGCTCAGCGCGAGGCAGTCTCAAATTTAGATGGTCCAGTCATGATCCTTGCTGGTGCTGGAACTGGTAAAACCCGCACGGTCACTTGTCGCATCGCTCACATGCTTGAGCGCAAAATTCCAGCCGCAGAAATTCTTGCGGTGACTTTCACCAACAAAGCCGCATCGGAAATGCGGGATCGTATCGCCGGCATGGTTTCGAAACACTCGGCAGAACAAATGACGGTCTGTACGTTCCACTCGCTCTGCGTCCGTCTCCTCCGTGGCGGCATCGACAAACTCGGATACAAAAAGAATTTCTCCATCACCGCCTACTCAGATCAGGTCGGCATCATGAAACAACTCCTCGTCCGCAAAGGCGGCACCGATGAGAAAGTCAAAGCCGAGACGGTTCTCACCGAAATCTCCCGTGCAAAAAACAAAGGGATCGATGTCCAAGATCTGCAGGACGATTACTTCGCCCAGCTCGCGGTTGCTTATCAAAACGAACTCCGCGCGCAGAACGCGGTCGATTTCGATGACCTCCTCGTCCTCGCCGAGCAAGTCCTGCGCGAGCATAGTGATGTCCGCGATCACTTCCGTAAACTCTACACCAGAGTCACGGTCGATGAGTTCCAAGACACGAACTCTCTGCAAATGCGTTTGCTTCAACAACTCGTCGGCCCGCCTTATCATGTCTGCGTGGTAGGTGATGACGATCAATCGATCTACGGCTGGCGTGGAGCGGAAGTCGCAAACATCTTGGAATTCGAACGCTTCTTCCCGAAACCTAAAATCATTCGTCTTGAGGAAAACTATCGCTCCACCCAAGCCGTTCTCCACACCGCAAACTCCTTAATCAAACACAACATTGGACGTCGCGAAAAAATTCTCCGCGCCACACGCAGCGGTGGTGAAAACGTCCGCATTGTTGCCATGCCAGGCGATGACGAAGAAGCCGATTTCATCGCCGATGAGATCCTTGGCGAGAAATCCGCGGTCGGTCGTGAGTGGGAAGATTTTGCTGTCTTGTTCCGCACCAACGGCCAATCACGCAAACTCGAGCTCGCACTTCGCGATCGTAAAATCCCCTATCGCATGGTCGGTGCGCAATCGTTCTACGATCGCAAAGAAATCCGCGATATCCTTGCCTATGCCGCTTTGTTGGTCTCACCAGAAAACGATGTCCCCCTGCTCCGCATCCTCAACGCCCCGAACCGTGGCATCGGGCAAGCCACCGCAATCCTCGCCACGGATTACTCTCGCGAACAAAATCGCTCGGTCTGGAACGCTCTCTGCGATCCATTTTTCACCACAACTCTCGGAACAAAAGCTGGCAATGCGATCGAAGACTTCGTCGCTCTTATTTCAGGCGCAAAAAACCGCATCGATCTCTCCAAAGAACATCCCGCCGATGTGCTTGCTGCACTTTTAAAAGAAATCGATTATCTACCATGGATCGAGCGAGGTTGTAAAAGCGATGCAGAACGCCAGCAACGCGGTGAGGCCATTCATTCCCTCGTAGAATCTCTCCGCCAACACATCGATCGCGGCAAAAAACTCCAATCCTTCCTCGACGATTCCGCGCTCGCCTCAGAACGCGAAGACGATGACCTTGAGAAAAAGAAAGGCGCCACACTCATCACTCTTCACGCCTCGAAAGGTTTGGAGTTTCCCATCGTCTATCTGGTCGGACTCGAAGAAGGCTTCCTACCTCACAGCCGCAGCATCACCGAAGGCACCAAGGACGAAGAACGTCGCTTACTTTACGTCGGCATTACCCGTGCCCAAGAGTCGTTAACGCTCACCTACTGTAACACTCGTGTAAAATGGGGAGACAAGACCAGCTGCCAACCTTCCTCATTCATCGGTGAACTCGACGATAAACATCTCACCCACACCAGCTTCGACGAAATCCAGAACACCGAAATGAGCGAAGATGATCTCAGTAATTTCTTCGCCAGCATGAACAACATTTTCGCTGATGATAAATAGGTGGCCCCCGTCCTTTTGGGATCTAAACGTCCCGGCCTGAAATGAAGCTCGACTCCCCCTAGTCCACTTTGTGTTAATCTGAGCTATGCCCCGTATCGCTCGCATAATTCTGTGGATCGTTATTTCTCTACTCGGTGTCACCGCCGTTGCCGTTGCCGCTTTTCAACGCGGTGAACCCGTAAACGCCCTGTGGCTCGTTGTCGCTGGTGTTTGCACGTTTGCGGTTTCATACCGATTCTATTCCGCATGGCTCATGGCCAAGGTGCTTACCATCGACGATAGCCGCGCTCCGGCCGCCGTCACTTGCAGCGATGGCAAAGATTTTGTCCCGACTCCGAAATGGGTGGTGTTCGGTCACCACTTCGCCGCCATCGCAGGGCCGGGGCCGCTCGTCGGTCCTGTGCTCGCCGCTCAATTTGGTTACTTACCCGGCATGATCTGGATCCTCGTGGGTGCCACCCTCGGTGGTGGTGTGCATGATGCGGTCATTCTATTCGCCTCGATGCGCCGCAATGGAAAATCGTTAGGCCAGATGCTCAAAGACGAAATAAATCCCGTCATCGGTCTGATCGCGATGATCAGCTTACTCGCGATCATGACCATTTTGCTAGCGGTGCTTGGTCTCATTGTTGTGAAAGCTTTAGCAGAAAGTCCTTGGGGGCTTTTCACCATCGCCGCCACCATTCCATTGGCATTTGTCATGGGCCTGATGATTAAGAGCGGGAAAGTCAGCGTTACCGCAGCCTCAGCGTTTGGTGTGATCGGGCTGATCGCCGCTGTGGTTGCCGGAAAATATTTACCACCATCTCTAACAGAAGCTCTCACTCTCAAGCCCACTCAACTCGCATGGGCGATCATGATCTACGGCTTCGCTGCCAGCGTCTTGCCGGTTTGGATGTTATTAGCTCCGCGTGACTATTTAAGCACCTTCATGAAGCTCGGCACGGTTGCGATCCTTGGGGTTTTCATCGTGATCTTAGCCCCACCTCTACACATGCCGGCACTCACACCATTTATCCATGGTGGTGGCTTCGTTGTGCCGGGTCCGGTATTTCCCTTCGTTTGTATCACCATCGCTTGCGGTGCAATCAGCGGTTTCCACTCGCTCATCGCATCTGGCACAACCCCAAAACTCTTAGCCCGTGAAAAAGACATCCGTCTCGTCGGCTACGGCGCGATGGCCGTTGAAATGCTCGTTTCACTGATGGCCATCATCGCTGCCTGCGCCCTCCAACCTGGAGAATATTTCGCCATCAACTCCCCCGTCCAACCCGGCGACACCGCCGCTCTAACGACCCAGATCGAAAAAATCAGCAATATCGACGATAAAGGCACCTACGCGGTCACCAACGAAGACATGCTGCGCATGACCCGCGACATGGGTGAACCCACAACTGTAAAACTTGCTGATGGCACGGTCGTCAACGACTACCCCACCATGGTCGGAAAAACCGGTGGAGCGCCAACCTTCGCGGTCGGCATGGCACATCTTTTTGCTAAAGTCATTCCCGGCAAAACCGCTCTCTCGCTCTGGTATCACTTTGCCATCATGTTCGAGGCGCTGTTTATTCTAACAACTCTCGACGCTGGAACACGGGTCGGTCGCTTCATTCTTCAAGACCTGTTAGGAAACATCTCTCCGAGACTTGGTAAAACCGATTCATGGCTCGGCAACGTCCTCGCCACAGGTCTGTTGGTCGCCGCATGGGGATTCTTTCTCTATCAAGGAGCACTCGATCCCGCCGGCATCGCTAAAAGCCTCTGGCCTATCTTCGGTATTTCCAACCAACTCCTCGCCGTGATCGCACTCTGCCTTGGCACGGTGATCATCATCAAAATGGGCAAAGCCAGATACTGCTGGGTCACCGCCGTACCGATGATGTTTCTAACCATCGTAACTTTCTCAGCTGGCTACCTAAAACTCTTCTCCGCTGGCTCAGCAGGCTTCATCCCGGAAATCGAAAAACAACAAGCCCTCATCGCCAACGGACTTACTGGCCCAGCCCTCAAAGCAGCTGAGACCTCACTCTTCAACGCCCGCATCGATGTCGCCGTCACCATCACCTTCCTATTCTTTGTCACCATCATCGTCCTAGGAACCGCCCGCGAATGTTGGTTACTGATCACGAAACGCAAGGAATCCATTCTACGCGAAAGTCCTTACGTTCGTCATAACTGATTAGCGCGTGCACCGCCTGCTGCGTTCATTTACATATCCCCAAAAAATTGAAGATAAGATCCCAACTTCACGAGATCTCTACCCTAGCACCTCGTCAATCCGTTAGATTGCCAGTCACGGTCGAACGAGCCCTGCGACCCTACCTTTTTAAGAAAAATTTAATCTCCTCCCTGCCTCCTTTGCCTCCTCCCTCAGTTCAGAAAAATGCCTGAACCCATCAAAAAGCTATCTTTTCATAACCCTTCGAATAACCAATCTTCATTCGGGAAATTCGTGGTTTAACTTCCCCCCCCTACTCCTCCTTTCTCGCCAAGATCCACATCAAATCGGAAATCCGATTTAGGAAAAGCCGCACCACTTCTGGCACTCCTCCCTCTGCTTCGTGGAGCTCTAACACGTGACGCTCCGCGCGCCTTGCCACGGTTCGGGCGAGATCCAAGTGAGCTCTCGCCATCGATCCCTCAGCTCCGGGCACAGCCCAATGCGTGAAACGCACTCCCCCTTCTTCGATCTGCTTCGCCGTCGAGGTGATCCAATCCAGATCTTCCTCACGCACCACCGCGTAGCCTTTTTCCAAATACTGCGCTGCATCCTCTGGCAAACATGCCAACTGCCCCATCAGACCGAATAACAAATTCTGCACTCGATCCAAAATCGCCGTGTTCTTGCCCTCCGCATCCGCCGCCCTAGCAAGGCCAATGGCTGCATTGAGTTCGTCGATGGTTCCTAAAGCCCCGAAACGAATCGAGGTCTTAGCAATCCTGCGCCCAAACATCAGATCCGTCATCCCGTCGTCGCCACGTTTTGTAATGATACTCATTTCTTTAAAGATGAACATTGAATCTCTCCGATCAATAACGAAGATAAATGATAAAGATGAGAGAAACTGAATTAGCGAATCAATTGGAGCAGATCATAGGCGAGGTAATCCGCGGGCAGCAGGAAACCATACGAAAAGTGCTAGCCTGTATGTTTGCAGGTGGACACGTGTTGTTAGAAGACTTCCCCGGAACCGGAAAAACGACCTTAGCCAAAGCCATTGCCAAAGCCATCAGTGGCGCCGATTTCAAACGCGTCCAGTTCACGCCAGACCTCCTGCCATCTGATATCCTAGGCGTTTCCGTGCTCGATCCGAAAACACAGGAGTTCCGTTTCCACAAAGGCCCGGTGTTTACCGACATCCTCCTCGCAGACGAAATCAATCGCGCCTCCCCACGCACCCAGAGTGCCTTACTCGAAGCCATGGGCGAACGACAGGTCAGCATCGAGGGCGAACGCTACGATCTCGATGGCTTATTTTTCGTCATCGCCACCCAAAACCCCGTCGAATTCCGCGGCACTTATCCGCTACCGGAAGCGCAGATGGATCGCTTCTCCATGCAATGCCAGCTCGGTTATGTTAGCGCAGAAGAAGAAGCGAAAATCCTCCACGATCAGGCCGAATCCCATCCGGTAAACTCGATAAAGCCGATGATCAGTCGCGAGCAAATCCTTGAAATTTCGGCTGCTGCTAGGAAAATCCGCTTCAGCGATGAACTACGCCACTACGCGGTTTCGCTAGTTGGCGCCACCCGCAACATTCCTGAAGTCCGGCTCGCCGCGAGCCCTCGCGCTTCCCTGGCTTTGATGAAAATATCTCAAGCCATCTCCCTTTTCGAAGGCCGAGAATTCGTAACTCCAGAAGTCATTCAAGCCGTAGCGACAGATGTGATCGCACACCGTCTCGTGCTAATACCTGAATCCAAATACTCAGGTGTCAATGCACGCCAAATCGTGGCGGATCTGATCAAAAACACTCCTGTCCCTATCTAATGAGCTCAAGCTCTGTATCACGACGTTTCCGAGTACTTTACTGGTTCTACTACCATGGCGCCAGATGGCATTTTTGGTTCAAACAACGGATCCGCCCCGCCGGAATCTGCGCTCTAATTGTCACCTTGTTGGCGAGTTTTATGAGTATCGGGCAACCCAAGAACTCAATCTTTCAACTGTTCTGCTTCAGCTTCGGACTCATATTACTCGCCTTCATCTGGGTATGCCTGCGTCGCGCGCAAGTCACCGCAATCATCAAAGCCCCGAAATATGCTACAGTGGGTGAAGAATTGCGTTACTCGGTGGAACTCAGCCAAACAGGCTCCCGCATCCAGCGCGGCTTGCGCGTGCTGCAAGTCCCGCCCGACCCTAGACCTAGCCTGCTAGAATTTAGCGAGATCGAAGAACCCGGCGAGGAACTACGTAATCCCTACGACCGAGCCATGGCTTATTACCGCTGGCGCTGGCTGGTTACACGACATAGCCGTTTTTCCTCCAGCGAATCCGATACCGCCTTCGATCTTTACCGCGGAAAAATCACAACGATTCCCATCACCCTCACTGTACAAAAAAGGGGCGTATTCCTCCTCGAAAATCTGCGATTGCTCATGCCAGATCCACTTGGACTTTTTCAAAGGTGCAAGTCTCTCAATCCACCACCCTCGCGTTTGATCGTCCTGCCGAAACGCTACGCCCTTCCGCACATTGAAATGCCGGGCACATCCTCGTTCCGCATCGACGGAGAAGAAACCAGCAACGCCATCGGAAACTCAGGCGAATTCATTGGTCTCCGGCAATACCGCCCCGGCGATTCTCTCCGCCAGATCCATTGGAAAAGCTGGGCACACACCGGACAACCCATGGTGAAAGAACTCGAAAATACCTTTCACCCTCGCTACGCCTTGATTCTCGATACGTTTCTCGGATCAAGCGATCGTATGATTTTTGAGGAAATGATCTCCATCGCGTCGTCTTTCATTACCGGACTCGATCATCACGAGGCCTTAATCGATCTGATGTTCATCGCCGAAAGCGCACAAACTGTCACTGCTGGACGAGACTTCGAACGCACCGAAAAACTACTCGAAGTGCTCGCCGCTGTCGAAATCGAACCCACCCAACGCTTTGATGCCCTGGCTACATCAGTCATCAAACACCGCGATCAGATTACCTCCTGCCTGCTCGTCCTCAACGGATGGGACGAAGTGCGAATGGAATTTGTCAAAAAACTCAGAAAATACGGCATGCTCTGCGTACCCATGATCGTCGGAAATGGCGAACCACCTAATTCTGTCCCGGGTTATTGGATCAATTCTAACCATGTCGCCCGCGACCTGATGTGCCTACCTTCTCAACTTTCCGGCACTTAAACTTCTCATCTCATGTCCAGTAAAACTGTCCAACCACCTCCGAGATTGCTACTCGGTGCGACTCTCCTTTTCTGGGGAGCCATGTCTGGAAATTCTGCGCTGGCTCTCATTCTCGCTCTCATCGTAGAAAGCCCCAACTGGATTCGCTCACGCTGGAATTTTAACGACCAAGCCTGCTCTCGAGCATGGTATCTCTGCATCATACTTACCCTCTTCGCCATGATCCCCATCTGGCTCGAAGGCAACCGCTACACCACCCTAGCCAGACTCCTCACATGGCTACCTATAGTACTTTTCCCTTTGCAGTTTATACAATCTTTCGGATTTCAAAAATACCTAAAGCTCAATAACTTCTATTTATTTTCACAGAGTTATATTAATCGTAATATTGAACTCAGAACCAAACAATCAATCGTTCGTTTTAATTTTGGAAACGTCTATTTCATCGCCTCCATCATCGCCAGCAGCTTAGGTCCAAATGCTCAAGGGCGCACCTTTTTTATCGGCCTGATCATTCTCGCCTCATGGCGAATGCTGGAAAATATGAGGAGCCGGTTTTTCGCGATGATCACCATCCTGATGCTCGCTGCAGCCATCGGATTAACGGGCCAGATTGGAATGACTGCCCTCTATCACTGGGTCACTAATCGCGGAATGAACTACGATGGAATTCCCGGCGCCGACCCCACACTCAAGATGACCCATATTGGATCTTTGGGTGCTATCAAGCAGTCCTCTGAAATGATGTGGAGGATAACTCCAAAAGCCGGACAAATGCCACCAAGGCTCCTGAAAACCGCTTCTTACAACCGCTACAAAGGTGTGAATTGGAAAATCCAATATCCTGCCGCAATGAGCGATAACGAAGAAAGTTACCGCCCGCTGGACTCTACTGACCTTGCCGTAGATGACTCTTACTACATGTTGCGCGAAAACATGATCCGAAAGGATATCATAAAACCACTCTCCGAGTTCGAAATCCGTGGAGCCGCCATGACGGGATATCTCCTGCCTTTACCAGGAAATACCTCCACTTTAAATAATTTCGTGCTCGATAGCGTTGAAATCAACCCTGTCGGTAATGTCCGGATTTTTCCTATCAAATCGATCATTCAAGGCAAGGTCCGCTGGAATGACGATCTCACCACCGAAGCCCCACCCTTCCCAAGAGAAGACCTCCTCATCGATGATTACGAAATGGAAGGGATTCATGAGGTGGCCGACGCTCTGGGCTTGAAACAACTGGCAACAACTACCGAGAAAATTAAGCGTATCAGGGAGTTTTTCGACACCGAGTTTCAATACACCCGCTATCTCACTATTGGGCGCGCCTTTAGCTCCAAAAAGCGCCCTACTGCCATCGAAACTTTCCTAACTACCAACAAAAACGGTCATTGCGAGTATTTCGCCACTGCCGCAACCCTACTTCTGAGAGCGGCCAATGTTCCCACCCGTTACACCATTGGCTTCTCAGTCATTGAAAAAAATATAAGCAATGACGAATGGATCATTCGCGGAACACACGCACATGCATGGACTCGTGTTTGGAATAAAGAACTCCAAACTTGGGTCGACTTCGATCCCACGCCCAGCGGCTGGCTGATCGAAGAAACTCGTGGCCACAGCCGTATGCAGTCATTTTACGATACGTATCAACGCATCAAAGAAGACTTTTTCCTCTGGCGCAACGAAGCCTCAAATCGACTCGCCGTGACCATCGCCATATGGATACTCGGAATTGCCATCGTGCTCTATATCTCGTTTCGGCTCAAAAAATCCCGAGTCGTTGTTGATTCCAAAAAATCAAGACGTGATTTAGAAAAACCCGCCATCAAAACTCCGCTCCATGATATCGAAAAAGCCGCGCTCAAGATCCTCGGCTCAAGAAGTCCTGGAGAAACCTTTGTAGCGTGGTTGATGAAACTCAAAGCTCACAACATTTCCGAAACCGAACTCAAGCAGGCCTGTGCTTTGCATCAACAACTGCGGTTCGACCCATCACCACCCGGAAATTCCTCAGATTTACAACTGCTTCAAATAAGCCAAAAGTTAACTAGACAGTTGAATAAGTCATAATTAACTATCCAGCCTCCTTCGTTTTGGCGGAATTTAAAAACCAGAAGCCATTGATTATGAAAAAGCATTTGATCGTCGCATCCCTTACATTCGCCCCTCTTATCAGTCATGCGCAGGATCTAACGGATGCAGATCGTGAAGCTATTCTGAAAAGAATCGAGCTCGCACAAGAACAAGCCGAATCAAATATCGACAGAAAATATCGCTCAGCTCTGAGTGCATTCAGCTCAGGCATGATCAATGAAAATTCTGCTATGGAACTTTATCTGAAGTGCGAGGAGATGATCAACTTTGAGAAGAAGAATAAAAAAGCCGTGGATTTTCGTGATTGGAAAAACAAGAATGGCGACAAGTTTTCAGATACATCTTTTAGATTAACCCTTCAATATCAACTCCGTTGGCTAGCCCTGTCATTACAAGCCACTTCTAAAAATGCTAATCGCGAGAAATTAGCACTGGAGGCCATCAAAATCATAGATGGCATTACCGCGGATGCAGCTAAGTTAAAACCTTATCAATCCGATCTAAATCAAGGCGTCTTATCCAGCATTTTTGCTCAAGCTTACAATATCAATGGAATAGAAATAAAAAATTGGCCATCAGCGCCCGGTCAATTTGATGAGATATATGATCAATTGATACTCCCTCCGCTCCGCAGAAGCGATCGCATCGCATCACTGAAAACGATTTGGGGAAAACGCATCGCACAAAAAGTTGATATTTTTGAAAAATGGAACAATCCTGAAAAAGGAGGTGCAAAATCGATTCAGCAGTCTCCTGAATATGAAAAGTTTTTAACCGAGACTGTTCCGGAATTCCAATGGAATGCAGAAGTGGATATTTTCAAAGCAGGTGATCAACGTGGTGCTTCAGAGAGAATGCTCAAACACATCGAAAGCAACATCAATCATAAGTCAGCAGAAAAATGGATAGATAGCTTTACTGAACTGCTTCAACCCGAAGAAACGCAGTCTGAAACCAAAGAAGATACATCTTCAGGAGAGACTCTTCAATAAAGATTCATCACACCGCTGTATCATTCACCAAAGGACGAGCGAGCATTTCCTCGTAAATCGCAATGTATCTTCTAGCCACTTCTTCATGGCTGTATTCTTTAAGGCTTTCTAACATCACTCTACGAATCTGGGTGATTTTCATTTCATGCGGTAAACCATAGAATTCCATGGCTTGGTCAACAGCCCAGCGCAAGGCACTTGCATCGTAATGATCGAAACGGAATCCATTTCCAGTTGAGTTCCAAACATCAATCGGACGTATCGTATCATAAAGCCCACCCGTCCCGTGCACAACGGGCATCGACCCATAAAGTGGAGCGGTCATTTGTGGCAACCCGCACGGCTCAAATAATGATGGCATCAACATAAAATCCGATGCCGCATAAGCCAGGCGTGACACTCGTTCATCGAAATCAACAATCGCGACCCGATTACCCAGATTAAAATCCTTAATAATCTTCTTGAAATGAACTTCGTGCGGACCATTCGCAACCACAGCAATCTGCAAACCTTGATCCCAGTAATCCGATACCATTTTAACCAAAATATCCGTCACGAGTTGTGGACCTTTCTGAACTGGATCCAAACGTGATGGCCAGAAAAACAAAGGAGCATTTTGATTTTGATCTAACCCAAGTTCTTGCTGCAACGCCAATTTATTTGCACGCTTCCCTTCGAAGAAATCATCTGCAGTGAAATTTTGAACCAAAGCATCATCAGTCGATGGATGATACGATGCATCTGGCGCATTCAAAATTCCTGAAGCACAGCCCGCATAGTATTTATTCCGTATTTCCTGTCTGACCGACCAAGGAACCACCGAATGCCAACCCTCAACGATCTCCCAAAGAAACCTCGGGCTGACAGTATTGATAAAATGCGAAGAGAAAATTCCAGTGGTCAATAAGTCGATCGGAACCTGCGAGCGGGCATGGTCGTAACTCATCGGATTACCCGAGAAATAGAGATGCATCCAAAATTCTGCAGCATCGATTCCGGTATCCTCGACTTGAGAGAGGCTCGCCTGACGCGTGTGAATGTTGTGCACGGTGAACAAACTTTTGATACCACGACGTTTCGCCATCGCCGGAATCAACGCAGTCATCCAGTCATTACAGTGAATCAAATCCGGTCGAGCTTTCGGGACGATGTGATTGATCACTTCACGCTGAAATACCAAGGCAATCCGCATCGCTTCATCTGAGTGACTGCTATAAACCCTATCGCGATAATAAAAGATCCTATCCTCAGCCAAGTGGATATGATCCTCTGGCAATACCTCATGGTATTTTTTCAGTTCCTTCTCGTGTAGATTGAAAACGTCCCCTTTGAAGAGCTTTCGATAGTTAGGCATCGCCACATGCACGTCCGCACCCAGATTAAACAAAGCCGAAACTAGAGATGCCGATACGTCTGCCAAACCACCTGCTTTAGCCGACATCCGCTGTGTCATATTTCCCATTCCTGCCGGTAGATAGGTAATCTCCGGCGTAACAATCAGAATTCGTGGATTCTTGGATTTGGTTTTCTTGGCCATAGTTAAAGCAAAGTCACAGGCATGGATGCAAATACACCTTAGTTACGTACTTACTCTTCAAGGGCAGGCGTCTGCTATCAAGAAAATCCATAACATTATTACGAATTATTCGTAGGGACGGGCAGTGCTCGGCAGATATCCTGCCAACCCGGAAAATTCCATGTATTTGGGAACCCCGCGCACTGCTTAGGCTTTACCGGATGAATGCGACACCCACCGTCTTCCAACATCGAACACTCATGATTGGGCTTTTCGATGATCGAAAGCCCTTGCCGATTCGAACGCAACCTCGTGTATTTTAAGATAAACTCTGCCTCAGCCATCCCTAAAAACTCCGCAATCACGGTAACATCCGAGTCTTCGATACGAACGTCTCCCGGCCATTTGCAGCAGGCATTACAACGCTGACAGGCATAATGCACATCTGGCTCCAGAATGGTCTGATCATTGATCGGACTGCCATGTGAAAGGTGCTCCTTTTGCATTTTACTCAAGCCTCTGAAAGTAATCATTCACCCGACCCTGAAACCACCGCCACTTTTTACCAGGCCTACCTCGATCCATCAAAAAATGCGGACAGTCCTTATTTCGCGGGTTCGCACCTCTACGTGGCCAATGATAATGCGGAACCACATTTCTAATTGGTATACCATGCTTTTTCATCAAGATCGCAGTCAACTTAGCCGTGCGTTCAATGGTAGCCCGAATATTCGAACCCTTCTGCTCACACATTTCGATCCCGATGGAATAGCGGTTTCCTGGCCCGTCAAAATCCGCATGCTCACCCTGCTCAGAAGTCGGCATGTGCTGAATCGCCATCCCTTGATCCACTGTGAAGTGCCAGATCAAATAGCCAATCCGATTTCCTCCACGTCGTTTGGTCGCACGCAACGCACCTCGCTTCAAAGCCAGGGAGTGCTGCTCCGCTCCTGCCGAATAGTTCTGCGTGCTATGAATCGTAATGTATCGAGGATTCATGGAGCGAACCACTTTTCGACCATGCGTGCCGCGCGAAACCATATCCACTTTTAATCGTACCTCTCGGGTTAAACCCGATGTGGAAATTTTATTTCCAGGGACTGGCGAGGATCTTGAATAAGGGACTGGACTACAGCCGGTCCCTGTAAGGCATAGCATGAACAAAACCGCGATACCTGTTTTCTGAAACACAACTGGAATCTATCCGTTTCAGTTTTTTTTGTGAAGATAAAACCTCAACGACGTGGGCGACCTCGCATGATCAATCGCATAAGAAACAGCGGAAGTGCGCCAATAAACCATCCAGCGATCGCAATTTGCAGTCCTGGAAAAACACGAGCTCGCCCTTTTCCAATTCGAGCCAATGCCTCAGCGACAACTTGATATTTGCTCACATAAAAAAAACGACGCGCTGGAGGCATACCTGATGAGGCTCCCTCACGCCTAGCGACTTCTCCAAACTCGGTCTTCACCGGTCCGGGACACAGCGACATCACCTCAACTCCATCATCTTGAAGCTCAATACGCAGCGCTTCGCTGAAACTACTTACATAAGCCTTGGTCGCAGCATAAACTGCAAAATCAGGAATCGCCAAGGTGCTTGCTAAGGAAGAAACATTCAAAATCCATCCTCTTCCTTGCTTCACCATGCCAGGAGAAAATAAATGAGTGAGATGAGTTAACGCTTCGATATTCACCCGTAGCATTTGATCAAGAACTCCCCACTGCGCTGTCACAAATTCGCCATAATCTCCCAATCCTGCATTGTTGATCAGAAGATCCGGAATCAATCCCTGATCTTGGACTTTCTTTCCTAACAAAATACGCATTTCCGGATCAGATAAATCAGCCTCAAACACCATGACTTTTATGTCTGGATGCGATTTCCGAATTTCATCCGCTGTGCTATCAAGTCGATCCACTCGGCGTGCTACCAGAATAAACTGATCCACTCGCCCTAATAGCTGCTTCACAAATTCCTCACCTAA
>JBILMI010000163.1:0-5045 GCA_044375585.1 Luteolibacter sp.
GAAACTCCCGGTGTGATCGACGGGCTGTTATGGGAAGGCCATTCTTCATCGCGCAGGTGATCAAAATCAGGAAGAAAGGCTAGTTCCATGAACGATGCCAGACCGAGGGGCCCATCATGGCGGTAAATTTCCTGCGAGCTTGAGGCGGTCACCGTGCGGATCATCAATGCAAGATCACGTGGTGCATCTTCACGCATTTCAAGCCGGACTGTATCGGCGAAACGACGTGCAGTAAGCACGTCTTCCATTTCATCAGCGAGATCCGTCGTGTCATCTTCTTCAACGGCGATATCACCATTCCGAGTCACACGGAACGCTGTGGTGGCGGTAACAGTTTCACCAGGAAACAACTGATATGCATGCGCCGCCACAAGATCCTCGATGAGAATAAATGCAGTATTTCCGTCGTCAGTTTGGACTGAAATGCGACGTGGTAAATTTTCATGGATCGGAATCAACACGTGGCGTGTGAACTCATCGGCTGGATCCACTAGACGACAAGCCAACACGATATGAAGCGCCGGCACGTTGGGTGGTGGTGAATTAGGATCGACCGCCAAAGGAGTAAGCAGTGGCGAGATATGATCTTCAAAAATCGCTGCCGTTTGAGCTCGTTGTGCATCGCTGAGCTGTGCAGCGGAAAGCATGAAAATCCCCTTTTCTGCAAGCGCAGGAAGCAACGTTTGGGTGAGGAGCTGATACTGATCCTCGTTCATTTTAAGCACTCGCTCGCGTATAGCGCCCAGGTTACGGGTCGGATTATAGCCTGAATTATCACGAGTCTTTCGACCGCTGCGCTTCTGAAGCATCAGTGATCCAACGCGAACTTGAAAAAACTCATCGAGGTTCGATGCTGTGATCGCGAGAAATTTCACTCGTTCTAACAACGGCCCTGAATCTTTAAGCGCTTGATCTAAGACACGCTGATTGAATTCGAGCCAAGATAGTTCGCGGTTATGGTATTCGTGCATGGTTTATAAAATTTAAACTCTAAAAGGAAGATCGTAGTTTAAGCCTAGTTATCTTCGTCGATGATGACGGTGAGGCCAAAGACTTGTTCGAAGAGATCGGCCTTCGCGTCCATGGCAAGACGTTCGATTGCAGCATCTTCAAGACCTGGCAAGCGGATGTGTAGTTTGTTAGAAGAGCGTGTGATCTCAATTCTAGAAACGCGTTGGGCGTGCGTGCGCTCGAGTGCATCCGCCACGCGGAGAATGGCCGCAAGTTTACAAACGCGTATGCGATCCTCCACGCTCAGCGCTGCGTATGCTGGATGATCTAGGCGCGGAACGGAATGGCGATGATAACGCGAGACCAACGCGACGATAGTGACATCGAGTCTATCTAATCCGAAAATCTCCGAATTCAAGATGATGTATTCGGAATGCTTGTGATGTGCACGCGGGCTAACGTACGTGCCTACCTCGTGAAGGATGGCTGCCACTTTCAATAATAACAAATCGTGCTCGTTGAGCTGGTGAAGATCTTGGAGATTTGCGGCGAAATGCTCGCAAATTTTTCCAACATGCTCGCCATGATCTGGATCAGATTGATAGCGTTCTGCCAAAATTCTAGCGGAGCGCACGACCTCTGCTGCGAAGGTATCTGTGAGCTCACGTGAAGCGAGAAGATCGTGTAGGAGTCCTTGTTCATATTCACTGACAGGAATGTGAACCTCTTTGAGCGATAGCGTTTCTGCGATGGCTAGGTTAATCTCAAGAGCGGGAATCAAGGCCTCAGCGGTTTGGTAGTCGAGTTGGAACCGCTTCACTGCCTCCAAGTCCGTAAGCTCCGCTGTTTCACTGGTAAAGGAGCGTAGCTTCTTCAGAGAGCAAGCTTCGTTGCTTTTCGTGACAAAGCTGGCGACGGATTGGATCTCATACCCGATCAGGACTAGACCCTCGATGGTAACGTCCGAATAATCATGACGGAGTTGTGCGAGATTTCCTAAAGCGTGTTCGCGAATAACTCGTAGCAAAGTCGACCCCTCAGCAAGAGAAGCTTCCACTGCCTCACGGGTGCGGTGTGTCCCCATCCGGTAACTCGTGTAACGAGTGATCAGGCCTTCTTGAAAAAGCAACGCTCGGGTGTTTCCAGGACCAACGTGCACCACCAGCGCGGTGCGTTGGCTCATTGCGGGAAGATGCTGAATGCGGCGACGCGTTTTAAGATAAATCAGACGAGTCATTTCTCCGTCATCGATCATGGAAACTGGAAACCCGCAGGCGATACGGATGCGATTCAGGACCGCCTCGTGATTCGTCGCCTCATGCAAAACATTGGTTGCGACAGCACGGGTGAAATGATGGGAGTCGAGCCCCAACTCAGAGAGTGTTTTTTGATACCCGCGAATGATCGAAACAATACGCTCCGTCGTCGCGCTCGATACCACATTTCCTCCAAACACATCATGGGCGAGAGGAGCCGGTTGCTCGAGGAAATCGATGGGTAGCAGCGTGCCGTCAACTGCGCGTTCAGCAATCACCATGGAAACCGAACTCGCCCCAATGTGCAGCGCTGTCAGCAACGTTGCAGGATCAACTGAAGGTAGTGAACGTTTATTCCGTGTGCGCGCCATGCTTGATATCAGATACGATTAGCCACTTTTACAATGCCGAATGTGTGACGGGTTGGACTAAATATCGAGACGAAGCTTGTCACATCGATTCTAGGAATAGATAAACAAGCATGCCAGTTAAGGGAGCTTTGGAACGTTACTTGGTAAAACCGGGTGAAAAAGTTGATCTCAAGAAGATCGATTCGGGTGAATTTTTCCTTTTTGATAAAGTCGGAAAAGACGATAGCTCAAAGGCTTTTGATAAGCTTCAGGATGAACTTCAGGAGCTCCAGAAAGTGCTCTACGCACAGAACAAGCATCGGATTTTGTTAGTTCTTCAGGCCATGGATACCGGCGGCAAGGATGGCTGCGTGAAGCATGTTTTTTCAAGAATTGACCCACAAGGTATCCACGTTCGTTCTTTTAAAAAACCCAGCGAGGAGGAGCTGGCTCGTGATTTCCTGTGGCGGGTGCACAGTAAAGTTCCACGTAGTGGCGAAATGGTCATTTTCAATCGCAGCCACTACGAGGACGTGATCGCTGTGAAAGTAAAAAAGTTATTTCCCGAGAAGATCTGGAAACAACGCTACAATCACATCGTGGATTTCGAGCGTATGCTTGCCGAGGAAGGCACCACCATTGTCAAAATCTATCTACACATTTCCAAAGATGAGCAAAAACGCCGAATCGTCTCGAGGCTCGAAAATCCAAATAAACATTGGAAATTTAATCCAGACGATCTCAAGGACAGAGTGCTTTGGGAAGATTTCATGAAAACCTACGAGGATCTACTTTCCAAAACCTCCACTGAGCACGCGCCATGGTATGTGGTCCCAGCAAACCGCAAATGGTATCGCAATCTAGTCGTCGCTCGGATCATGGTCGATACCATGCGAAAGCTTAACATGAAGCTTCCGAGGGTCGATTGGGATCCGACCAAAATCGTGGTGGAAGATTGAGATGTCGGCAAAATTACTCGGCTTCGCAGCAAGCGTTGATGTGGCAGACCACATAGCTTTCGCTCATGCCATCCGCTCCGAACTAGAAGCAGCGAGGACTTTGCTCGGTTCTAATATGGTAGTCGTATCAAGCGCCAGCAATCATGCCGAACTCACTTTCCTGCGGACCTGCATCGAGCTCCGTATTCCGACCATTGTGTTTTTACCAAGTGATGACTCATCTCTAGCCGAGCTAGACTCCGAAAAGTCCAGACTTCGGGAAAACTTACTGAGCGTCTCACTTGCTAAGTATCTCATTCCAGTAACATCCATCGCCATCCTCGAGTGGGCGGACGCATTGCTTTGCGCCACTTGCAATCATGAAGATGAAATCCTCACCGATGCGATCGCGCTCGGTATTCCCACAAAAACGTTTCATTCCTCCAGCTTGGAGGCTCATTGGACTCACCTCCCTCAGCCGACCAACCCCGCAAAACACGGCTTCCCCACGCGCCGCGAACTACTGGAATTTCTCGACAAGAGGTTTTTAGAATCCTGATTGGGCTTTCAAATCTGAGCCCGAGGTTGGGGAGCGCAGCGACGACCGGGGCGCCAGGAGACAATGCAGCAAACTTGATCTTAAGAAACCTCGCTTCGCACTCTTGTGAAGTCGCGTATCAGATGGCAACTCATCGACAGCAAAGAACACGGCACTTATTTTATGGAAGTCAGGAAGCTGGAAGACGGTAGGGTCGACTCGCCGTAGTCGATCCAAATCAAAAACGTTGAGGCATGATCCATCTTAATGAAGTGAGAGCTTCTCAAATTCTTCTTTCTATCCACTAATCAAAGGAATCTACGGTCAACAACGGCGTGTTGACCCTACCGTTTAAAAACTACGCCTCAATACTCAGTGACAGGGCGCGCGAGAAATCTTCTGACTCACGGTCGCAAGCTTCTAGGAAAATACGGATTTCTTCTAAAAGAGCATCGCAATGTTTGTTCCATTTCGATTCCCCGCGCAGAATTTGGGCGCTTTCGCGTAAGCCAGTAAAATGAACTTTTTCGGCGCCAGCTTCACGGAGTTCGGCAATTTCTGAGCGCAGGCTCTCGAAAAATGCGAGTTCGAAGCCGTTACCAGCTGTCGTTGCGGTGTTGACTAAAGAAACCGTGACCAGCGGAGCCAGCGGACGAAGTTGTGCAGCAATCGGCTCACAGCCAATTTTCACCAACATTTTACGCACACGCTCAAACAAATCCTCAAGGCGCAGCAAGCGCAGCGCACATTTGCTTTCCAAATATAGCTCCACTCCGTAGCGGATTTCCTGCGCCATTGGAAAATTTTCATAATCCGCCGCTTTTGCAGCCCGCATGATCGCGTCTTCCAACCACACGGTATCGTAATCAAGCACTTGGTAAGGGCCGATCTGAATCGCGGGGCGTTGGTTGATGAAAGCGATCACAAAAGTTTTATACGGAAATATTGATGACTCATAAAAGTTAGCGACGCATTATTCTTTGAACAAGCGGCGTTGGAAGGTATCTCGCGC
>JBILMI010000164.1:0-4995 GCA_044375585.1 Luteolibacter sp.
CGAGACCCGGGTCGGCCCTGATGGCGCGTTGTATGTGGTTGATTTCTACAACCAAGCGGTGATCCACAACGACACCCGCGGCCCGCAACACGGCAACGCGAATGCCGCAGTGCGTCCGGATCGGGATCATTACTTTGGTCGTATTTGGAGAATACAGCACAAAGAGGCAAAGAAGATTGAAGTTCCTTTAATTGATAAAAATAAGCCGCAATCGGTTCAAGCTGCATTTATGAGTTCCAATGCTCATACCCGAATGACTGCTATTCGCTTGCAGCGTGAGAGTGGAAAAATGTTAGAAATAAAAAATGGCTCGGCAGCTATGGAGTCATACCGTCAATTTGAGAAAATCGGATCTCCGGAAGATCGCCAAAAACTTTTTACTGCATACGCTGAAGCCAAGGATGATTGGTCTCGTTCTGCACTGATCGCAGCAGCAAGTAGTCAGTCCATGGAAGTTATTATCGACTGCCTCAAAGCACAGAAACCTGAGCCGCTCGCATCACTTGCTCAGAATCTCGTTCAAGTCGCACTGAGAGCTGATCTTAATCAAAATGCAACTAAGCTTATCCACGCGGTGGCTAAAGCACCTTCTTCGGTTGATGGAGTTAGAGCTTCCATTCTCAAAGAGATCATCGCAAATAGTAAAGCTCAGCCTGATTTGAATAAGGAGCTAAGCGAATCATTGGTTGGCTTGTTATCAGATCCTACCACTGGATCGCTTATCCTGCCGTTGATAACTCGCTGGGACAAACAGGGTATGTTAAAAGATTCCGTTAACAAACAGATCGATTTGCTTTCAAGTAAACTTGTAGATTCCAAGGCAAACCTAGCAGAACGCAGCGTTGCTGCCAGAGCACTGGTTTCCGTAGGGACCGATGTTTCAGCTGATAAAGCATTGATGGTTTTGCAGAACTCCTCTGAACCACTGGAGCTTCAATCCGTCATTGTCACCACGGTGAGCGAGGCAAATTTAACGGTCAAACTGATCAAGTATTTCAATGGACTCAGTCCCGAAATACGGATTCAAGCATTTAATGAAATCATCAAGCGACCTGCTGCATCCATTGCATTTTTGAATGCGGTCGATGCTGGAACTATCGATGCTAAACAAATCAGTCCCGTTGACGTGGCACGTTTCCGTAATCATCCAGATAAAGGTGTTTCTACGAAAGCAAGTGCAGTGGTCGAAAAGCTTATGCTTGGTGTGAAGGCGAAAGAAGATATCATCGCGGCGTTTCTCCCTATTGTTAGTAAACCCGGCGATGCAAAAAACGGTAAGATGCTTTTCACGGCTGCCTGCACGGTATGTCATAAGTTTGGTGAAACGGGCAAGGATGTAGGTCCGGCACTCACAGGTATGGGATCACACGGAGCAGCGGAACTGCTTGTTCATATCGTCGATCCGAATCGCGAGGTCGATCCGAGTTACTGGCAATGGAACATCACCACCAAAACGGGTGAAACCTTGGCAGGCGTCGTGACTAGCGAGAACAGGGCTACCGTTAATCTCCGCAACCAAGGCGGTGATATTGAGATTCGCAAAGACAATATCGCTAGTCGCGTGAACACTCAACGCTCTCTCATGCCTGAAGGTCTGGATGCTATGGGCGCGGAAAACATTCGCGACATTCTCACTTACATGACCGATGCCTTTTCCGATCTCCCGCCAGACAGCACCTCTGCTACTGGACTGAGATTCAAAGAACCAAGAGTAGATGGAGTCTTACGTGTAATCATCGTAGGGGCGGGGAGTTCCCACAACTTTCCACGGGATTTCATCAAAACCGATATGGAGACTTTATCCAAAGTTCCGAAGATGGATGTGATTGCCACCATGAACCTCAAGGAGGCGTTGGATTCGATGCCTAACGCAGACGTTTTGGTCTTCTCTGGAAATCATGCACAGTGGGGGACTCCTGAATTTCAGAAAGCACTTCATGCATTTGCTGACGCGGGCAAGGGGATCGTTCTGTTACACGCAGCAACGTGGTCGCATCCGTGGGAGGGCTACAACAAACGCTTCGTTGCTGGAGAAACGAAGAGCCACGGCAAAGGTGACGTGGTGGCGGATTCCACTCAAACAGTCAAACACCCTATCCTCAAGGACGTGCCAGAAAGTTTCACCATCGCCGACGAATCCTACCACTCCGTCTTTTTTGAAAAGGACGGCCACACCACTCTCATTGAAAACAAGCCCGACGGTAATAAACCTGATCCATATCCCTCGCTTTGGATTGTAGAAGACCCGAAGACTCGCATCGTTGCATATACCCACGGCCACGACGATAAATCCCACGCTCATGAAGCCTACAAAACCATTCTTCGCAACGCTGTGAAGTGGGTTTCAAAAAGATAACCCAAACACTTAGTAATATGTTCATCACACCTGAAAATGCACCGCATGAAACCATGGATGGTCGCGAGCACATTTGGCACTCAAAGCCTGGCATGACTCCAACCGATGATTTGATCGTCGTTTACGTAACCATTAAGCCCGGCGGCGGTCATCCGTTTCACACTCATCCTAACAAAGAAGAAGTGATCTACATCATTGAAGGGGAAGCAGAACAATGGATTGAGCAGGAGAAGCAAACCATCGGCCCGGGATCATCCGCTTACATTCCGAAAAGTGCAGTTCACGCCACATTTAATCGCGGTGATAAAGATTTGAAATTCATCGCAATCATCACCCCTTGCTCTTCAGAGGGAGAGATTCATGTTGCGGTTGAACATCTGGAGCCTTGGAAGTCGCTAATGGCTGAAATGTCTTAATTAGCTAATCCCGCATCGGCTAACTCTTGGCAACGTTTGATGTCGAGTTTTCCGGATGCGAGAAGTGGGATTTCTTTAATGGGGACAATTTGCTTAGGGCACCAGAGTGAGGTAATTCCTTGGTCGAGCAGCTTGTAACGGAGATCGATGCATTCTTGATCCAATGCTTGGCCAGCGATGGTGGAAAGAAGAATGATTGCCTCGCCCTTTTTTTCATCAGGAACTCCGACGATGGCAATTTTACGCTCGGCTTCAATATCGAGTCCGAGGACTTTGTTGATGGCTGCTTCCAAAGTTTCGTGAGGAACCATTTCACCAGCAATTTTAGAGAAACGAGAGATACGGCCTTGGATGTGGAGGAATCCGTCGGCGTCCATGAAACCGACATCGCCAGTTTTGAACCAACCATCATTTGTTAGGACTTCTTTACTGCGTTTCTCATCGCGGAGATAACCGTTGAAAATGTTAGGTCCTTTGAGAATGATGATGCCGGGTTGATTAAGCATCACTGGTGCATTCGTGACCGGATCGGTGAGGCGGATGGCGATGCCGGGAAGAAGCTGGCCAACTGAACCGTTCAGATGGGCGGATATGGAATGAGCGTTTTCGATCGGATCTGGTGTCGGTAGATTGACGTTGGTAGCTGGCGAAGTTTCGGTCAGGCCATATCCTTCCATGGGGCGAATTTCAAATTTTTCCTCAAATGCATCAGCGAGATTCTGTGGGAGTTTCTCCGCGCCGGTAACGACAAGTTCTAAGGATTTAAGTTGAGCGGGATCAATGCGTTTCATGTAGCCACGTAAGAAAGTTGGCGTGGCGAGGAGGATATTGATTTGATGAAGTGAAATGAGCTCGGCGAGGCGTTTGGTTTCGATCGGTGAGGGATAAGTAATGATATTGATCCCATCGATGACAGGATACCACAGCGTGACTGTGCATCCGAAGGAGTGGAAGAGTGGTAAACAACCAAGTATGGATGAGTTGCTTTTGATATTGAGGCGAGAACCAAATTGTAGGACGTTGGCTAAGACATTTCGATGTGTGAGTGGAACTCCTTTAGGTTCTCCGGATGAACCGGAAGTGAACAAGAGAACAGCCTCATCGCCATCTCTGCGCTTATTTAGGCCGAGGATTTTGATTAGCCATGAAGTCGGAAGGATTTTTGAAATTACACCCCATTTGACGATCTCTTTCTTGATCTCTGGAATGGTGCGCTCGATGAAGATCAGGTCGCGATTTGGTGGCCAAGGAAAGCTTGAGACTTTCCTAACAAAGGGATCAGCCGTGATGAAGCGATCCACATCTGCCTGACGAATCGAAGAGCGAATGGCATCGTGCGATGCTGTGAAGTTTAAATTTACTGGAACTTTCCCGGCAAATAAGACCGCGAGGTTAGCGATTAGACCGCCTTTTCCAGGTGGGAGGACGATGGCGACACGTGGCTTATCGGTTTCCTTGATGATGTATTTAGAAAGCGCGATGGCGACGGGTAGTATATTTGAGAATGGAATTTCGGAATCATCTGCGCCATCGACCAGATGATTCGCAGGGTTATTTTTTAATCCTTGGAGTAGAGCGGTAGCAAGCGAGCCACGGAGGATCGTGCGTGAATTGTAACAAACTTCAAAAGCTTCGAGCATGCGCTCTTGGAAGTTTGGAATATTGATTTCCTTTTGGCTCAGTAGCCGACCAACGGAGAAGACAGCGTGAGGAAGTGAAGAGATTTTCTCGATTCCCATACACGACTCAGGTGGACAATCAATCGCGATGGGCAGTGTAGGGAGCTGAAATGCAACGAGAGTTTTGAGATGTGAGGATGGAATATGGATGGGCGTCGCTGGACGAGTTTTTGAACGACCAGGCACAAACAATAGGATGCCACCATGACTAATGAAATTTGCGAGTTCTTTACCTGCGGCAGCTGGGTTTTCGTCTTTGATGGAAAACATCGCGCCTCTCTCGGAGCGCTGCATGTGACTCTTTAGAGAGGGGTCAAAGGAATCGTTTTCCTCAATGAGGTAAGTGATGGTTCTATCGTGAAATCGCTTCTCTAAATGAAGTAATTGTTCAAAATCAAGTCGTCCAGGAATGGCTAAAAATCCGGTTGTGGGTATGCTGGCAGCATTGAGAAATTGGATAGATACGGACATTAGCGTGATTTACTCTTAACAAATATTGATTTTTTTCTCCCGACAAGCACGGATTTTCTTTATGAATCGTGTA
>JBILMI010000165.1:0-4994 GCA_044375585.1 Luteolibacter sp.
ATGCTTTATCGGTTTCTTTTTCTAAAGCCTTTTTCTCCATCTCAAGCTGCATAATCTGCCGCTCAAGCACATCGATTTCGGTCGGCATGGAATCCAACTCGATCTTCAAACGCGATGAGGCTTCGTCAATGAGATCGACTGCTTTATCAGGTAGAAACCGATCCGAGATATATCGATCCGAAAGCACAGCCGCGGCGACGATGGCGCCGTCTTGGATACGCACGCCGTGATGGACTTCGTAGCGTTCCTTCAAACCACGTAGGATGGCAATGGTATCTTCAACCGAAGGTTCACCTACCATCACTGGCTGGAAGCGCCGCTCCAAGGCCGCGTCTTTTTCGATATATTTCCGGTATTCATCCAGAGTAGTTGCTCCGATCGCATGCAACTCTCCACGTGCCAACTGAGGTTTGAGCATATTCGAAGCATCGGCTGCGCCCTCACCTGCTCCGGCACCAACGATGGTATGCAGCTCGTCGATAAATAAAATGATACGCCCTTCCGCATCGGTGACTTCTTTGAGAAAGGCTTTGAGACGTTCCTCAAATTCTCCTCGGAATTTCGCGCCCGCCAACATAGCTCCAATATCCATTGAGATAACCATCTTGTTCTTCATCGAGTCAGGAACATCACCAGAGACGATGCGTCGAGCCAGACCTTCAACGATGGCGGTCTTACCAACGCCAGGCTCACCGATAAGAACGGGATTGTTTTTCGTGCGACGCGAAAGCACCTGTAAGACCCGGCGGATTTCATGATCCCGACCAATCACTGGATCGATTTTTCCAGCTCGCGCACGAGCCGTTAGATCCGTTCCATATTTTTCCAGCGTCTGATATTTTCCCTCAGGATCGGCGTCGGTTACTTTTTGTGAACCGCGCACTTCCTTGATCGCAGCTTCAGCCTTTTTTGTCTCGAAGCCTGCCTCTCGTAATAACTTACCTGCTGGCGAATCGCCTTTCAGCGCTCCCAAGAGGAAATGCTCCACCGAAAGGAAATCGTCTCCCATCTTTTCACGCACCTGATCGGAATCGTCTAAAGTGGCCCGTAATCCCGCGCTGATCTGGGGTTGGGTCGATGCTCCTTGCACACTGACTTCTTTCACCAAGGCCGAGGCCACCGCCGCTTTTAGCATCGATGCATCAACCCCTGCCTTTTGTAAAATTGGCACTGCGATCCCACCTTCTTGTTGCAATAGCGCCAGCAACACATGCGTGCTACGCAACTCCGGATGAGAAGATTTAGAAGCTAATCCCTGCGCGCTTTGCAGGGCTTCCTGGAGTTTTTGAGTAAGTTTGTCTAAAGACATAAAATTTGAAATTTTGTTATAGCTATAAAATGAGCGTTACCGAACTCATAATCAAGTTCTCACACGCCGCGAATGATCTGAATTGTTGTTCATTATAAATTATCGATAAAACGCGCTGCTCCCTTAGGTATAAGGATATATTATTCCCTGATCTCTTTATAAGTGACAAAAAACATTACGCAAGTTAGGTAATTACCCCATGAAACCTTTACTACTTCCCCTTCTCGCCGCCGGCGCAGTCACCGCGGTCGTCTCCACCAAGCCACCAGCTCCAACCGGAAAATGGGAGAAGCATCAAATTAGCCGCTATTTCTGGGCAGAAGGTGCCTGTTTGGCCGATGTAAATGGCGATGGTAAAAAGGACGTTCTTAGCGGGCCTTATTGGTATGCGGGTCCAGATTTTAAGATCCAAAACAAGATATTTCCCGATGTCCAAAACTTTACTGCATCAGATAAAAGCGTCATCCCAGGCTTCGAAGGAGAACTCAGTGGTAAAAACGGCTACTCGGATAATTTCCTCTCCTACACTTGCGATTTCAACGTCGATGGCAAACCCGACTACCTCGTGATTGGCACTCCGGGTAAAGAAACCTTCTGGTATGAAAATCCTGGCGATAAAGGTGGCGATTGGCCACGTCACACCGTCCTTGCCGTCACCGATAACGAATCCCCCTCGCTTGTGGACATCAATGGCGATTCCCAACTCGACCTCCTCTGCATGTCAGGTGGCAAAATTGGCTACGCTTCCTACGATCCGACCAAGCCCAGTGAGCTTTGGAAATGGAAAGCCATCACTCCAGAGGATAAAAATGCCTACCAGCGCTACACCCACGGCATTGGCCACGGTGATATCAACTCAGATGGTCGCACCGACATTTTAGAAAAAAAAGGTTGGTGGGAACAACCCGCCAATTGGGACGGCATCGCTCCTTGGAAATTCCATGCTGCATCTTTCGGAAATGCCGGTGGTGCGCAAATGTTTGGAACCGATGTGAACGCCGATGGCCGCACCGATGTCATCTCTTCCCTCGATGCTCATGGCTTTGGCGTCAGCTGGTTTGAACAGAAAGCAGACGGCTCATGGACACAACATCTCCTCACCGATACTCCTAATGAAAAAGGCTCCACTGGCGTCGCGTTCACCCAGCCTCACGCGCTTGATCTTGCAGACCTCAATGGAGATGGCACGCTCGATATCATCACCGGAAAACGCTTCTGGGCACACGGCCCAAATGCTGATCCTGAGCCAGATAAGGACGCCGTCATCTACGCTTTCATGCTCACCCGCAAAGACGGCCAAGCGAAGTTTACCGCTGAAATCATCGACGCTGATAGCGGAGTGGGTTGCCAAGTGATGGCGGCAGATGTTAATGGCGATAAAAAACCGGATATTATCTCTGCGAATAAGAAGGGCTGCTTCGTGATTTTGCAGAAGTAGCCGTGGCGTCCCAGATGGTCGGGCTAGAAGAGAGATCCCACTACTTGGCAGCGAGATCATCGAACCATCCGCCTCTCGCTGTGACCCATTTGCCTTTTTTGATCACTTTGGAGAAACCGAGTCCGCTTTTTGCAGCGGCTTCAAAAACATCCCATGCTTGAGTAGCGAGAATTCCGGATACAACGAGATCTCCTCCTTTTGCGAGGGATTTCGCGATGACTGGCCAGGCTTCGATCAGGACGGTTGAAAATAGGTTTGCGGCGACAACATTGTATCCGCTTTTACGGGGTTTCCATTTTAGGACATCTTGATCTTTCATGACGATTTCTGGAGTGCCGTTGCGATCGGCGTTTCGCTTCGCGACATTGACCGCGAAGGGATCAAAATCACAGCCCCAGACTTCGGTCGCTCCGAGCTTTCTCGCTGCAATGGCAAGCAAGCCAGTTCCAGTACCGAGGTCAGCGACGCTCCATGATGTATCATTTCGCTCACGTGCGATATCGACCAGAAACCGAAGGCAGGTGGAGGTGGTTGCGTGATCACCCGTGCCGAAAGCCATTTCCGGAGGGATGACGATCAGCTGCCGCTTGGGATGTTGACGGCTCAATTCTTTGATCTTTTTAGGATCGGACTCGGCGGAAACCAGAAATACATCACGGATTTTGAGCGGTTTCGGCAGTTCAGGAGCTTTGTTCCATTCAGCGTCTTTCACTTTACGGATCGACCCACCAAACAGCTTTTTGATCGCATTTGCCTCTTTTTCATTCTGGCAATAAACCTGCAAGCGCACGGATTTTCCACCTTTGATGTATTCCAAGACGAAGTTTGGATTTCCCGAGAATCGCTCTTCCCAAGCATCAATCCAACGTTCCCCTGCAAGTTTTGACCATAGATACATACGTTGAGAGACTCAACGGGGACGGGCTTTCAGGCAAATAAAAAACCCACTGAATTTAGTGGGTTGGGAAATTGCAGATTAATGAAAGAAAGCGAAAAATTGGAGCGGGCGATGAGATTCGAACTCACGACATCCACCTTGGCAAGGTGGCGCTCTACCACTGAGCTACGCCCGCGTTGTGATGCGCGTGCGGAGTTGTTACCTTACCGCAGCTTGCGATCAAGAGAATTTTAGAGAAAATATCAAAAAAATTTTCTTCGCACTTGGCTGTCACGGCTCTACCCATACGCAGTCCCTTTTTATGTCTGACAAACTCGCCCAAATCATCGCCACCAAACACCTAGAGGTCGAAGCCCTGCTCCCGCGCGCCGGTCACCTGCGTGCAGCAGCCCTACAACGTAACGAATTTCGGGGTTTCCGTGCGGCCCTCGATCGCGGTCCTCACCACCTCGCCTTGATCGCCGAAGTAAAAAAAGCTTCTCCTTCGGTTGGCTTGATTGATCCAAATTTCGACCCCATTCGCCAAGCCGGGCTATATATCGATGGCGGCGCTTCCTGCCTTTCAATCCTGACCGATGAAAAATATTTCCAAGGTTCTTTGGGGTATCTCTCAAAAATCTCTGAGTTCTCGCCTATCCCATTGCTTAGAAAAGATTTCACCATCCATGAAACCCAGATCCACGAAGCAGTGATCGCGGGTGCTGATGCGATTCTTCTCATCGTCGCTGCTCTCAATGATGATCTTTTAAGAAGACTTTACGATGAAGCGAAGTCGCTCCAACTCGATGTCTTGGTTGAGGTTCACGATCTTCCTGAAATGGAACGTGCATTGGAGCTAGGTGCAGATTTGATCGGCATTAACAACCGCAACCTGAAAACCTTCGAGGTCGACATGGCAACCACTGAGCGTTTGGCCGAAGAAGTTCCTGAAGATGTGATCCTCGTTTCAGAAAGTGGCATCAAAACCCACGACGACGCCCTGCGCGCATTAAGAGCTGGAGCCAATGCCTTATTGGTTGGTGAAACGCTGATGCGCTCCAACGATCCCTCACGTGAAATCGAAGATTTCCTCGCGCTCACCGAATGATCACCTAACCACCTCCCTATGATTGATAAAGTTCTTCTATTCGCAGCGCTCCTGATTCAAGGAAGTAATCATCTTTTAACCGAAGAGCTTTCTCCAAAAATCACTGGCAATGAGGTTGGTTGGCGTGCGTTGCAGAAAGCGGATTCTGTTAGAGTAAATAGCAAACCAGATACATGGGCATTTGATGACGCGAAAGCGGAGATCGCCTGCACAGGTAATAACGCCTCGCCCAATAGCGGATATCTCTGCCTCGAATCTGAGG
>JBILMI010000029.1:0-18522 GCA_044375585.1 Luteolibacter sp.
CAATTTCAGATATGGCCAAGAAGATCACACTTAAAGCGGCGCCGCGCCTTCGCAGCGGTTCAGGTAAACTTAAGCAAATGCGCCGTGAAGGCTGGCTTCCATCTGTGGTTTACGGACGTGGCTTGGAGAACTCGAACTTAAAGATCGATTCAAAGACGTTTGCCGAACTTCTAGCACACAGTTCTTCCGATAGCATTTTGATCAACTTGGATGTTGAAGGAGAAGGCGTTCGTTCCGTTTTCCTTAAAACCATCCAGCATGATCCACTTACTGGCCATGCTCTTCACGTCGATTTCTTGGCTGTGAATGACAAAACTGAGATCACTGCAAACATCCCAGTTCACCTTACCGGTGAATCGATCGGTGTCAAAGGCGGCGGTATCCTTGAGCAATACGCACATACCCTCGAAATCACCTGCTTGCCAGACGCGCTTCCAGACACGATTGACGTAGATATCACCAAACTTGAATTGGGTGAGTCCCTTCACATTGGTGATATGAAACTTCCAGCAGGTGTCACAGCAACTCACGCAGCTGAGGTCGTTGTGGCTCACATCGGCAAACCAGCTGCTCTGGTTGCTGAAGAAGCAGCTGCAGTTCCAGCGCCTGCCGCGAAAGCTGCATCCGCTTCGAAGTAAGTTTTACCAACTCTCTCTAAAGCGCCCGAAGATATTCTTCGGGCGTTTTTTTATTCTTTAATTTGTTTGCGGGGAGTTCTCCGATAAGATGTTTTGGGCTATGGGTATTTCGTTAATCATCGGTCTGGGAAATCCCGGTAGGCAGTATGAAGAAACCCGTCACAACGTTGGATTTATGCTGCTGGATCGGATCGCGGCAGCGGGCGGGGTTGCTTTCCAGTCGGAGCCTAAATTTCAGGCACACATCGCGAAGTTGGGAGATGGGACGATTTTAATGAAACCCCAGACGTTCATGAACCTCAGCGGTCGCTCGGTGCGGCAATTGCTGTCGTTTTATAAATGGGAAGTAAATCGTATGTTGGTAATTTATGACGACGTTGCACTGCCCTTGGGACACCTGAGATTTAGGGAAAAAGGCTCGGCAGGAGGTCACAACGGGATCAAATCGATCATTGAACATGTTGGCGGAGACGAGTTTCCGCGGCTGAAACTCGGAATCGGCGCATCGCAGCCGGGAGGGATGACGGGTCATGTTTTAGGGAAATTTGCGCCAGATGAGCGAGAAGACCTTGAAAACATGCTTGCCACAGCGCTTGAAGCCGTTCAGCTTTCGCGCTCCCAAGGTATCGCCTTGGCATCGAACCGTTTTAATACTCCACGGGTCAAACCACCACAAAATCTAACCACTGAAAATACACAAGATGAGCCGTAAATACGAAGGCCTAATAGCCCTGACGACAAAAAACCAGGAAGGTAGCATGGACGAACTCGTGACCGCGATTTCGAAAGACATCGAGGCCTCTGGAGCCAAGGTTGAAAAAATCGACAACATGGGTCGCAAAGATTTCGCCTACACCCCACGCAAAATCAATGGCGCACATTACGTGACTTACACGTTTTCAGGTGATCCAGATTGCATCACGAAAATTCAAGAGAAACTTGCTCTTAATGATGCAGTTTATCTGAATAAATTTAGTCGTGTTGCCTAATCTCAGGCAGCGCGTTTAAGTTTTTCTAGGTCGCTTTTTTAATTTTTTTACCTCCCTACTCCTATGGCCAATTTGAACAAAGTAATGTTGCTCGGAAATCTAACACGTGATCCTGAGTTGCGACACACCCCCAAAGGATCAGCTGTCGCTGATCTTGGTATTGCGGTGAATCGTAAAGTTCAGGATGGCAATGGTAGTTGGAAAGATGAAACGACTTTTGTGGATGTCACGGTTTGGGGAGCGAGTGCCGAAAACGCGCAGAAATATCTCACCAAAGGTCGTGGTGTATTCATCGAGGGACGCCTGCAAATGGATGTCTGGGATGATAAAGCCACTGGCCAAAAACGGAGTAAGCTAAAAGTGGTAGCGGATAATCTTCAGTTTTTACCAGATGGTAAAGGCGGCCCTCGCCCACCGAACGATGGTGCTTACACTGGAACTCCAGACGGCAGTAGTCGCCAAGGCGGCTCCGCTGGCCCGATGGATGATTATCAGGAAGAAGACGATATTCCGTTTTGAGACTCAAGACAGAGTAATCTCAGAGCGGTATTGGTGAGTTTTCGGTGATCCAAAGTTTTCTAGCAGTTCGGCTTGAGGTAGTAGAGCACAGCCATCCTTGTGGCGATCCCGTTTTCAACTTGGTCGTTGATCAGTGAACGTTCGTAATCCATGACCGCGTCACAGAGTTCAACGCCACGGTTTACCGGGCCGGGGTGCATGAGGTAGAGGCCGCGTTTTCTGATTTCTTCTAAGCGGGTTTCGTTGACACCGTATAGTTTATGATATTCACGGATGGAGGGGAAGAACGGCGCGTCTTGGCGCTCCATTTGGACGCGGAGTAGATAGACGACGTCAGGGTTCCACTTCATCGCTTCTCCGTAGTCAGTGAAGCGGGTGATTCCTTCAGGTCCGTTTTTAGGGAGGAGTGATCCCGGGCCGAGGAAAGCGACCTGCACTCCGATTTTTTTCAGGATGCAGGAGGTGGAACGAGCGACTCGTGAGTGGAGGATGTCTCCGATGATAAGGACTTTTTTTCCTGCTGGTTCGGGAAATTTTTCTTTGATCGTGAAGGCGTCTAACAATGCCTGAGTCGGATGCGCATGGGCACCGTCGCCGGCATTGATGACTGAGGCGTTAGTTTGTGCTGCGATGGTGGCAGGTAGTCCAGAGCGCGAGTGACGGACGATAATGTAGTCGGTGCGCATCGCCTGTAGGGTCTCGACCGTTTCGCGGACGGACTCTCCTTTGGTGACTGAGGAGTTTCTAACATCAAAGTTCGTGACATCCGCAGAGAGTCGTTTTGCAGCGACCTCGAAGGAGGAGTGGGTGCGTGTGGATGGCTCGTAAAAGAGGGTGAGGACGGATTTTCCTTTGAGTGCTGGAACTTTTTTCACCGAGCGGGTGAAGAGTTCTTTAAAAGGGATCGCTTGATCGAGGAGGATGTCGATTTCCTCTCTTTTGAGCGATGCTATATCCAGTAGGTCTTTACGTGGCATAAGAGGCGAAAAATGGGGCGTAATGGATTCCTCCGAAAACGAGTGTCATGACTAGGATGATGAATAAGATGGCTGCGTGGTGGCGCGAGCGCTTCTTTTTCCAAAAAATATAAGCTGTCAGCAAGCCTGAAACGAAAATAAGGGAGATTGGAGTGACAAAATAGACCGTCTTCCAGGCCGCAAAGATGGCGGTGAAAGCGATCAGATAGGTTATAGTCAATAAAACTGGGTGGACGCTTAGTTGTTCAAGATGGGCGATGGGATTCTTGGGCGTGGACGAAAAGTCTGCCAGTCTCTGACGTTCACGAAGTTCAGCAATGTCTTCAGAAGTGCGGCGTTCTTGAGGGATCTTGGTCTTATTTTGGACCTCGAAGCCAGGGGCTAAAGGTAGCTCAATTCTGCGAAGGGAGTGGCGTTTTCGCTGCTTGGGTCGTGCTTCTGCCGGAGAGGTTTGGAATTGTTGCGGTGTCCGTTCCGGGGCTTGACCGATGAATTTTTGAAATATCGCAGGCTTCGGTTGCTCCTCTAATGGCCGCGGTTGGGTATTTGGATTCTGAAAAAAACCGGAGTCCTCGCGCAAGGCGGCAAGCTCTTCCTGGGTCTTTTTCTGAGTGGGAATCATGAATGAGTTGGAGCAATCACCTTGACGGAGTCCTCTCCATCGGTGCCTTCGAGCGTGACGTGAACGTGATCGTGACGATCGGTTTCTAATTGGATGCCGGTGTAGTTCGCATGGATGGGCAGCTCGCGGTGACCGCGATCGACCAACACCGCGAGTTCAACTTTTGCAGGACGGCCGTAATCGGCAAGTGCGCCGAGCGCAGCGCGAATGGTGCGGCCAGTGAAAAGCACATCATCGACCAAGATGATATGTGCGCCATCGACAGAAAAAGAAATGTCGCTCTCCTGAAGTTTAGGATTTTCCCGGAGGTGTTCGAAATCATCGCGATAGAGTGAGATATCGAGAACTCCGAAGTTGAGTTCGCGATCTTCTTCTGATAGGAGAGTGAGGAGTCGCTCAGCAACCTCGTCGCCACGCGAGCGAATACCGATCAGTGAGATCGTACCTTCTGGATTTGCTTTCCGGATAGATTCCGCGAGCGATTCGATACCATGGTTGATCTGCTCGGCATCAAGTGTGAGTTTGATTGAAGCGGGATCGATGGATTTGCTCTCGGGAAAATTCATGATGCCAATATCTGTGCGGCGTTGCAGTCCGTCAAATGTGATCTGATCTGCTGCAGCGTGCGCGGCTTGGACGGCGGAGAGGCGATCGGTTCCTTGGGCAACGCACGCGAGAACGCGACCACCGTTGGTTTGCCATTCCATACCGATTTTTTTAGTTCCAGAGTGAAAAACTTGTTGGCCGGTGGAATTGATGCCACTAATGACATCGCCAGAGCGAGAGGTTTCAGGGTAACCATGCGAGGCGAGAATGACGCAGACTGACCAATCATCGGTGAAGCTGATCAGGCTTGCATCAAGAATACCTTTTGCGCCTTTCATGCAGAAAGCTGCGAGGTCACCTTTCAGTAATGGCATGACTGCCTGACATTCAGGATCGCCGAAGCGGCAGTTGTATTCGATGACTTTCGGTCCTTCATCTGTGAGCATGAGGCCAAAGTAGAGGAAGCCGCGGTAAGGAAGATTTTCTGAACGAAGTGCGGCAACTGTCGGCGCGACGATGGACTCGTCGATGATGTTGAGAAGTTCTTGAGAAATGAGTTTGCGAGAAGCAACCGCACCCATGCCGCCGGTGTTCGGGCCGAGGTCGCCGTTTTGCAGGCGTTTGTAATCCCGCGCCGGTGTAAGGATGAGGTATTGGTCATCGACGATGGCAGCGAAAATAGAAACTTCTGGTCCAATCAAACATTCCTCGACAAGTAAGCGACCGGGGCCGAAGCGTTTTTCTGTAAAAACTTCGTTGAGGAACTCAAGTGCTGAGATGTTGTCTGGGCAAACCGCAACGCCTTTTCCAGCTGCGAGGCCGTCGAATTTAAGGACGGTTGGATAATGATCTGCGATGGCTGCGATAGCAGATTCTAAAGAGTCGCAGGTTTTCGCTTTGGCAGTTGGGATCTGGTTACGCAGTAGGAATTCTTTGGAGAATTCTTTGCTAGATTCTAACTGCGCAGATTCTTTTGGTGGGCCCCAGCAAGGGATAGAATTTTTCTCGCAAAGATTCGCTAAACCCTCGCCAGTCACGAGATAAGATTCTTCACCCGCGATGCAGAGATCGATCGCATGGGTTTTCATCCATTCGATTAAGGAAGGTAGATCGGTCGCTGTGGTGGGCTTGGCGATTTGAAAAATGGCATCACTTCCCGGAAAGGAAAATAGCTCTGGCTTCTGCGGAGAGAGGGAGAGGGTATGAAGTAGCGCGTGTTCACGTCCGCCTTTTCCAACAACAAGTATTTTCATCTGCCGCTGTTTTGTGAGAATTCAAGCAAATGGGCAAGGACTTTGAGTAAAAGCTAGCCCTCTGAAACTCCAAAAAACGGATAGCGAAGACCTAACTTACCTCTAAGCTACGACTTCGGGGGGAGTAAAGAGCCGTCTGCGGTGTTGTCATCTACGCTTGGTAGAGTCGGCTCTTTGAAATTAGGTAGCGCAAATGACCAGAAGGAGCGTGTCCTTGCTTGTTCAAATGCCAGCGCTTGCTCTTTGCCGAGTGGCATTTGTTTCATGTCTTTTTCCCTAGCTGCGACGATAGCGACCTGCGGGCGGCCCAGTGCGAAATCAGTAATGCTCTTAGTGGCGTTTACTGAGGTGTCTTTCACGTTTCTCATCGTTGCGCATGAGGCAATAATCAGAGGCAGAAAGAGAGTCATGCGCAGATGATTCAACATAATTTCGAGTATTATGCAGCATCAAGCACACCTTGTCCAGTTCCCCTTTGTGGGTCTATTTTGTTACTTTTCTATTTTTTGAAGATTCATCGCTGAATGAGTTCTTTATCACTTGTGAGGCTAGTCTCACAAATAAAGGTGAATCCGACTTACTTTTAATAAAAATGAAACGATTCTCATCATTCAGAGCGTCTCACTAAACTCTATTGAGTGTGGTGATGGTGCAAGTGGTGTCATGTGAGGCTTCATACATGGCACCGCCAGTAACTCCAACCTTGGTAAAAATATCATCTACATCTAAGTCGCAACTCGATAGGGGATATGAAATTCACCAATTGAAATGTGCAAAGTGCCATGCCTTCGAGGATCCTAGAAATTAGGATGCGGATGAACTCGAGTTTGATATCATGCCAGAGATCAACCGAAAATCGAAGCTCAACGATGAAGATGGTCAGGCAGTGATCGAATACTTACTTGCGGCACGAGATATTTTGTCAAAGCCGAGTGCTCCGTTAAATAAAAGTGGTTAGTTGAGTCTCCGGGGTTTGCTAATTCTCCCAATTTTCTCATATTGGACTAGCCAGTTGAAAGTGGGGCGGCTTAGCATCCACGACTCTTAATTTTGACCCCATGAAAGCACCTATTACCGTATCCATCACAGGAGCGGCTGGCCAAATCGGCTATGCCATTCTGTTCCGTATCGCATCTGGATTTGTCTTCGGTGACGACCAGCCGGTGAATCTTCGATTGATTGAAATTGAGCCGGGTCTTCCTGCGCTCAAAGGAGTGGTGATGGAGTTGGAGGATTGTGCATTTCCATTATTAAAAGAAGTGGTTGCGACCACTGATTTAGACGAAGGTTTCAAAGGTGCAAACTGGGCGTTGTTGATTGGCTCAGTGCCGCGTAAGGCGGGGATGGAGCGTGCTGATTTGCTGGGCATCAACGGCAAGATTTTCACAGGTCAGGGACAAGCAATCGCCCGTTCGGCGGCGAAAGATATCCGAGTTTTAGTCGTGGGTAACCCATGCAACACCAATGCTTTGATCGCGATGAACAACGCGGAAGGTATTCCGAATGATCGTTTCTTTGCGATGACGCGTTTGGATGAAAATCGTGCGAAGAGCCAGCTTGCGATGAAGGCTGGCGTGCATTGCTCGGATGTCACCCATCTCTGCATCTGGGGAAATCATTCCGCGACTCAATATCCAGATTTTACCAACGCAAAAATCCAAGGTAAACCCGTCACAGAAGTCATCACGGATCGTGCATGGTTAGAAGGCGAGTTCATCAAAATCGTTCAACAACGCGGCGCGGCGATCATCGCGGCACGCGGTGCATCATCGGCAGCTTCCGCTGCAAATGCGGCGATGGATACCGTTAGAAGTTTGATCACCCCAACTCCAGCTGGCGACTGGCATTCCGTCGCAATTTGCTCCGATGGTTCCTACGGCATCGAAAAAGGACTCATGGCCTCCATGCCGATTCGCACCAAAGCCGACGGCAGCTGGGAAGTGGTTCAAGGCGTTCCTGTCAGCGAGTTTTCTCAAGGCAAGATCGACGCGACTATCAACGAGCTGAAAGAAGAGAAAGACGCGGTCAAACATTTGATCTTAGGCTAACTGGGAAAGCCGTTGAGAGTGGCTACGATAATATGAAGAAAATTCTGATTATTGCTGGCCCAAGCGGAGCAGGTAAGACGACTTTCGCACGAGAGTTTTTACCCAAAGAGGCCGCGTGTCCTGAATTCATCAATGCCGATTTGATTGCCGCTGGCATCAGCCCGTTTCGACCGGAAAATGTGGCGGTCACTGCTGGGCGTCTGATGCTGCAAAGAATCAACGATCTGGCGAATTCCGTTAAGAGCTTTGCCTTTGAAACGACGCTCTCGTCGCGATCATTTCTGCGGATGATTCCTATCTGGAAAGCCAAAGGTTATATCGTTGAATTTTGTTTTCTAAAACTTCCAGATGTCGAATTCGCCATCCATCGCGTGGCACAACGCGTTTCTTTTGGCGGTCACAATATTCCCATTGAAACCATACGTCGTCGGTTTTCCCGTGGTTGGAATTATTTCAAAAACGATTACATTGGGATTGTGGATGAATGGGCGATATACGATGCTTCAGTCACACCACCGCTCATGGTGGAAAGCAGCAATCAGCAATCACCCCCAAATCTCATGGAAGATCTCTTTCCATGCCAAAATCAATCTTCTGAGGACGCCGAAAAGGCTCGGAGTCATCAAGAATGGCTCGACGGCATGACTGTCGCACTCAAACGCGCCTCTGAGAAAGCCTGCGCGCAAGCGATCGCTGCGGGTCTCGAACCGATTGTTAGGAAAAATCCTGAGGTGAAGAGTGAGTTGTGAAGAGTGAAGAGTGAAGAGTGAAAATTGAAGATTGAGGGAGTGAGGGATGAGTAGCGATGGTCGTTTTTTAGTGTTTATAGAAACATTTTTTCTGGCGAACTTCGACTTTGAACATTCAGACCTTCGACTTTCTGTCCCCTTTTCCTCGCGAGGTGACCAAGTAATTTCCTATTATTCAGCCAAAGTCCTAGCATTTAGCATTCATTCGAAAGCGGTTGCACGATTCGGAAGAGTCGGTTTAGTCTCACTTGTGCCTGATGCGGAAACAAAACCTTTTGAAGCAATGATTTCTCTCGATGGCGAATTTTTGCGCAGAGCTTTTCGGTCTATGCTTAAAGCTAGGATCTTGGAAAATAAGCTCTCGAGTTTATATAAAGCCGGTAAAATTGTCGGAGGTGTGTATCTCGGAAAAGGTCAGGAGGCAGTTAGTGGTTGCCTAGGAACAGCGCTGATTCAGGGCAAAGATTGTTTCGCTCCTCTGATCCGCGATCAAGCAGGCCGAACCGCTTTTGGTGAGCCCTTGATTGACTGCACGCGAACCTACTTGGGATCCGTTGAAGGGCCGATGAAAGGTCGTGATGGAAACATTCACCGCGGACGTCCAGATAAAGGCATGCCAGCGATGATTTCTCACCTTGGTGCGCAAGTGCCGCTGATTGCAGGCATGCTTTTCGCGAAGCGCCTCAAAGGAACTTTAGATGGCTGCGTTGGCGCAACCTGTTTGGGTGACGGTGCAACTTCGACCGGTGCATTTCACGAAGGGCTAAATCTTGCTGCGGTGGAAAAGCTTCCGATGGTGGTAGTGATTGCGAACAATCAATTTGCTTACTCGACTCCAAATAACCGCCAGTTTGCCTGCGGTGATTTAGTCGAGCGGGCGAGGGGATACGGCGTAGGTGGATATTCCGTCGATGGTACGGATCTTTTGGCATGTGCCTCGGTGATCGGAGAGGCTGTGAAACAAGCCCGTCTTGGAAAAGGCCCACAAATGGTAGTCGCTCATTTACTTCGCTTGTCTGGGCACGGCGAGCACGATGATGGTTCGTACGTTCCGGATTCTACCCGTAGCGGATATTACGGTCGTGATTGCATCGAAGTCGCCATCGAACAGTTGATTCAGGGCCAATACTCGACCGAAGCTGAGATCGAAGCTTGGCGTGAGGAGATTTCTGAAGAAGTCCAGCGAGCTGTCGCACAAGCACAGCAAGAAGCTTTGCCAGATCCTTATTTGGAAGATTGGTCAGCCCTTTCCACAACCTTTCCCTTTATTCCATCGTGAGTGTAACTTATATTGATGCGATCCGCGAGGCTCAGGAGGTACTCCTTCGTGAGGATGATCGAGTGTTTCTCTACGGACAAGATATCGCTAGTTTCGGTGGTGCGTTCAAAGCAACCAAGGGTCTTGCAGAAGCTTATCCAAACCGAGTTTTTGATAGTCCGATTTCTGAAGATGCGATGATTGGTTTAGCGGTCGGATCAGCGATCGAGGGCATGCGTCCGATTATCGAAATGCAATTTGCCGATTTCTCATCGATTGCGTTCAATCAAATCGTCAACCAAGCAGCGACGCATTATTATCGCACCGGGATGCCGATCCCTCTAACCGTACGACTTCCTTCGGGTGGGACGCCTGGATCTGGTCCGTTTCACAGTCAGAGCATGGAAGGTTTGTATGCTCAGTATCCAGGCTTGGTTGTCGTGACTCCTGCAACGGTTTCTGATGCCTACCACATGCTCATTGATGCTGTTAAAATGGATGATCCTGTGATCTATTGTGAACACAAGTTTCTGTATCGTTGGTTGAAGGCGAAATCGATCAAAGGTGATCACTTGCCAATCGGCCAAGCACGGATCGCTCGACCTGGGAAACATGCCACGGTGGTGACTTACAGCGCGATGGTGCACGAAGCCGTTCGCGCTGCGGATCGTTTGCAGCAAGATGGTTGGGAAATTGAAGTAGTCGATCTTCGTTCAGTGAAACCGTTAGATATTGATACTGTCTTGGCATCGGTCGCAAGGACCGGACGTTTGCTTGCATTGGGTGAAGCTTTCCCATGGGGTGGAGTCACAGCAGAAGTCGTATCAAGGGTGACCGAAGAAGGTTTTCATTTACTAGACGCTCCACCTCAGCGTCTCAATTCTCGCGATACGCCAGTTCCTTATCATCCTAAGCTTTGGGCGGCGCACCGACCTACCCCAGAATCGATTTCTGAGGCGCTTCGAAAACTCTTATCCTTTTAGTAACCGCTATGCCAATTGTTCCTATACTTATGCCACAGCTCGGAGAGTCCATCGCCGAGGCGACGGTTATTCGGCTTGATGTGAAACTCGGAGATTCGGTCAAGACGGATCAAGAAATCATTGAGGTGGAAACCAACAAGGCGACCATGGGAATTACCACGCTTTGTGATGGTTTGGTATCAGAAATCCGTGCGATTGAGGGTGTTTCTTACTCGGTGGGCTCTTTGCTCGGCCTGTTAGAAGTGACAGAGGAAGAGGTTGCTCGGACAGGAGTGGATACGCTCGAAGGTCTGGAGGCGAAAAACCAGAGTCAGCATCAGGAGACGAAAAGCGGCGAAGAGAATCTACATTTTGCATTAGACGGAGATTCTTATGAAGAGGATCCAAGCATCATACCTAGTGTGAAAGGATTACCTGTGCCAACTGGTGTAATGGGTGCGCATTACATTTCGCCAAGAATGCGTGCGCGCATGAATGATATGGGTCTCCGCGAGGCGGATATTTCCGCGATTGCAGGAACGGGCGCGGGTGGACGAGTTACTGTTGAGGATTTAGAGCGATTTCTGGATTATCTTGAATCCTGGCCAAGTGCTCCAGCATCGCCCATGCGTCTGGCAGTCGCCGATGCGATGCGCCGGAGTTGGACGCGTCCGCTTGCGACCGTTGGACTTCCAGTTTTGTTAGATCGCTTGCTCCAACATCGTCGCGATCAAGCTCGTAAACCCGGCTTGACGCTTTATTTGTTAAGAGCATTCGCGATCGCTCTCAAAGAGCAGCCGATGACTGCAGGTTATTTAATCGGTGAAAAAGTGGTTCATCCACGTTCTTTCGACATCGGGGTAGCGGTGCAAGTGGAAGACGGGGTCGTTGTGCCGGCGATGCGCAAAGTGGATCAGAAATCTTTGTCCGAGCTAGTTGCTGAGTATGATGATTTAGTCGATCGCGCAAGACGTCGGCGCCTAACCGAAGCTGATTCTCGTGGAGGGATTGCAACGGTGACCAATTTTGGAACTTTTGGATTAACCACCGGAACCCCGATTCCTTTGCCAAACGAAACCTTGATTCTTGGAATCGGCGCTGGTCGTAAAAAGCCAGTATGGAGCGAGCAAGTGGAGGCGTTTCTCCCCGCGACTGAAGCCGAGTTACTGCTCACTTTTGACCATCGCGTGGTGGATGGCGGTGGTGCTGGAATGTTGCTAAATCGAGTTGCGGCGCTGTTGCAGCAACCAGAAAACCTCTAATTTTATTGAATTGTGGATGCTGAATCGGAAAGAAACGAAAAGTTGGACATTCCGAAAAAGGCGATCTATCGACTTTCGATCTACCATCGTTGTTTGCAAAAGCTCAGTGATAGTGGACAGAAGACCGTCAGCTCGATCACGCTAGCGAAGGCCGCAGGGGTGAAATCCGCACAGCTCAGACGGGATCTCGGTTACATCGGGCAAATCGGTACGCGTGGGTTGGGCTATCCAGTGTCAGGTTTGATCACCACGATTCGTGAGGCTTTAGGCAGGGAGCAGTTGCAACCGGTCATCTTGGTGGGAGCAGGTAATTTAGGCTCGGCCTTGCTGAGATATCACGGATTCCAGAAAGAAGGCTTCGAGGTGGTTGCCGCATTCGATGCCAATCCAGAAGATGCTCGGGCGCGTGAATTAAAAATCCCAGTGCATCATGTTTCAGAAATGGAGGCATTTATTGTTAAAAATCACATCAAATTGGTCATATTATGTGTCCCAATCGGGTTCGCTCAAGAAGTGGTCAATCGGCTTGTTGCCTGTGGAATACAGGGAATTTTGAACTTTTCTCCTATCATGCTTGAGGTTCCAGCCGATGTGACGGTCAATAATGTCGATCTGGCGCTGGAGCTTGAACATTTGAGCTATTTTATCAAATGATTCAAAGAAGTGAAAAATTCATCAAAGATGAAAGCTTTGGAGAGCGTTGATGATGAGGACTGTAACAGTGGATATGTGATGAAATTGAACCCACAGGAATTCGAATCATTCATTGAACAAGCTGTCACAGATTACGAGTCCTCCCTCATTGGATATGCAAGAACTTACTTATACGACCTGGATCGAGCGCGAGATGTCGTGCAAGATACCTTCATTCGCCTGTGCAAGCAGGATCCTGAAAAGGTCAAAGTTCATCTCAAAAGCTGGTTGTTCACGGTTTGCCGGAATCGCTGCCTCGATGTTATTCGCAAAAACAAGCGCATCGAGCCGCTCGACGAGGTCGGCTGGCGCAAAATCGCAAGTCATGATGACTCGCCCACAGAAAAGGCTGAACACAACGACCGATACCTCGATGTCATGCGCTACATGGATCGGCTTTCTGATAATCAAAAGGAGGTCATTTTGTTAAAATTTCAACAAGGATTGAGTTACGAGGAAATCCAGCGCGTAACAGGTCTAACATCGGGTAACATTGGTTTCCTGATTCATGCTGGAATGAAACGTTTGCGTGGATGGATGATGGAGAAAGGAGTTGCAGATGAAAATTGAACAAGATGATCCGAGATGGATCGCCTACGTGTTAGGTGAGTTGTCTGCGAAAGAGGCTAAGCAGTTCGATCATGCAATCGCTGGAGATCCTGCGCTTAAATTAGCGTTGAAGGAAATCGAACGCTCTCAAACTGACCTCTTGAAATTCTTAGGCACGGAGAGCGACACGCTACTTCCAAGGCAGCGCAGCGCGATCATGCAAGCAGCGAGAGAAGCCTCTGGCCCTGGTAAAATTGTTAGCATGAAACCACAACGTAAAGAGTTTAACATTTGGGCGTGGCCTTTAGCTGCTGCTGCGGTGGTGACTGCTACGATGTTTATTGTCACCATGCTTCCTGCACCAGAAACCGGAGACTCTGATAAAAAAGTTGGGAATGGTTCGATCAAGCCCAGTTTTGACGAGTTTGTTGCTGTTGAAAATCGCGGGCAGGCTCGCAAAAGCATAGCGCTCCCACTTATTGCGGGTAACAAGAGTTTGACCCAGATCACACGCTCGATCCGTGAACTTGGAAATTTACCAAGCAGACAGGATGTTAGAATCGAAGAAATGCTCAATGCGTTTCCTCTGGATACCAATGGTTCGGTTGCTCTTTTGAATGGAGCCTCCTTGGGTGCGGAAGTTGTCGAATGCCCATGGAGTCCATCTGGTAGCTTGGTCTTCGTGAAAATTCGCGGAGCGCGCGATCGTAGTTCAAAACTTTCGGTCGAGTTCAATAGCAATGATCGTTCAGTGATCTCAAGTCGGCTCTTAGGTTACGAAATCGAGGAAAACACTCGCGATCGTAAATCCATGCCACAGGAATTGTCGGCTGGTCAGGAAACGCTTGTTGCCATCCTCATAGAGGCGAAAAGTCAAGATCTTGGCCAGTTGGTCTGGAGTGTTGATGGCCAGACTGCACCTATGATCGAATTGGTTCGCGATTCTGAAAAAGAAGCATCCTCTGACAGTCGATTCGCTTCACTGATCTGTGGTTTCGGTCTCTGGTTGCGCGAGGAAAAACCCGAGATCATCGATGACCCATTGATTTTAGGTCTCGCCCGCGAGGTCGCAGCAGAAAGCTTGGTTCCTGATCGATATAATTTTCTCACCTTGGTTGATCAAGCGGTTAAGGCAAAAAGCAAATAATTGGAGGGGCGATAGGGCGTTTAGAATTCCATACGCTTGGTTTTTTGGTTCCAAGCTCTTGGTTGGCTCTCTTCCTCCCTCTTTTGATCCTTCGTCTCGCATCATACCCAAATTTTTTGGTAAAGTGGCCGAAAACTCGGCTTAGTTTTAGGATTCGGGTAAGTTCCTTGTAAAATTAGCTATTTTGCCCTTTTCGGGCAGCCTCAAGTTCGCTGTATTCGCGGTGCGGAATTGGATATTCCGCAGACTTCACCATTTTCTATATGCTCACTCTTTTAGTCGTTTTCCCTATCCTTGCTTTTATCGCGATTCTGCTCGGTGCTCCCGCGCGCCGAACTGCGTTAGCTGCTTCTGGAATTAATTTAATCCTCGGTTTGGGTTCGGTGTTTTGCTGGAAAGAAGATGTTTGGAATTTTTCTCTCACGGTTCTTGAAAAGCCCGCTCTGCATCTCGGCTTTGGTTACATCGATGCGATGAGTTTAATCATGGTTTTACTTTCCGTCATCGTGACCTTCGCAGCGGTGCATGCGAGTAAAGCTCCCGAAGGTTCAGAAAAACTTTACTACGGTTCTTCACTCTTGATTGCCGCAGGTGCGATAGGTGCCTTTGCTTCTACTGATTTATTTTTCTTCTACGCCTTCCATGAATTGGCATTGATCCCAACTTTCTTGATGATAGGGATTTTAGGTCGTGGTGATCGTCGCGGGGTTGCTTGGAAAATCACCATCTATCTTGGTCTTGGCTCGTTGGTCTTATTGGCGGGTCTTGTCTGGCTCGCCTCGCTCACTGGAACGTTCGATCTGCGTGCGATGAAAGACTTTGCTGGCACGATCGATCCTTCAGCACAGAAAGGTATCGCGGCTCTGTTGATCATTGGCTTCGGAACTTTAGTTTCATTGTTTCCTTTTCATTCATGGGCCGCACCTGCATACGCAAGTGCGCCAGCTCCTACTGCGATGTTGCATGCGGGTGTGCTGAAAAAATTTGGTCTATACGGCATGTTACGCGTCGCGCTGCCAATGGTTCCAGATGGACTGCAAGTTTGGTTGACTCCTTTGTTGGTATTGTTGTTAGGAAATATTCTCTGGGTTGGTCTCGTGACCATTTCTCAAAAACGTTTGGACACGATGCTTGGTAGTTCATCGGTCATGCATATGGGATATATTTTCCTCGCGATCGCTGCACTTATTGCCGTTCCTGAAAACGACCTCGCACTTCCAGCGGCAGTGCTGCTGATGTTTGCACACGGCATTTCAATTGCTCTGCAATTCGCCTTGGCAGATCGTATCGAACGCAGCACCGGTTCCCTTGACTTCGCTGATCTCGGAGGGCTCGCAAAATCTGCTCCTGCATTGGCCTTCGTTTTCGGTATCGGCGCGATGGCATCCATTGGGCTTCCTGGACTCGCAAACTTCGCTGGTGAAGTCATGGTCTTTCTCTCTGCTTTCCGTGACTACGTCCCAGCAGATGGTTTCGGTCCTGTGCAAGTTGCTTGTATTCTGGCGATCTGGGGTGTGGTGATTTCAGCGGTTTATATGCTCCGTGCATTCCGGAAAATTTTTCAAGGACCCGCAGTGAAATCCACCACGAACGCTGCTGATCTCACATGGTGCGATCACATTCCCGCTACACTTCTTATTCTTTCTCTCCTTGCTGTGGGTTGTTACCCCAACCTTCTTCTTCACTTCTTCAATAAGTAAGGATGTTTACCGAATCTAAAATTTAACGTTTCACGCAATGCCCGCCTACTATCTGGAAGCACTCACCGTCACCCTCGGCTTTATCATCTTGCTCGCCGAAGCCTTCGTTCCATCGAAAAATAAATCATGGGCAGGTCTTGCTGGAGCAGCTGGCTTGATCGGGATTATCATTTTGACTGGTTTTGCAATTGGTCCAGATTCAAAGACCAATGCCACTTGGGCAACTTGGCCGCTTTGGAATTTCTATCAATATGACTCGCTTGCAAAGTTCTACAAAATCTTCGCCCTCATCACAACGGCTGCTGTTTTGTTGATGGCGATTGATTACCGGAAAATTCTCGCGCGTTTCACGGAGCATCCAGAATCTGAAGAAGGCACGGGTGAGTATTACGCTCTGCCCATCTTTGCTTGCGCAGGCATGATGTGGATGGCCTCTGCAAAAGATCTTGCGGGTGCTTTTGTTGCTTTGGAACTGGTCACGATCACGTTCTACATCCTCGTCGCGTTCATGCGTCGCAATGTCGGATCACTTGAGGCCGGCGTGAAATACCTCATCCTCGGCGCGCTCAGCACGGGATTTCTCGTTTATGGTATCGCTTGGGTCTATGGTGCTACTGGCACAATGCGTCTCGATCTCATGCCTGATAAAATTGCAGCCATGCAAGACACAGTTCCGTTGTTGTTCGGTATCGCGCTTGTTCTCGTTGCTCTTGGTTTCAAAGTCGGTGCTGTGCCGATGCAGATGTGGATTCCCGATGTCTATCAAGGTGCGCCAACTCCGACGACTGCTTTCCTCTCCGTTGGTTCAAAAGCGGCCGGTTTCATTTTGTTAATTCGTTTCCTAACTCCTTTCCTCGGTGAAGCCTCGCCGGTGCGGGCTCAGATTCTCACGATTCTGCTCATCCTCGCTTGTGCGACTTTGCTGTTCGGAAACTTGGCAGCGATTGCACAAACCAACTTCAAGCGTTTGCTCGCTTACTCATCGATCGCGCATGCGGGATTTTTGCTTCTGGCTCTCGCGGCATGGAAAACCACTTCTGAAAATTCTGTGACTTCCATTCAAGCGATCTCGTTCTATCTCGCGACTTACCTCATCATGACACTCGGTGTGTTTTTCATCGTCGCTCAAGTTCGTATCCAACGTGATGGCGAAGCGATCGCTGACTTCAATGGTCTTGGGAAACGGAATCCAGCGCTTGCGCTTGCGCTGACTGTGTTGCTTGCTGCGCTCGCTGGTGTGCCGCTAACAGCTGGCTTTATTGGTAAATTCTTTGTCTTTTCGCTCGCTGCACAATCCGGACTTTGGATCGCACTCGGCATTGCCGTCATCGCTGCAGCTGCTGGTTTCTACTATTACTTCAAAACCATACGTGCGATGTGGTGGATCGCTCCGAATGATGATTCCAAAATCTCCCTTCCGCTAATTTCTAAAATCTGTATCGCCACGCTAACGGTGCTGACCTTAGTATTCGGAGTCTATCCGCAGCCGATTTTGGCTTTGTTGAAATAGACGTTAGGTAGGTGTTACAGCTTTTTCTGACCACTGGGGCAGGCTGCCTAATCCGCGATACACAGTCCGATCTACCCCTTACAAACTAAACCTCGGTGATTGCCTGAGGAAGGTCAGAGGGTTTTCGTAAACGATTTTATCGATCTGTGCAGCGGTATGTTTGCGACGTTTCATTTCGAGCGCGCATTTTGGCACGGCCATCGGGTCTGAGACGCCCCAGTCACATGCAGAGTTCATCCAGATGCGATCGGTTCCGTAAGTTTCGAGAATGTCGATAGCTCGGTTGGGGGTACATTTGCTTTCTGGATAGAGCGTCATGCCAGCCCAGAAACCAGCATCCATCACGAGCTTCACGGTATGTTCTTCTACGTGATCGATAATAACCTTGGAGTGATCTAATTTTGAGAATGAGTTAAGCGAATCGATGATGAGTTTCGTGCCCTTCAACTTATCCTCAAGGTGAGGAGTGTGGATGAGGATGGGTAGATCGTAATCGAGGGCGATCTGGACGTGTTCCTCGAAAATCTGGAGCTCACTGCGGGTGTTTTTGTTGAGCCCGATTTCACCAATTCCAAGTACGTTTTCCATTTTGATGAAATCTGGAATTAGCGACATCACTTCGCGTGCGAAACCTGTATCATCAGCTTCCTTTGGATTGATGCAGAGCCAACAGAAATGTTTGATGCCATAACGTGCTGCACGCCTTGGTTCGTATTCGGTGAGTTGGCGAAAGTAATCGTAGAAACCATCTGCGGATGAACGATCAAATCCTGCCCAAAACGCGGGTTCACAAAGCGCCTCGCAGCCGGCGAGAGCGAGTTTTTCATAATCATCCGTGGTGCGGCTGACCATGTGGGCGTGGGGTTCGATGTAACGCATGGGAAAAAGATCAACCCCACTGGGCTTCTTTGCAAGTTGAGAAACATGCCATTCTAAAATCCAAAATCAACCCCGACGATATCGGGGCAGGCAAGAATGGCACGTGATTAAGCATTCTTTCTGTATCGTTCACGATGTGGGATTTCTTTAAATTGGTCGCGTGGTTCTGATAGAAGCTGGTAGCTTTTTGGTCTTCGTTTTCTTGCTCTAGGTTCCTGCCT
>JBILMI010000166.1:0-4961 GCA_044375585.1 Luteolibacter sp.
GGCTTTTTCTTTGATACATTGACTTTTCTAGTTATGCGATTTTTCGTCGCTTAGCTAGTACAGCCCCTAAAATTAAACCCCACGCAGAGCAATTTTCAAAAACGGTGCAGTGCGGGAGGCTTTGGATTTCGTGATGGTTTCTGGCGTGCCTTGGGCGACGATTTTTCCGCCGTTTTCTCCTGCTTCCGGCCCGATGTCTAGAATCCAATCTGCTTCTGCGGCGACGGCCATGTGGTGCTCGATGACAACGACGGTATGTCCTTCGTCAACGAGGCGATGGAGGATGTCGATCAAGCGTCGGATATCTTCGTGGTGAAGTCCGACAGTAGGTTCTTCGATCAAATAGAGATTGGAGATTTGAAATTGGCGATTTGTAAGTTGCGCGCGTGCGCCGCGTCCTTTGACGAGCTCAGAAACGAGTTTGATGCGTTGAGCTTCGCCGCCGGAAAGTGTGGGAGAAGGTTGTCCAAGTTGGAGGTAACCGAGACCGGTATCGGCCATGAGTTTGAGTGGGGCGGAAAGTCGCGGTTGGGATTCGAAAAAGATTGCCGCTTCATCGATGGTCATCGCGAGCACTTGGCCGATGTTTTTGCTTTTGAAACTGATCTCCAAGGTTGCGGGGTTGTAGCGCATGCCGTTGCAGCCTTCGCAATGCACCCAAGTGGATGGCAGGAAATCCATTTCAAGCTTCACACGTCCGTTTCCTTTGCAATCCGGGCAGCGACCGCCTTCGGTGTTGAAAGAAAATCGCGATGCATCGAACCCGCGCATGCGTGCTTCTGGGAGTTGGGCGAAGAGGGCGCGAATGTGATCGAAGACTTTCACATAAGTGGCTGGACAAGAGCGTGAGGTTTTTCCAATGGGGGATTGATCAACCTCGTAAATGGCTTTGATGGATTTCTCTCCGCTGACTTTTTTGAAGGGTTTTTGTTTGGCCTGGCAGTTGAAAACCGCCGCCACGCATTGATGCATGATTGTGGATTTTCCTGAACCCGAAATTCCTGTGAGAACCGTGAGACGAGAGAGAGGAATCGCAACGTCGATGGATTTTAGATTGTTCGCGTGGCAATCGGTGATTTTGAGAAATGGGTGGGATTTGCTAACAGCTCGACGCTCGCCACGGGTGGGGTGGATGATGGGGTTTAAAAGCGCGCGCAGTGTGGGGGAAGAGATTGACGATTGATGATTGACGATTTTTGATTTTTGATTTTTCAGAAGAGGCGGCTTTCCTTCGTAGACGATCTCGCCACCGAGTCTTCCCGCTCCTGGGCCCAGATCGATCAAGTGATCCGCCGCCGCAATGGTGTCTTCATCGTGCTCGACGATAATGAGCGAGTTGCCTTGATCACGCAGAGCGGTGAGAGTTTTGAGGAGAGCGGCGTTGTCGCGTGGGTGGAGACCGATAGTCGGTTCGTCTAGCACGTAGAGCACGCCGCGTAGGTTGGAGCCAAGTTGTGCGGCGAGACGGATGCGCTGTGATTCGCCGCCGGAAAGGGTGTTTCCCGAACGATTTAGGTGAAGGTAACCGAGTCCGACTTCTTGGAGGAAAGAAAGGCGTTGGGAAATTTCTGGAATGATATCGCGGGAGATGAGTTTTTCACGGGGGGTGGTGAATTTGAGTTTGCTGAATTGCGAAGATGCTTCGTTGATTGAGAGGTTGGAGATCGCAGCGATGGAATCCGGGGGGCTGGAATTCCCCCCAGCGGCTTGGGGCTGGAATCCCCAGCCACTATTGCAAAGCCTCACAGCTGAGCCTACGGGATTGATGCGCGAGCCTTGGCAAGAGGGGCACTCGATGAGTTCGGTGTCTTCCATGCGGTCGATGGAGCGATCTGCATCGAGCTCAGCTTCCAGGACTGAATCAAAACGTGATGTATCGATATACTGTCGGCGTTTCGGAACTTTTCCGTGGCCTCTGCATTCTTTGCACCAGCCATGTGGAGAGTTGAAGGAAAACAGGCGTGGATCGAGTTCTTCGAATGACCGGTTGCAACAAGGACAGCTTGCTTGGGTGGAGAGGAGGATGAATTTTTTATCTGCAGTGAAAAGTTTGATCAGCCCTTTGCCGATGCTGAGAGAACGGGAAAGGACGTCCACTAGATCTTTGGGTTTGGCATGGCGCACATAATCCGCCGCCACCACATCAATATCGTGTTCGACGAAGCGTTCGAGACGGGTGAAATCTTCGGCTTGTTTGAATTGCTTATCTACTAGGAGTGTCGTAAATCCATGTTTTAAAGCCCACTGCGCGATTTCCGTATGATAACCTTTTTTTCCACGGATTAATGGAGCGAGGATTTTCACGGGACCTTTTTTGAGTTCAGCACGAATGTGATTTTCAATCGCAGCGAGGGATTGCTTTTCAACTGGAACGAGGCAGTCGGGGCAATACAGAGTTCCTAGTTTTGAATACAGTAAGCGGATGAAATTCCATAGCTCTGTCACCGTTGCGACTGTGGATTTGCCGCCGCCTTGGGAAACACGTTGCTCGATGGCAACTGTTGGCGGCAGACCATGAAGTTGGTCGATTTCAGGTTTCTCCAGTTGCTCTGCAAACTGGCGCGCATAGGCCGACATGGAGTCGAGAAATCGACGTTGTCCCTCGGCGAAGAGGATATCGAAGGCGAGTGTGGACTTGCCTGATCCAGAAAGCCCGGAGATTACAACGAGTTGATCGCGTGGGATATCGATGGAGATGTTTTTTAGGTTGTGATGGCGGGCGCCGCGCAAACTGATTTGTGATTTGAGATTTGGAATTTGAGATTTGGGATTGGCGCGAGTCTGGAGAGTCGCGGTCCCTGAGAGGGCTGCTTTGAGATAATGGCCTGTGGGGGATTTGTGTTTGGCGATTTCTTCCGGGGTTCCTTGGGCAACGATTTGTCCACCGTGCTTTCCGGCTTCTGGCCCGAGGTCGATGATCCAGTCGGCGGATTTGATGACGTCGAGATTATGCTCGATCACGAGTAAGGAATGTCCGGACTCGACGAGTTTTTGAAATACTCCTAACAGATTTTCGATGTCGGAAAAGTGAAGACCGGTGGTTGGCTCATCCAAGATCAAAAGCTTAGAGCTGGGAGCGGAGAGCGTAGAGGTAGAAGATGAGAGGAGTTGGCAGAGTTTTAGGCGTTGGGACTCGCCGCCGGAGAGAGTGTTGAGAGCTTGGCCGAGTTTTAGGTAACCGAGGCCAACTTGGAGAAGGGGATCGAGAGTGGTTTGGATTTGCTCGATGAGACGTAGATCCTTTTTGGAATATTTGGCTTGGCGCTTGAACGTAGATGCCAAGGCTTCGGATGCGGTGAGGTCGAGAATGTCGGCGATGGATTTTCCGTTCCACGTGTAATCCAGCGTGGATGATTTGTAGCGGCGGCCATTGCAGTCGGGGCAGGTGACGTAGAGATCGGAGAGGAACTGCATCTCCACTTTTTCAAAACCATTTCCGGCGCAGCGATCGCAGCGACCTTCTCCTGAGTTGAAGGAAAAGAATCCGGGCTTGAGTGCAGCGGATTTCGCAGCATCAGTTTCGCAGAAAAGCTGCCGAATCGGATCAAATGCTCCAAGGAAAACGGCAGGTGTAGAGCGAGGAGTTCGGGCGACGGCGGTTTGATCGACAAGTTCGACCCCACTGAGATACTGGGTTCCTAGTATGTCTTTAATCGGCGCTGCTTCTTCTTGGGTTTCAATTCCAAGTTTACGCGCAATGTTTTGATAGAGAACTTCGTGAGCAAGCGTGGATTTACCAGATCCAGAAACACCGGTTAAGCAAGCGAAGAGACCCAGCGGGAGATCGAAGTCTAGTTTACGGATGTTGTGGCGAGTGGCGCCTTTGATTGAGATTTTCGCTTTGCCGGGCTTGCGGCGAATTTTCGGGATGGCGATGGATCTTTCTCCGGTGAGCCAAGGAAGAGTTCCTTGGGAAGGTTGATTGACGATGGATGATTGCGGATTTTTGATTGTGGATTTTTTTGTTACGGGCGAGACGCCCACGCTCCCTTGATAGATGACTTTGCCTCCGTGTTGGCCCGCGCCGGGGCCCATATCGACAAGGTTGTCAGCGGCTTGCATGACGGTTTGCTCGTGCTCGACGACAACCAAGGTGTTTCCCTTGTCGCGTAAGCCATGCATGATGCCGACGAGTCGATCGATATCGCGTGGGTGGAGGCCGACCGTTGGTTCATCGAGGACAAACAAAGTGCCAGTGAGTGAAGCACCGAGGCAGGTAGTGAGATTGACGCGTTCGACTTCGCCGCCGGAGAGCGTTCGGGTCTGGCGATCGAGAGTGAGGTAGGAGAGTCCGACTTCGTCGAGGTAATGCAGGCGCGAATGAATTTCTGTTAGGACGAGCTTGAGGGTGGAGTCGGGAGAGATTGACGATTGATGATTGTTGATTTTGGATTTTTGATTTTCAAACCAAGGCAGAAGATCTGAGACTGGCATGGCCCAGAGATTGGGTAGGGTTTTACCTTCGACTTTGAAGCAGAGGGATTCGGGTTGAAGGCGATTTCCACGGCAGGCGTCGCAGGTGGTGTAGGAGCGGTAGCGAGACAGGAATACGCGGACGTGCATCTTGTAGGACTTCGTTTCCATCCAATCAAAAAATCCCTTCACTCCATACCAAGCACCAGATTGCCAGAGTTCCTCGAGTTCTTCGGGTGAGTCGGATCTACGGTCTCCATAGTAGATCCATTCTTGAGTATCCTCATCGAGGTCTTCCCAAGGGGTGGTGAGATCGATCCCGCGTTCTTTGCAATGACGGATGAGATCACGTTGACATTCTTCACCGCGTTCTCCTTGGAAGGGTTTGATCGCGCCCTGCCTGATGCTGAGAGATGGATCGGGCACAGATTTTTCGAGATCGATTCCGATGATACGCCCAAAGCCACGGCATTTCGGGCAGGCACCGAGGGGAGAGTTGAAGGAAAAAAGTCCCGGGGTTGGCGGGCGGAGGGTGAAGCCAGTTTTGG
>JBILMI010000167.1:0-4949 GCA_044375585.1 Luteolibacter sp.
TCCAAGATATTTGAAACGCCCTTTCGCATCATCTTCCAAGAAAAATAATCCGCCTTTATCGATCTGAACTGCAGCGTCTGTCTTGTTCTTTTTCTTATTCGTATCGTTGTATTCAAAATTCATGCGGGGATCAGCAGCAGTGGGATATCCGCTTGGGCGCAGTATCCACTGAATCGATTCATCACTCACGTAAACGAGTTTTTGAATCAAATCCGGATGGGAGCGATTGTCCGTAGGATCTGTCTTGGCATTGAATTCTTCAAGGTTAGTAAAACCATCTACGTCTTCATCACGCTGAGGTGAATCAGCGAAGCCGGGATCAATCCGACTATCGATCCACCATTGGTTAGGAATGGGAGGATGTATATCTGGGCTATTTGGTAAATCGACAGGTAGTTTGAGATTGTTTTTATCAACGAATAGCGGCACGCCAGTGAATAAATCGACAGGTCTACTATCTATCTCTGCTTTGGTCCATTTTTGTTTGATCTGTAATGAAGAAATGGCAGTAGCGACTTCATCTCCATCTTTGATCGATGCGTCATTAGATCCTTGGCCTATGATTCTAGCATCAAAATCCTTCTCCACTGCATTCTTGCTCTGCAGCCCAGAGTATCCCAAAGCCACTGCAACCACTACAGTTCCAGCAAGGGCTACTTTTTCGTAATTATCGGAAATCCAAGACATAATAAGAAATTTGAACTTAGGGTTTGGTAGTCTCTTTTGTTGGGAAGAACATTAAGATGTCAAACCTGATGAACACCTGCAGCTCCTCGTCGCCGAGAACCTGAGAAAGGATTTTGGTCGAATCAACTGCAGCAACAGGGGGAGCTATGAGAGTCGGCTTTTCAGAGGTATCACGCACTTCAGGGGCCGCTACTTCTGGCAAAACATCCGGCACCACCTTCGATTCCCCCGCTTCAGCAGGAGGCACTTCCTCGAATAATGGAACTCCAAAAGGCTCACTCAGATCGCTACCTGCTGGCGCGGGCTTTTCAAATTTTGCATCGGAAATCCTAGGTGGAGTATTCTTCTCATTCTCGATACGCATTGATCGAATGACATAATAGAAAGACTCGTTATCACCAAACTTATTAATAAAATCACGCACTGAGGCTTCTGATCCTTTGAAAACGATTTCGTAACTGAACTCCCTCGCGACATCATCTTGAGCTGGCTCGTAAATTCCGTCATCTTCCTCAACAATTTTTTTTCTATAAATACGTGACAACTCCGTAGGCCGAGCCTCAGCCATTCCTAACAGCAGATGTTTCAGCGCTTTGAGCTGGTAGTCGAGGAGTGCTGTGGAGCCTGATTTTGCGAGTTGGCTGCGATAAGCATTAAATCCCATAAAAAAATCATCGGGGAGTTTACTTTCTGCCGCCTTGAACGCGTTGACCACCTCCTCGTTCGCCGCTTTAAGGTGTCCCGTGAATTCTTGGGTTGATAAATTAACTTTAGGATCGATTTGAAACTTGGAATGAAATTCGCGGAGTTTATCAATCGAATCATTATAGTCATCCAGAGCTTTTATTTTTGCCTGACGGTTTTGAGCTATTGGATAAAGCTGCAGTTTTTCCGACTTGGTCACCTCCCTAAAAGCGTTTTCGAAACGGATCTTACTATCCTGATATTTTGATGCACCTTTCGTGGCGATAATCGACAGCAGCCCGCAAAGGACAAGCGTGCCGCCAAAGAGACCTGAAAGGAATGGGTTCTGTTTAATCCAATTCATAGTGGCTAGGGAAAATTCTAAAGGGGTTGAACTACTTGACAGCTACGGGTTTTGCGAGGGGCAGGATCAACTCAAAAGGAAATCCAAGATCATCCTCCCCACCTGAAGCTGATGGTTTCAAAAGTTGCTCATCACTGAGGACGATTTCTTTTGTCTTATCTTTCTTCTTGTTGGGCTTATGATTAGGGTCCGACACGGTAAATTTAAAGACCGTGCTATTCTCACGTAAGTTTTTAAGAAGATCCGAAACCACATTCTGGCTGCGTGGATTTTCCCGCCAAAAGCCTCGAATCACAATCGCATTAGCAACCACTTCTGGAGCTGTTACTTGTTTTTTATTTCTAGAATTTTTAGGTTTCTTGTTAGGATTCTCCTGACTTGTCGTTGGAGGATCCGTAATCAGACTATCAACACTCAATAGATTGTTAGCGAAATTCGAAGGGATTACGGGTTGTGGTTCAATCACTTTTGCAGCGGGATCTTGAGGCGGATTTGGATCGAACCCGTAAACCGGACTCAACTCGGTCAACCAAACCGAATCACTCGCAAAGGCTTCGCGAACTTCACTCAATAAATCGAACCAATAAATTTGTTCATCCTGAATATCGGTGTAAGCCTTTGCAACCTTGTTCAGAGACTCTTCCTTTTTAAGTAGAATAGCAATTTTTGCTGAATCTGGAGCGAGATTATCTTTCACATCGGTCATCGTGCGTAACTTATCGCTCGCTTCCAATGCTGAAAGCTGCATTGACACAGCCCAAACAGAAAATCCAATCACCAGCATTGCTGCGGCAGCGATCAGGAACGGCTTGCGACGATTCGCATCACGAATCTGCTCAACCGCAGATGGAACAAGATCGATGTTGATGGATGATTTGCCAATCCCCCTCAGTCCAAGACCGATTAATTCTCCCATCATGTGGGCTTGTTGCTGGAGAATTTCTGGATCTACATCTTTGGTGATCGTGAGATTGCTCAATGGATTGAAAAATTCGACTGGTATGCCGAGTTTCTCCTGAAGAAACTCCAAAGTGTAAGGAAGATTTGCTCCACCGCCGGCAAGTAAGATTTTTTTAGGCGCATTTCCATTATGCTGGCTGCGATAATAGTTCGTGGTGCGGGCAATATCTGATGTCAAACGAGTCAGCGCATTGCGAATGACCATGGCAAGTGCCGCAACCGATTCATCCATACTTTGTGTATGTCCGCCACCCAGTGCTACGAGCCCATTATGAATCTTTTGGTGCTCAGCTTCGCCGAACGAAACTTGATACTCTTTAGCGATTGCCGCGGTAATTGATGCTCCACCAATCTGAACACTGCGCGTGAAAAATCTTTTGCCTTCAACATAAAGCAGACTGCTAGTCTTTGCTCCGATATCGAGAATCAGAATTGGCTCATCAGTCACGCCGTATGAAGAAAGATAAGCGTTATAGAGAGCCATCGGCGCCACATCGACCTCCGCGGTAGCTAATCCCGAGGAGTTTACAGTGTCATTGATTTCCTCAAGGGCATCGCTTTTGATCGCGACGATGATAGCTTCTTTTTCGGCTGTGCCCTCAATCAACTCGTAATCCCAAACCACTTCGTTGAGTGGGAAAGGCACATGTTGCCGAGCTTCAAATGTCACGAGTTTCTCGATGTTGTCATCTTGGATCGGTGGCAACTTTACAAAACGCATGAAGGCTGCCTGTGCAGAAATCGCGTATCGTACTTTAAGCTTAGCAATGTTCAACCGCTCAACGATTTCTTTTAATGAAACTCGAATCTGAATTTCACGGGACGCCTCAAAAGCTGGATCAGCTACAATCGTCTCGGATTCATATCCTTTTAGAATCAAATCACCTTGTTTCGAAGTTTCAAAAACGGCGACGCTGATGCGTTCTGAACCTATATTTAAAGCTACGGTAGTCGGAGAGTCAGCCATGGATTTAGGGGGCGGTGGATCTTGAAAAAAGGGCGGTGATGAAGGTTTAGCAAGAGTTAGCGGCGTTCCACAAGAATTTCAGCATAGCGGTCCCACCACATGCTTGCAAAAGGTGTCTCAGACTTATTCAAAAGAGGCACCGTATCACTGCGTGAAATCTTACTGGAGGCTGTGCTCCACCAACCTGCTTGGTTCTTACTGGTTTCCTGCGCGACTTTTTCACCATTGATCAGGACTTCATAACCGACAATATTTACCACGCTTTTACCCGCGCGGTCCCGACCCGTGATACGCATGATCGAAGCCGGAGAGAGGTAGACCGAAGAGAAAATATCCTCGTTCAATGGCACGTTGACATGCGTGATTTCTTTCGTGAGCAGCAAGTAAGCATCTTTTTTATCCGGGTGCTCGACTGCGACATACCATTTCACCATCACTCGTTCAGCGGTCTTTGAAAGCGGCTCAGGTGACATTTGAATTTTAAAAGAGGCCTCAATCTCTAGCCAATCCTTGGGTTTGAAACTCTTTTGTTTACTGACATTGAACTCAGGAGAGGAAAGATCATCAAAAACCGGTTTCGATGACTCAACTTTATAGGCTTGAGCGCTGGCAGTCGATGGAAACGAAATACCGAAAACTGCTAAAACCGCAGCCGAAAGTAAGGAGAAACGTAAATTACGCATAAGGTTTAGATTTATTGAAAACTAAGGAATTCAGGGCCACGTTGACCAGATAAAAGATAAATCTAAATGAAATAATTCCTTAATGGCTGAAAAATCGAAACGCTCATCCGCACAAGCGATTGACGAAAAGGCATCGCTTGCACATCACTTAACCCATGAGCGAGCCGCATTTTTTATTTCCAACTTCCAAACCCTTGGTGTCAGGGAGCTTTGGGGACTACGATTCCCTCTCTGCGGCAACGCCAACATCACTCGCACTAGAATGCGATATTGCCGAAATTCGGCTTGATTTATTTCAGCATGAATTCGCCCAACAAGGTCCTAATCTCTGGGCGCATTTGATCGGTTTTCCTTTGCTGTTTACCGCCCGTTGCCATGCTGAAGGTTCACCGTTAGACTTAAGCTCTGTGGTTAGACATAGCCTTCTAAACGCAGCATTACCCTCTGCTGCCTTGATTGATATCGAAGCAGCAAGTATCGAGGAAATGAGAGAGCTGGTCGACGAAATGAACGCCAAACACATCCCATGGATCGCATCATTTCACAACTTCGAACGCCTACCGACCCTTGAGGAACTCACTTCTCTTGCGACCTACTCGAAAGA
>JBILMI010000030.1:0-18358 GCA_044375585.1 Luteolibacter sp.
ACCGCGACACCAGCGCCCGTGCCGATAAACTCGAGGCGATTGTGCAGGTTTTTCGCCGCAAGACAGGCGAAGAAATAGATGATGAAGTTGCAAGCGGCGTAGCTAGCGGCGAGTTAGCGGAAGGCCCCGATGGAGAGGATATGAAAACTCAGATCGATCCGATGCTACTCCTTCGTAGCGTGCCGGTGACACTCCACGAGGCGGAGCAAGCGGGAGTATTCCGCAGCGCAATCCCCCTGCTTTCTGGCACAGCAGATAACTCCCTCACTGGTGAACCCGGCCAAGTCATACGCCTCATTTACCGCGACGAACTTCACCTCACAGAAGGCACACTCATCCGCACCGCCGAAGCGAGAATCATCGAGGGAAATCTCGGCGAGATGCGAGTCACGAAAACCGAAATTTCCGACTCTGAACTCCGCTTAAAAACTCAGCTCCGCACGGCTTCCGCGCTTACCGAGGTGGGCAACCATTACAAAGAGTTCGGCCTTAATACGAAAGCTGATCTGAAATACACAGAGGCACTCGACGTTTGCGAAGAACTACTCGCAGAGTCTGAAGAAATCGGCGGTAAGCTGTTAGAAGAAACTTATGTCCAGCTATGGCGGATCTACTTTGCCATGGATCAGCTGGAGCTTGCTCTCGGGATGAGCCGTAAGTTACTCGCCGAGTTTCCATCCAGCGCGTTCGTCGATGAGGCGATGCTTCAGCAGGCAAACGTCGAACGCAAACGCGACAATTTTACAAGGGCGATCAATCTTTACGAAAGCGTCGCTAAAATCCCTAACAGCCCCCTGCGTGGTGAGGCGCAATTTCAAATTGGTGAGAGCTATGAAGCAATGGCACTCAATGCAACGGGTGGTGAGGCCCCGAGGCTTTTCGAGAATGCCTTCGTTGCTTACCAGAAAGTCTATGAGCAGTTTCCGGATTCTGGAAGAGTCGGCGACGCAGTGGCAAAAATGGCCGCGTTCTATTATCAGAAGGAAGACTATGCACGGGCGATTGATGTCTTTGAAAACGTGCTCTCCGATTATCAAGATGCAAATTTTCTCGATGTGATTCTTTTTAACTTCGGGCGCTGCCTCTACAAGCTCGACCGTAAAGCCGAGGCACGAAAAAAATTCCAACAACTCATCGACGACTATCCGGAAAGCGAAATCTCCCCGGAGGCTAATAAAATCGTCGAAGCCCTCAAAAAAGCAGGATTTTGAAATTACCTACCCAACAATTTGCCGCGATCTTCCTCCTCTGTTTGCCTGCCTACGCAGCCACAGCAGATGAGTCCGCGAACCTCGAAGCCCGCCTCAAAGAAACCGCCGAAGCATCACAGACAGGTGCTGCACTGATGCTGCAACTCATCGACCTTTACAAAAAGGACGGGCAAGTCTTTGGATTAATACGCACCGCATCAAAATTCGCGCGCTCCCAACAAGATCACCCGCGCCGCGCCGAGGTGATGCTGAACCTGTTAGATAGTTACGCCGCCACCGCTCGGCATGACGACATCATCACCTCAGCTAAGCAATTTTTAGAAATCCTTCCGGACCATGCTCTTGCAAACGAAGCAAGAGATCGGCTCGCGACCGCCTATGAAAGAACTGGCCGAGCAACGCTCGGAGCATCCCAACGAGCCGCAATTTGGCGCAACGGCGGGACTACGGAGCAAGGTATCCGCGCTCTGAAAACTTGGATCGCGACTGACAAGCCGCAAGCTTACTCCGAAGCGACATTACTCGCAGGCGAGATGGTTACAAAACTACCTCCAGGATCCACACTGACGGGGCTTGCGATCCAAGGGATGCAATCAGCCACACGCTGTGAAAAATGGGCAGATGGTTTACAAATTGCGAAGACTGTCGCGAAACGCGGTGGCCAGATCAACTCACGTTCCGCGCAGCAGATCGCGTTCCTGCAAGGTCGCTGCGAAAGTCAGCTCGGGCAGCACTCAAATGCTGTCGCATCTTTCAGAAAATCTCTGGCAGATGATTATTCTGAAGCTCATAGGTATTTGATCGAGGCGATGATTTCCGCCAAGGCCAAGCCTCCGGAGATCGAGACGGAGGCACGGCGTTACCTCGCTGCATTTCCTCGCCGGGATGATAGATATGATCCTCTCGCCCGTTCCGCAAAAGTCGCCGCCGAGGCCGGTGACACCGCCCGCGCTTTAGTCATCGCGAATGATGTGATGCAGGATGATGTGAACACTCAAGATATCCCCTGTGCATATATTGAATGGTGCGGAAAAGATCACCAACTCGCAGCCAAAGGACTGCTCAATGCATTAGAAAAAAACCCTGCCGGAGCCCCAAAACTGCGCGCACTATTAGTCCTCGATGTTTATCGAGACCGCATGAAGGACGTTTCGAAATCGAGAGAGATGGCCCGCCGTTTCCTCGCTGAATCGCCCTCGGAGGACGTTTGGACGGAAGAGGTTGTGAAGTATCTCTATGATTCAGCCCCGTCTAAAGAGGCATTCAATGAAGACCTAGCCGCAGTGATCGCGAGCGCTAAAAATTTCCCTCATCTTACGGGTTTCCAAGATCGAGTTTGGAATCCCGCTCCAGCGGACAAGGAACGCAACCGTCTGTGGCAGATAGCAAAGAAAGACTACCTCGGAGATTCGGTAACAAAGCTCTGGCGCCAAACACTAGAGAACGGCGGCAAATCAGGACAAGCTTGCACTGAGTTACTCGGAAAAAAAGGATCAGCAGAAGTTCGTCACTACCTACTTGCTCGTCTTGCCTATGTTTATCGTCATCATCTTGGCGGAAAATCCAGCGAGGTTTCCGCAAAGCACTACGAGACTTTATGTAAAGAATTTCCCAAAGATCTCGAAGCCGCGGAGCGCTGGCTCGAAGCATCTTTTCTAACAGGAAAGGAAATGCAGTTCGCTGCCGCTCGGCACCTACTCTCATTCACTCCGTCCGCTACACATCCCGACACTTGGATCCGTCTCTGCGATATCAAAGATGAAACCATTTTGCGCAAAGCATTACCTTGGATCAACGAGTCATCGAAAAAGAGCGACTCCCCGCTATACTACTCACCGCGCATCGGCGACATCATGTCAGAGATCGGCATGAAAGCAGAAGCCGCTACTTGGTGGCGCTCACGCATGGATCTCGATCCAGGAAACCGCGATGCCGTTTCATGTGCACTTAAATATGCGGACACGATGAAAACCAATGAGGCGCTGCGTTTTCTTATGCAGCGTTTTGAGACATCCACCGATCACCAAGGCATCTACGCAGCACAAATTGCGGATCTAAATTTCAAAGCAGGTGACTTTGTTTCCATGGAGAAAATCCTTACCGCATCAAATGCAAGAAACGAAAAGAATCCTTTTCAGTCATCCGGCATGAGCGAGTGGCCGGCGCGTGGGTGGCTTGAAGCCGCCCGAAATTCAAAAGAGATGCCGGACAAAACAAAAACCCGCGTTTATCGCATGATCCGAGATCTCAAGGCCGGCAGACTCAGCGCCGAAGCTGGCATGTTGTTGATCTCTTCTGAACGTCACGATCTCGGACGACTACTCAAAACTCAGAAGTTAATCTTATTGGCGGAACCTCATCATGAATCATGGGACCGACTTTTCCCATTCGCGCAAGCTGCGATGGCTCGGGAGGATTACACGCTCGCTGCAACGATCATCAATGGCCTACTCAATTCGATCCGATCTGTCGGTGAAAAACAAATGGCAGACGCCCGAACTTTACTCCGTAAAGCCTACGGAAAAATGGGCAGCCTCAGCGCAGATATTCCTGCCGACAGCCCGATCGCGCCGCTGCTCCAGATCGTTCTCCATCTCAGGCTCGGAGAGACGGAACTAGCAGAAAAAGCTTACTATCTGAACAAGGATTTATTCGACGCCCACCGTGCTGAATTGCCTATTGAACTTCTGCTATTCGGTGCGGAAACACACATCGCTCAGGGCACTCCAGAGGATCACGAACGAGCGGAGGAAATCCTTCGCGGTTGGCTAATGAAATTCGGCGAAGCTGAAAATGTCGATGCGCGAGAGAAAGCAAGGATCCAACTCCTGCTCGCGCGTAATTACCAGAGCGCCAAGCAATACGATATCGCCCGCGCCGAGTTCACGACTGTGCTCAATATCCACAAGGATCAGCCAGAGGCGATTCAGGCAAAGTTCGGCATCGGCGAAACCTACATGGCGCAGAAGGTCTACGATCAAGCCTCGGAAATTTTTACCGACCTCGCGCAAAATCCTGTCCCTTCCGTGGCGATCCGCGCCAATTTCCTACTCGGTATCCTCTCACTCCGCCAAGATGACAACGATGGAGCTCGTCGCATCTTTCTATCCGTTCTCGAAAATACCCCAGACTCAGAACTAGCAAACGAAACGCTCTACAACCTCGCGGAGGTCTATGGCATTGAGCAGCGTTTCCTGACCCAGTTAGAAACGCTACGGACAGTCGGGCGGCTCGGCCAAGAATCAAAACAGTGGCAGACACCCGGAAACGCACTACCCATCGTGGTCCAGGATCCGGATCTCGGCATCAGTCGCGGCGATACCCGCATTCCTGTCGTCGTCCGCACCGAGCCAGGCAACGACGTGGAGAAATCATTCCTTTCCAGCGGTGGAGCGGGAAAAGGAATTTTTCTATCAGAAATTCCCACCGAACTCGGTGAAGCAAAACCAGCCGACGGCGTTTTGCAGGTCACCGGTGGTGATGTGATCACCGTCGACTATCCGGAGGATTTCAAGAAGCAGTTTCAGTTCGAGTTTCTCGGCAACACCCGCCTACGCATTGCCTCTGATGGATCGCTGGAAGTTGCGAGCAGCGAGATTATCAACAAGCAAGATGAGTCATTCACTGACACGTTGAAACAAGAGGTTGAGGATGAAGACGACGGCGAGCCGAAACCACGCGCCGCAACTCGCCCCGACAACCAGATCAAGCCCGGTAATTTCATCTATGCGCAGATCAAAGACGGTGACCGCGATCTCACCGCGGAGCCAGACAAGATCGGCATCCGACTGACTACATCCAGCGGCGACGAGGTCAGCATGGAGACCACGGAAGTAAGTCATCATGGCGGTGTTTTCCAAGGCGCGATCCGCACCGGCGAACTTCCAGCGGGTGCTAAGGCATCTGACTCCGCACTAGATCACAGTCCGTTGATGTCGATCGATCATGATCCAGAAACCTCATGGCGAAGCGAGCCTGACGGAGCTGCGCCGAAATCACTTTCCGTGGATATGAAAGAGCTGCGGGCGGTCGAAACGATCACGCTAACTTCACCCGAAGCAACCAACGAAGCGCCGATCAGAATGCGCGTTCGCGGCAGCAACGACGGTCGGATGTGGTTTGATCTCGCTCAGTTTCCCACTCCACCGGAAGTGCAGGCGATGAATTTCTCCGATCCAACGATGCAACTGCGAGTTTATAAATCTCCAGTTAGCTCTATTCGTGAAACTTATACTTGGAATGAAATTTTAGAGATGGCAGCCAAGATCAAGCCAACCGATACGACTCAGGTAGAAACGCTTTCTTGGGAGATGCCTGAGCGTGACGAGGATGCTTATTTCCTCATCTGGTCAGGTCCATTGGTCCAGGAAAGAGATGGAGCAATGCGGTTGTCCGTTTCCGGAAAGGTCACCGCGATTATGCTCGATGGTAGGCTCGTGCTCGCTCCCGGCGTAGGCGGTCGCACCGTCGATGTCTTCGTCAGCCGAGGCATTCACAAGCTTACGGTATGCTCCATCGCTACACCTAAAGAGAAGGCGGTTGAAGTTCTCCGTGCGAGGGAGAATCTAAAATCAGCCGAAGTAAAAATGCATCCTTTTGCCGCATCTGACTTCGATCCAAAAGCGCTTCCCGGATTACCCAAGATTGAAAAACCCGAGATTGGAGAGATCACACAGAAAGATCATAACTGGATTCTAAAAACTAAGGCTCGCGAGCTCCGTCATATCGACTTTGAGTTTCTCGAATACCGTGGCGAGGCCATAGCCGTCAGCAATGTCGAGATCTCCGGAGGCGGGGCAAAGCACATCCCCCCGGTCGAAAATGTGCTGGAACTCGCAGATAACGACATTCTCGAACTTGCACCCGGCGACACCGTGAGAGTCTCATATCTCGACGAACTCACCGCTGGCGGAAAACAACCTAACCGCTTACTTGAGAAGTCTCTCACTGCCACTTACTACAATGGTAGTATCACACCCATCTCTTACGATTTTGCAAGGTCTGGCGATGGCAGCGTGCAGGGCTCTCGCAAAGAACTTTTACGAATTGAGCCCGGCGAGCGCATCGTCGCAGAGGTAGTCGATTTCGATCTCGATACCGGCCTCGGTCGCGATACCGTTGAAGTCACAGTCCAGCTCAACGGTGAAAATCCTTTCAAGGTTCTCGCCACAGAGTCAGGACCATCTACTGGAATCTTTCTTGCGGAAATTGACACTGCCGCGGAGATAGACGGCAACAAGCTGGTGGTGAAACAAGGAGACAAAGTCTACCTACGCTACCGGGATACACAGAATACTTTTCCCGGCCATGCTTCGGATCGCGAGGCCGTCGTTTTACTCAACAGCCCCACTGATGGACTTGTTAGAATTTTAGAGAGTAAGGCTCCATTTGGCAGAGAGCCTGTGATCATTCCTGCTGCCGTAAACGCTCCAGCTGATCACGTTGGAAAAGTCGAATACCGAATGCCGCTTACAGTGGAAGTGATCGATCCAGATCAAGCTAAAGACTCTAACAGCAGCGTGACCGTCGAAATCACGACCACTCAGGGAACGACAGCGATGGTCGAATGCAAACTTTCCCGCGCATTTGCCTCAGCCAATGAGACGCTTGATGAGACTCGTAACCCTGCGCTTTTCGAAGGCCGCTTTGTCGGGCAAATTCCTCTACTACTGGGTGACACCATAACCACCGCTAAACCATCGGCGCCAGAGAATCTCGAGACGGAGAGCGACACAAACAAAGACAAGAGCACGCGCCTCGTTCTGAACTCGCTCGGCAATGACATTTTCACTGCCAGCTATCAGGATGTTTCTCGCGAGGCCAAGCTCGAGTCGAAGGCTTCGCTTGCTTCCGCTGCCACACTGCGTATCACCGATAGCGAATATCTTCAAGACGCGGAAATTGCCTACGTCGGAACGAAAATCTACCTTCTTCTTGAAGACCCAGATCTTGATATTTCACCAGAACGCGACAAAGCACTCATTCTCATCCTCACGAAGTCCGGTGAGGATGAGACCATAGAGCTCCAGGAAACGCTCAGCCACAGCGGAATTTTCAGTGGCTCCCTCCCTCTTGTAACAACCACCAAACCGGTTAAGCGAAATTTCAAAGGCGAGATTGAATGTCATTTCGGCGACGTCATTACCGCGGGTTATCTCGACAACGTCGAACAAACTCTAGACGGCCTAACCATCATCGAGCGAAAGGTTCCGGTCGCGTCAGGAAGCGATGGAGAGATGGCGGCTTTCAGTAAGATTTTTAAAAACGAAGAGCTCGCAATTCAAACGCAATTCCACATCGCAGAGAGTCAGTTCGAACTCTTCAAAGGACATCGTGCCCTCAAGGACGAGGAGGAAGCAGCCAAAGACCTCGCCGCCGGAAAACGGGTTTTACGTCAGTTACAGGAGGATTATCCCGATCCGAAATACGCGCCGCGCGTCGCTTACCTACTCGGTCAGTTCGCGCAGGAAATGAAGACTTGGGACGAGGCGATCGCCGCCTACAGAGCCATCGTCACCAACCACCCCGAGCACCATCTCGCTCCTGACGCGCAATACAAGCTCGGCCAGTGCTACGAAGAGGCCGGCGAACTTGATCAAGCGCTTGAGGCTTACGTGACTCTCGCCGCCACTTACCCGAAAAGCCCGCTCATCTCCAATGTCATGCTTCGTATCAACGAGCATTTTTACACCAAAGAAGAGTATGCGGTTGCTGCCTCAGTCAGCACGAAATTCATTGAGCGTTTTCCTAACCACGAGTGGGCTCCCAAGATGGCGTTCCGGATCGGCCAGTGTTATTTTAAATTGGAAAGCTACGCAAAAGCAGGACTCGCCTTCGATGCTTTTGTAAAAAGCTACCCCGAGCATGAACTCACTGCTCAAGCCCTCTTCTGGGCGGGCGAAAGCTACAGGTCAGGCAAGGACATTCCCGAAGCCTTCCGTCGCTACAACCGTTGCCGCTGGGACTTTCCAGAATCCGATGCTGCGAAATACTCCCGCGGTCGACTTGCACTCCCAGAACTACTCGCTCAGTTTGAACGCGAAGCCAATCTTAACGAATGAACATCTCTACACATCACACCCTCGCCGCCGGTTTCCTCGACAGCGGAGCTCTAAAAATCCTAATCGATGGCGGCGTTTTCATGTGGCCCATTCTGGCGCTGATGATCCTTGGCATCGCCGTGATCATCGAGCGCTACCGCAGCCTCATGCTACTTGAGACAGATGCTGGAGCGCTGCGTGAAGAAGTGATCGCGCTACTTTCAGAAGACAAGGTTGAGGAATCGCTGGAACTCTGCGATGCCGCCCGCGGCCCAGTGCCGGCCATCCTCTCCAACGGGTTGCGGAAATACCTCGTCCTGCGGCGGCTCAACTACGACCCCGCCCAGATTGAGCAGCAGGTCATCAAGAGCATGGAAAATTACGGCGTGAACATCGTCGCCACGCTGGAACGGCACCTGCCTCTTCTCGCCACGATAGCCTCGGTCGCGCCCATGCTCGGTTTCCTGGGCACGGTGCAGGGCATGATCGTGGCCTTCGGTGACATCGAGGCGAACATCGGCCAGCAAAACATCGTCCAGGCTGCCGCCTCCGGAATCCGCGTTGCACTGCTCACCACCGCTTTCGGCCTCGTGGTCGGTATCCCTGCTTACATGGCGTTCAACTATTTCACCGGAATCATCAACGACTTCGTGCTCCAAGTGGAGTCCTCGGCAGCGGAGTTAATCGAGGTCGTCACCCTCCGCCTGACTCTCGACAAAGAGAAATCATGAAACTGAAACGCGGAAAAATGCTGGTCGATCCACCCGAATGCGCGAGTTCCGACATCGCGTTCACGCTGATCATCTTTTTCCTCGTCTGCGCCGCGGTCCAGCCGGAAACGGGTATGTCTCAGGTATTGCCGAAGGCCGAGGAGAAATCCGAGGAACGCCAACAGAGCAAGAATCTCGAAGTCTCGATCACACCCACCAGCATCGTCCTGAACGGCAGCCCGCTGCAACTCCCGGAGTTCACCCGCCGAATCGCCGCCGAACTGAAAACAAAGACCCGCGAACAGGACAGGATCGTCGTGGTGAAAAGTGCGCCCGAAACCCTCTACCCCGCTTGGATCCGCGTCTCTCGCGCCATCGATAGCGCGGGCGGGATCCTCACCCTTGAGGTGGAGAGCGAGAAAACCATCCAGATCAAATGAAACTTCCGCGCAAAAAACTCAAGGCCTCAGTCCCATCCTTCGCGATGGGTGACATCGCTTTCCTGTTGCTGATCTTCTTCGTCATCCTCGCCCGCGCGCAGGACGACAGCCACATCCAATGGCAGCCCGCGCGGCTCGACAAGGTCGAGATGGCTCCCACCGCGCGCGCCAGCGTCGCCATCGACACCGGCTCCAAGACCTATCTCGACGGCAAGGAAATATCCCCCGAGGAGCTCGCCGCAAAACTCTCCGCCATACTCGGCGACGCCCCCGCCGGACAGCGTCACGTCTTTCTAAAAGTAGACCGCGAAGCCAAGGCTGCAGTCTTCGAGCCTGTGATCGCCGCAGTTAGTGAAGCCGGCGGCGATCTTATCCACATCCTCGAACCTGAGGAACAACCCGCCCAAAAATGAAAAGCAAATCCGATGAAACCCGCACCGCCATGGCTAGCACCAAGGCCGACCTCCGCGAACTCAGGCAGAATTCCCACGCCACCGTCCAAGAGATCCAGACCTTCCTCCGAGAGCTGAAAGGCAAGGGGGCACAGGAAATGCTCGGAGTCGTCGCGGCGAGCAATCTGTTCCGCTCGCTCGTCATCTCCACCACCATCGTCGTGGGAGGCATCCTGTGCTTCACTGCGATCCCGTACTTTGCGGGCGACGATGAAAAGAAGGCTCCGGCTCCCATCGCAGAAAGCAAGGCACCTGAGAAAGCGCCCGAATCGGCCCCAGAGAAACCCGCCGCCGAACCGGCACCCGATCCCCTTTCCAAACTCGGTGTCGGCGAGGAGCTCTCCGCCCCACCGAACACCAACCCGCTCGATGACAAGGGCGACGATTTCCTCAAAGACCTCGAATGATGGACGCCCGCCGGCCCTGGGAAGCGTTCCGGGATCGCGTCCGCAAACCGGATGCGCTCACCGGGATTTTCGCTGTGCTCTGGTGCATCGTCTGGCTGGATGCGCAGGTATGGTTCCGCTTTCCACCGTGGTTCCATGCGCTAGCTTTCCTCGCCGCCGCCCCGATCTGCGTATGGTGGATTCTACGTTTCAGGAAACGCTCCAAAGTCGCCTGCCGTGCCATCCTCAGCATTTCATACATCCCCGCCTGGCAGTTCTTCGCGCATCTCCCACTCGTCTTTTCCGCCTATTCCCTTTCCGCCTCGCTCTCTTCGGCAGGCGCGCTCGGAGCCTTTTTCATCGGCCTCGCGTGGGCTGTCTGGTGGATCGACAGCGAGACGAAACGCATGGCCGCGACCAACAGACAAACCCGCACTTGGGATCCGCGCAGGCTCGCGGCATGGTATTTCGGCAAGGAAAATCCACGCCTGCGCCAATCGGCTTTCACCCTCCTCACCTACACCCTCCTCTTCGGCCTTATGTCGATGGTGCTCACCCGCATGACCGGTTGCTCGGTCTATGAGGCCCCGCTCGGTGGCGGAGAGCAGAAGCAGCTCCGGCAGGTCGTCAAGATTCAGCGGGTGATTAAGAAAAAGTTTGTGATCAATCCTTACAGCAGCGTGCTTTTTAACCCACCACCCATCGATGATGTGAAGCTAAATGTGCTCGAGGTCACTGAGCATCTCTACAAGATCGGGCAAGGAAAAGGCGATGCCGCGGGCTACGCCACCGGCACCACTCGCGGCAAGGTTCGTTTTATACGACTGAAATACGATGGCGGCGACTGGGATCAGGACATGTCACGCGGCTCCGATCTAAACCTCCTGACCGAGTATGGTGTCCGCCTTGGAGGAAAAGTAAGCGACCGGCCAGAGCCCATGGAGATTACTCGCCTCAACGCATTTCCCGCGCGCAAGAGTCCGCCCATGGTTTACATGACAGGTCAACAGGGCATTCATCTCAGCAACTCTGAAATTAATATCCTGCGCACTTACCTATTGGAACATCACGGCATGCTCTTTGGCGACAACGGCGGCAGCTCCGGTTGGGAGGGGCAATTCGTCGGTATGATGAATAAGGTCCTGCCTACCGTGGAGCCAATCCAAGTTTATCTCGATCACCCCATCCACCGCATTCCCTACGCTCTGCCGCGGTTGCCCATCGTCGCGCCCCACGGCCGTTCCAATGCGCTCGGCTGGGTAGTGGACGGACGGCTTGTCGTTTATTATCATCCCGGCGATATCGGCGACGCCTGGGCCGACGGCCACTCAGGAGTCCCACAAGAAATCTGGGAGTCCAGCTACCAGCTGGGCGTGAACATCATCCACTACGCTCATTCCGAATATAACAAATGGCTCGAAAACACCAAAGAATGACACCTCTGTATTCTCATTCTCCCTCTGCTCCTCAGTGGTAAAAAATAAGCCCTATCCCGCATCCCGCTCACGATCCGCGTCATGACCTTTCGCTTCCCGAACCTCTTAGCCCCTTGCCTGCTTCTACTCATAGGTAGTGCGCTGGCGGAACTTTCCCCGTTGGAGCGAATCCCCGTCGCTACCTTTGAGAAAATGAAGGAAGTCGAGCGCTACCAAATACGGATCGCCGAGAAACATTACACCGACGGTGATTTCAAAACCGCCCTCGCTGAGTTCGAAAAATTTCTCACCCTCTACGAGAAAAGTCCCGGAGCCCCCTACGCGCAGCTTATGTGGAGCCACTCTATGATGCATCTCAAAAAGCCCAAAACCGCGCTGCGTGATGGCTTCCAATCTGTCATCGACTACTGGCCGGATTCAGAAGAAGCCACAATCGCCGCTTACTGCATCGCCGATGCATACCGCACGATGGGCGAGGTCAATGACGCGCAAAAAGCCTTCCGATTTCTGATCAAAGAATACCCAACCCACGAGATCGCGATCCGCTCTCGCCTCGATCTCCTTCACTATGCCCGCCTTCAGAAAGACGAAGTCGAACAGCTCTCCATCCTTAACGATCTGACTTACACGGTGGAGCGCAACGAGAAATCAAAGGCCGCTTGCGCAGATGCCAGCCGCGAACTCGCGCAGATCCACTTTTTTGCACAAAATTTCAGCGGAGGAAAAAAGGCACTCGCGACCACCCACGAAGGCGACGCACTTTTTGATGCAGTCTATGATATGTCGGCCAAGACAGTGGGTCACCTACTCGGAAAACCAGAGACCCGCACCGCTGCTCTTAAGCTAGGTGACCAGCTCCTCAACGAACTCCGCGTCGAGTCCGCACGCCGCCCTAATATTGAGAGAGAATTGCTTTACCGAGCAGTCGGACTCAACGACACGCTCGGCCGCCGCTCCGAGATCTGGAAAATCTATACAGAGATCGGCGAGCGCTTTGGCCGTGACGACGGATTACTAGCGAAAATGGCGGAATGGTATAAGTCCCGTGACAAACGCCTCGAGGCACGGCGCATTTATAGCGAGTTCAAGGATCAGATCGCGGGGCTGAAAAGCATCGCTAGCATGGATCTGGAGGAAGGAAAGATCAAAGAAGCCATGGAGGTTTACCGCAAGCTGCTCGCACTCGATGGCGATCATGCTGGCGACTACCTCTGGTCCATCGCATCATGCTACGAAAAGCTTTCCGATTGGAAAAAAGCCATCGCCACCTACCGCCAAGTTGATCGTTTTCCAGAAAATAACTTCAGCATGGCAAACTGCCACCGCCGTCTCAAAGAACACGACGAGGCCATCCTGCTCTATAACCAAATCAAGGTCGTTGATAAAGCTGCCGCCGAGGCCACTCTCCAAATCGGCTTCACCTACGAAGAGGCTAACCAAAAAGAAAAAGCGATCCGCACTTTCCAGCTAACCTGTAAGCGCTACCCCAAGGCTGAACAAGCAAGCAAAGCTCACGCTCACCTTCAAAATAAATACAACATCAACGTGACCCTCGGCGGAACAGAGGAAGAATAATCATGCCTTTAGAGCGCTGGCTCCGCTCACGGAATCAATACAAATGTTAAGATGCGACACCTCACCCTAGCGTGATCCGAGCGTGACTCTAGCCTGCCGAATCTGCCCCAACCTTCGCCCCGTTTTCATCTCCGCCAACTCCAGAGGTAACCACCCCTTTTTTCCTCTGAATCCCTTTGTTTATATTCTTTCGTCATATCCACGACGACAACCTGCCACCGCAAAAAAGCATCCATAAGTTAACTGTATGCCTGGCAGTTTATTCTGTATTTCTAAGCGAACGTCGAGTCCTCCTACGCCTGACCGGGGGCGAGGATGGAACACGGGGTTGAGGTTGTAGTGGTCATGGCGGCTGGCACTGGAGGCGGGTCAGGCGTTAGGAGTGACGTCTTGTTAGCGACTTTTATCCTCCGAGTGAGAAGGGATGCTTACTCTTGGGTATTCGTGAAATGGGAATGATCTTGCCTTCGACCCATGCTCGATCATCGGGCAACAAGATCACCTCGGGCGGCGACGTAGGGAAGCCCTGCTCCTCTAAGTTGATTTCGTAGTGCGGTGCAAGGTAATCAACAATGTATCCGGGATGGGTTGGGGTGAAAAGGATGTATCGTTTGCATGGAAGTGCGTCCGAGGTGTCTTCCGTCACGAGAATCTTCCCGCTAGTCGGCTCATGTTGAACCTTAAGATGATCAATTAAGTGCTGAAATCCTTCTGCAATCGAACTCTCAGCGCTCCCATAACCAGCGCCCCCACCATCCTCAATGGTGTAAAAAGATGCTGTGGCTTGGCGCTCCCCTGTAATCCCTTTGGGAATCGGGGTGATGCCTCCAGTATCTTGGTTGAGATTCTTGCCGAGAGACAAACGGAAGGTCACGCCATCACTTGGATTGACGAACGATTGATTCGCCATCTTCAAGTATGCGGCTTTCGGTGGAGGTGCCTTGGGTTGACTTGATGTGGCACACGCGGAGAACGCAAACGCGGGAAATATAAGCAGCCAAGTCTTCATTCTTTACGCTAACGTTTGATGTGATGTCACCGCGTCATTGCAGTGAAAATGGATTGAAATTGAAAAGCTTATGGGCGGTTGACATCCATGATTTGTTCGGTGTCTAGTTCGAACTTACGAAAACCTCGCGACAAATCACGGATGTCCTGCCTCCCCGCCGAGAACTTGCCCCTCGCGATTTGCTCGTTCGCGGCCTGTAGAATGGTCCGCATGCGTTCTATATTATCTTTCTGTTCCTTCCAGTAATCATCTGGAATATCGATGCAGGTATTCAGGAGATCTCCCTCGTAGTGTTCGGCCTCGATCCAAGGATTAGTCTCCAAAAAGCCGAGAGCCTTCTGAACAAGGTAAACTACACCAATGTTCTGTACCAAACATACTCGGACATCGTCGACAGTGAAATCACGGAGGCATTTATTCCGAATGGCGTGAATCTTCTGGATGAACCCGGCCTCAGAACCCGTGATCTTAAAATCTTTGATCTGTCCGAGGGCAATCAGGGAAAGATAATCTGCGCTCTTTTGATTCCGCGGAGTTTTCAAGGTGTCTTTTCTATTTTCACCGAACGTCGAGTCCTCCTACGCCTGACTGGGGGCGAGGTTGGAACACGGAGTTGAGGTGGTAGTGGTCATGAATGCTGGAACTGGAGGCGGGTCAGGCGTTAGGAGTGACGTCTTGTTAGCGGTTCTTCATTGCTACTCGGCCAGCTTGGATTCGGCCATCTTCAGTCGGTAGGTGTGCCTTGTCGAACATTGACCAGTCGATACGCCTGGACTCAAATCCATAAGCCTCAATGACAACGGCCGCTGAAGGAACGCTTGCCTGTGCAGGGCCTCCCAACCAGGTCCAGTAGCGATTCTTCAGAGCCGATACCCTGACCTTGCCATTGCTGGAGGTCCGTTGGTCAAACCTAGAACTACCAATGACGATGGTTGCCTCCTTCCGACGCAACGGTTCGCCACTCGCGGCATCCACCAGTGTGGCATCCAAGCCGTATCGGCTGACGGAATACGTTGGTGATGGAAGTGGATAGCAACTCGCCGCGGAGAAAACTATCGTGAGTATCAGTGCGATCTTCATTTTCCGCTAACGTAGAGTGGTGGCACCGGCGGAGGGAAGCCCGGATTCAAATAAAGACGTTGTCGCCGGTTGCCACTCACGGCTTGTTCTGCTTCGTTTTTATTTGATCGAGAACCTCACTCGCGCTGTGACATTCCGGAGGGCGTGACACTAATAACGTCCCTTGTGACTGCGCGATCTCCGGATAGTAAACCGGATTCATTGCGGAATCGTGGATTGTAGTTCTCGTCGATACTGGTCCGATTGATTGGGCGATCTCCAGAATGTTTGTCCGCGCACGCCAATGATGCAAAGGGCATCAACGAGAGTAATATGAGCTGGAAGTGCGGGTGCATCGTCTTCATCTCCGGCAGAACAGTATTTATTAGTAGAGTCCCACGTGGGTATATCAGGCGGGGTTAACTTCTAGATCCAATCCAAGTTTCTCAATAACGACAAGGAATTTGTTAGGTTGAGTAGGTACTATCAGGAAATCCTAGACGGATAATTTTTCCAAAACTTCCTTTGCTGATAGTACCCTTGTTTTTTATGGATGCGTTTTGCGGCTTATGCGTTTTTTGGGATAGATTTACATATATGTTCTTATGAACACTTTTCGGTTGACTGAAACGGCAAAAGCTGTTTCTAAGGTTATATGTCTACCCCCAAAACGCGATGCTGTTGGAGAAAGGATCTTTCTGAATTCCGTGGTTTGAATGATCGAGAGCGATCTGGATTTCTCCTTGTGCTGGAATGGTTTGAAAATTTCCGTCTCCGCAACGAATTGGAGGCAGGTCGCGATGCTGCAAAAGCATTTTGGCGCAGCGAGGTTTTACGTGAGGACAGACCGCGCGAGACTTGGCAACTTGAGCAATGGGGCGACGCGATTCAATGGTATCTGAAATGGTTGGATGCCTGTGCGGAGACTGGAGCGGATCACCGGAGTTTGGCTGAGCGCGTTCGGGCTGCGGTGAGGTCGGCTTGTTCTAGGCGGGGTTTATCCTTGAGAACCAAGCAATGTTACGGGGCGTGGGCGGCGCGTTACTCATTGTTTGCCAAAGATGAGCAAGAGGTGATGGAAGTGTTAGATCATCCGGTTTTATTGACGATTGACTCCGTTTCACTCCGTCCAAGCAGTGAGGACTTCGTCATCTTTAAAAGTTCGCTAGTGCTCACCCAGCTTTGATGATTGTTAATTTTTTATTTTTGATTTGAAGAGAAGAATATGAAACCTCAAGAACTTGAAGATAGGCTGATAGATTTTGCTGTGATGGTAATTGGCGTGGTCGAGGCTCTGCCCAATTCCAAGGCAGGTAACCACATCGCAGGTCAGTTAATACGCTCCGGCACTTCACCGGCACCTAATTACGGCGAGGCTCGCAGCGCGGAATCGAGAAAAGACTTCATTCACAAGATGAAAATCTCACTGAAAGAACTGCGAGAAACAGTGATTTGGCTGAAAATCATTTCGCGCAAGCGACTTGCTGAAGAAGCGTTAACTTCTAGCGCCATCAAAGAATGTGGCGAGTTAATTGCAATTTTTATATCAAGCACAAGAACCGCCGATAGCGAATCGCTGTCCTCTAAGATCAAAAATTAAAAATCAACAATCATCAATCGTCAATCGTCAATAAAACTAGGGCGAGTGGTTTTGGTTACTTCCGGCGAAACAGCTTTCGGTCGATCCGGAGACTGGAATCAGAAGACGTCATCATCTGCATGACAAAGTGTATAACGTGGCGATCAAACGAGCGGCGGGAATTGAGAAGCGAGTGACGAGTCATGCGTTACGGCATTCCTTCGCGACGCATTTGTTAGAAAATGGGACGGATCTCAGAACCATCCAAGAACTGGTAGGTCACGAAGATATAACCACGACGGAGATTTATCTACACGTTTCGATGAGTCACGGGCTGGGAGTAAGTAGTCCGTTGGATGAGGATGTGGAATTCTTAACAAATCAAAAACTTGTCCGTCGTAGCGTAGCTGCCCCGACGTGTCGGGGCAGCTACGGTGGATGCTAAGAAGAAGATGGCGACCCCCGACTTATCGGGGCCGCCAGAAGATCGCCGCTACGAGTTAAGCTTCCATTAGGATCCGAGATAAGCTGGCCAGCGGCGCGGCTCTCCGGGATTTTAGATCAGATGAATTCGTTGACCAAATTCTCGAGCATTTCTTGACGACCTGAATCGAGGGTTGGTTCTCCGTTGGAGAGGGCGTAGGCGCTGACTTCTTCCATGCTGATTTGCTTGTTAGAAATTTTTGCACCGATGCCGGTGGTCCAGGATTTATAGCGATTGGTGACGAACTCTTGGAGTCTGCCGTCTTCACGAATGGCTGCTGCGATTTTGAGGCCGCGAGCGAAGGCATCCATGCCGCCGATGTGGGCGTGGAAAAGATCGGAAGGCTCGTGGGATTCGCGGCGGCGTTTCGCATCGAAATTTAGGCCACCCGTGGTAAATCCACCCATTTCCAAGACTTTCAACATGATCTCGGTGGTGAGGTAGATGTCCGTTGGGAATTGGTCGGTATCCCAGCCGATGAGTTCATCGCCTTGGTTCGCATCGACAGAACCGAGTGCGTTTGCATCGATGGCGACGGTCATCTCGTGAAGCATCGTGTGGCCGGCGAGAGTTGCGTGGTTGGTTTCCAGGTTCAGCTTGAAGTGATCCATAAGACCGTACTGACGGAGGAAGTTGAGGCAGGCAGCGGAGTCGGAATCGTATTGGTGAGTGGAGGGCTCGCGTGGTTTTGGCTCGATGTAGAACTGGCCTTTGAAGCCGATTTTTTTCGCATAGTCCACGGCGAGGTGGAGCAGGTTCGCGAGGTTATCGAGCTCGCGTTTCATATCGGTATTGAGAAGGGTTGAGTAACCTTCACGGCCACCCCAGAAGGTGTAGCCTTCGCCGCCGAGTTTCAAAGTGCCGTCCATGGCAGCTTTGACTTGAGCTGCGCCGTAGGCAAAAACATCTGCGTTTGGCGAGGTGCCTGCACCCTGCGAGTAGCGTGGATGTGAGAACAAGCAAGCGGTGCCCCAAAG
>JBILMI010000168.1:0-4926 GCA_044375585.1 Luteolibacter sp.
ACTCAATCTCGTCATCCAAGGCAAAATGGAAATCATTGGCTGGGCGGTTCTGACAAAAGAGGAAATGATCAAACGAGCGAAACTCTGTGGAAAAGAACGAGATGGCAGAAATCTCTACCTTGCTCGCATCCACCACAATGGAGAGGATGTTATAGGTAAATACAATTTTGAATGGGTCGGTGGAAATTTTCCTGTGGGCCAGAGCGAACTCCAATTGCCTAACTTTCAAGTATGGATCGGCAAAGGCACATGGAAAAAATGGGATAAAGCTTCTTCTAAAATGATTCCCATGGGCAGAAAGAAAGACGGCAGAATCATCTACGCCGCACGTGCCACACTTAACGGCGGTGTTCATCCTGGAACTCTCATAGCAGGCGAAACCAAAGCCCGAATTTCTTGGGGAGGGGAAGTTGTGTTTTCAGATATTTTTGAGGTGCTTGAGATGGATTAAGAATGACAAAATGCTTAGGCTTAAAACGCTGCCTGCCAATTCCGCGAATCCATATCCATCGTCCTGCTCGTGTTTGGTAGCTTGATGTCGCTACGATTTTTGAGTGCTAAAAAATTCCAAGCCACTCACTCGTGACGGAGTGCGTCTATGGGATCGAGTCCTGCTGCGCGGCGAGCTGGCATGAAGCCGAAAACAATGCCTATGGCTGCAGAAAAGACGAAGGCGATGATATTGATTTTAGGATCGAAGATAAAAGGTGCTCCGACTTCTTTTACAAACATGATACAGACTCCATAAGCGAGGATGATGCCTGAAATGCCGCCGATGCAGGAAAGAGTAACCGCCTCTACGAGAAATTGTAGCAGCACCTCGCGCGCGCGCGCGCCGATAGCGAGGCGGATGCCAATCTCACGAGTGCGCTCGGTTACGGAAACGAGCATGATGTTCATGATGCCAATACCGCCAACGAGCAAGCTGACACCGGCGACCCAAGACAACAATGAAGTCATCACCTGAGTACTTGAGCTGACAACATCCGCGAGTTGCTGAGAATCGAAGACATTGAAGTTGTCTTGCTCGTTCTGACGGATACCTCGGCGCTCACGCATCAGCGCGCTGACATCGGCGACGATGTTGGCGCCTGGATAACCGTCCATCCCGGAGACCATGATTTGATTGATATTTCGTCCGTCGCCGCGCCCTATTAGGCGGAGCTGAACGGTGGTATAAGGCGTGATAATATTGTCGTCTAGATCATCAGCCATGCCGCCCTGTCCCTTGGGAGCGGTAACGCCTACGACTTCGAAGGAAATCGACTTCGCGCGGATTTTACACCCGATGGGATCCACTCCTTCGCCAAAAAGCTCTTTGCGAATGGTTTCCCCGATGACGCAGACTGGAGCGGCCTCTTTCACCTCCTGTTCAGTAAAGAATCTGCCAAGCGCGATATTCCAGTTCGCGATAGCGAAATAGCTGGCAGTGGTGCCTTGCACATCAGTGGAGCGATCGTTTTCTTGATAGACGGCGGGAACAATAGTGCGGACGAGAGGGGCGATGCCGGAGATGCCGGGAACCTGATCGCGGATAGCATCCACATCGGCCATGCTGAACTGTGGGGCACCCCACGAAGCCCAGCCCTCGCCGGGACGGACGATGAGCAGATTGCTGCCCATTTTAGAAATCTGGTCCTTGATGCTCGCCGTCGCGCCGCGACCGAGCGTGACCATGGTGATGACGGCAGCAACGCCAATAACGATCCCGATAACTGTTAGAAACGAACGTGTTAGGTTACGACGAATCTCGCGAATGGCTATGAGCAGAGCGTTGAAAAACATAAATCAGTGCACGGTAGTGCGATGGGTGGAATCCTCGGAGATCAAGCCGTCAATGACATGGATAATACGTTTTGCATGGGAGGCAACATCTTCTTCGTGGGTGACCATGATGATCGAGATGCCGTGTTCTGTGTTGAGTTGATCTAACAGTTCCATGATCTCGTGGGTAGTTTTCGAATCGAGATTTCCGGTAGGCTCGTCGGCAAACAGCGTATCTGGATTAGTGACAATGGCGCGGGCGATAGCGACGCGTTGTTGCTGGCCACCAGAGAGTTCGGCGGGCGTATTGCGTTCTTTGTTGATCAGGCCGACGCGGATGAGCGCATCGCGCGCAAGATCGTGGCGTTCTTTGCGGGAATAGCCGCGATAGAGAAGCGGGAGCTCGACGTTTTCCAAGGCCGAGGTGCGAGCAAGCAAATTGAAACCCTGGAAGATGAAACCCAGAGCATGGCGGCGGATCAACGAGCGCTGGTCTTTGTTTAGCGTTTCCACCTCGATCCCTTTGAAGTTATAAGAGCCGGAGGTTGGGCTATCTAGGCAGCCTAACAGATTCATCAATGTAGATTTTCCAGACCCGCTGGGACCCATCACCGCAAGAAACTCGCCACGGCGGATATCCAGATCCACGCCGCGAAGAGCGTGGAACGAGGCGTCTCCAGTGCCGTAGACCTTGGTAAGACCGCGTAACTTGATGAGGGTTTCCGTGGTCATTTGGCTTTTTCAAGGGGCTTGATGCTGACGATGATCGGCACGCCTTCGGAAAGTGAGTCTCCGGTGATTTCGGTCCGTAATCCGTCGGTGATGCCAGTTTTCACAATCACCATCTCAGGCTTTCCATTTTTCAATATCCAAACATGCGGCTCTTCGGTTCGCGCACCGCTCTTGGGCGCAGAAGGGCTGCGCCAGCGATTGCGACCAGGCATTAGAGTCTCGACGATCGTTTGCTTGCTTTTGCTAGGCTTGCCGATGGCTGCGGCGACCTCCGGATTAAACCTTAGTGCCGTGTTGGGAACCACCATGATGTCTTTTTTGTCTTCGATGGCGATATCTACGGAAGCCGTCATGCCGGGACGCAGTGAGAGGTCGTCGTTGGCGACGTCAAGCTCGGTGCTATAGGTCACGATCCCGGTGGTCGCAGCTGAGTCGTTACCATTATTGTTAGATCCACCAGTGCTCGTCATGTTGTTGTTTGCTGATCCGAATGCGACTTTTTTTAATGTGGCGGTGTAGGAGCGCGTCGGCCAAGCATCGACACTGAACGTGGCTGTCTGGCCTACTTCGACACGGCCAATGTCAGCCTCTGACACAGAGACTAACAATTCCATTTTCTTCAAGTCCTCCGCGATGGTGAAAAGGGTGGGAGCCGTGAATGATGCGGCGACGGTTTGTCCGACCTCGATCGAACGGGAAAGGACAACGCCGTCTACAGGTGAGCAGATGATGGCTTTTTCAAGATCGCTTTCAAAGGCGCGAACATCAGCTTCGGCTCCGGCGACTGCTGCCTTAGCGCTTTCAAGATCAGCCTCGGTGCGAGCGACGGTGGCACGTGAGGTTTCCATGGTGGCGCGTGATGGGGTTTTTCCTTCACTTAGTTTGAGGAGTTCCTCCTGCCGGGCGAGGGATGCTTTATTTTCATTAAGAGTGGCTTCCACTTGCGTGACCCGTGCTTTTGCGGCGAGCCGTAAAGCGCGGCTGCGTTCGGTTTGTTGTTCGAGCTTAGAGGTATCGAGCTTGGCGAGGGGTTGATCTTTTTTAACCTTATCGTTGGTGTCCACATAGAGTTCATCGATGGTGCCGGAGAGCACACTACCGATGATCACTTGGTTGGTTGGCGCGAGATTACCGGCGGCAGTGACGATGAGTGAGATGCGACCACGCTTTACGGTGTCGGTGACGAATTCAGGTTTCCCATCAGAGTCACTCGAGCGATTGAAAAAATACCAGACCACGCCGCCAAGGACGGTGATTGCTATCAATAAAATCAGGTTTTTACGCACCGGTTTTGACGCGCTAGCGCGGACGATTTCAGCGAGGTCTTCATTCGGTTTTGGTTTTTGCATGAGGAAAAAATAAAGGGGATGTGAGTCTTTAGCTTGCGGACGACCAACCACCGCCAAGTGCCTGATACAGGCGGATATAAGCTGTGGTTCGGTCCGTTTGAGATGAAATGAGGCTATCTTCAAGACCAAGTAATGTGCGCTGGGAATCCAGCACGGCAAGAAAATCGATTTCACCAGCTTCGTAGCGCTGGCGGGCGAGTTGATCGGATTCGCGGGCAAGGCGAGTGGCTTTTTCAAGTGTTTCACGGCGTTCAGCAGAGCGGCGGCAGGCAATGAGCGCGTCCTCCACCTCGGAAAGTCCTGTTAGAACGGCGGAGCGATAGGTTTGCACGGCTTGTTCTTGAGATTCGCCAAGGGCTTCAATGTTAGAGCGGATACGACCTGCATCAAAAATCGGACCAGTGATACCAGCAATGATGCCGGCTCCGGTTGTTTGAGGATTAAATATTTTTCCGGCACTGAGCGCGTTGATACCAATATTACCTGTTAGATTCAGAGAGGGTAGGCGATCCGCCTCGGCTGCGTGCTTGCTGGCTACGGCTGCGACAAGCTGCCAACCTGCAAGACGAACATCTGGACGCTGGCGAATGGTGTCTGCCGGGATGCCTATCGCTAGGCTGGGGGAAGGATTAGGAATAGTAGATTTGCCCGATTTTAGAACGGAATCAAGAGCGCCCGGTTCACGACCACAGAGCAATGATAACAGGTTTTTTCCCTGACCGATGGCTTGTTCAAGTGCAGGGATGCCAGCACGCGCTTGTTCGAGACTGCTCTGTGCTTGGCTAGATTCGAGTGAATCTGTCTCGCCGGCCTGCTGCCGCCAGGTTGCGAGTTTAGCTGTTTGCTCCCGGCTTTTGACGATGTCGCGGAGCACAGCCATGCGTGTTTCATTGGCGCGGATGCTGGTGTAGGCCGTGGCAATTTCTGCGGCGAGTGAGGCTTGTACCGAATGAAAGTTTTCGCCTGCTGCACCGATTTGCGCAGATGCAGCTTCGACGCTTGAGCGATTTTTTCCGAACCAATCCACTTCCCATGAAGCAATAAGATCTGCGGAATAACTGGTGCCAGATACTTCAGATAG
>JBILMI010000169.1:0-4917 GCA_044375585.1 Luteolibacter sp.
GATCCTTTTAATCTAACAAGGCATCCTGATTATGAGGGTAATCCAAAGTGGTCTCCTGATGGGAGGAGTATTGTTTTCTTGGGGCGTCGAGACCGAGATCAAAAGATGAGAATGTGGCTGATTGATGTTCCTGATGCGCTTGTGAATCGAGTGAAGGAGGAATCCGTTTTAGAGGAAATGGCAGCGTCAATCAGGCGGGTCGAAATGGATGTGTCGGATTTGAAACAGGTAGTTTGGTCTGAAGATTCTAAGTCACTTTTATTTCAGAATGATGACGTGAATGATGAAAAAGTTTATTCCTTTCGTCTGCATGATAGTAAGAGACAGGTATTTTCAGATTTCCGCGGTATTGCTGTAGGTCGAAGCGCAAAAGGAAAAACGTATTGGAGAAATAATCGGGTGCCTGTGGTGTATGATGGAGATGAACTTTATGCATACGACTTCTCGTTGAATATTGAGCAAGAACGTTCTTCTCGCCTGAGATTGGGCTTCAGGAAAATTTGGAGAACTCTGGTTGAACGATTCTATGACGAATCGATGAACGGCAAAGATTGGAGCGCTATACTCGAAAAGTATGAGAATGTGGCCAGTGAATCAAAAGACGGCAGGGAATTCGATCGTGTTATCGCAATGATGTTAGGAGAGTTGAATGCTTCGCATCTGACTTTTCATTACACACCTTGGGATATGATTAAAAAGACAGAAAAGTTGGATCATGTTACAGCACATCCCGGCTTGGAGTTCGAAAGTTCATGGGATGGTCCTCTTGTTATTAAGCGTGTCATTGCCGAATCACCGATCGCAAGGGTTGATGGAGCTCCTGTTGCAGGTGAAATCGTGAGCAGAATTAACGGTCATTATGTCGACGCTAAAACATCGTTAACGAATTTTTTTAATGGAGCCATAGGTCAGGTGATTCCTTTGGTGGTTGAAGGTAAAGATGGGAAGTCTCGCACTTTGGATCTGGTGCCTGTCTCTTACGAAACGATTCGTGGTTTCGATCGAAGGCAAATGGAGTTAGAAGCTAAATCAGCGGCAAAGGCTCATGACTTGGTTTATTTGCCATTTTTAAAAATGAAATCAGAAGATCTTGAGCGCCTATCGTTGGAGGTATATCGTGCATCGACTACGGGAAAAGGGATCATTCTTGATCTCAGAGATAATGCGGGGGGTAGAATAGCAGACGAGCTATTGGCTTTGTTTTGCCAGCCTGTGCATACGTTTACAATCCCGCGCAATGGATCTCGTGGTTACCCTACGGATCGTAGAGTAAGCCCTGCGTGGAATGGTTCTATGGTCGTCATCTCAAACAGTAATACATTTTCAAACGCAGAAATTTTTTGTCATGCATTCAAGCAATTAGGGCGCGGTAAACTAGTAGGTATGCCTACCAACGGAGGCGTTATTTCTGCAGTTGATGTAGATATTCCTGAGGTAGGAACATTGCAGATGCCATTTCGTGGATGGTTCCATGTAAAGACCGGTAGGGATCTGGAATTAAATGGAGCTGTTCCGGATGTGCTCGTGCCGATGATGCCTGAGGATGAAGTGAAAAATAGTGATCCTCAGTTAATGGAGGCGATTCAAGTTTTGGCAGAGGAAGTAAAAAGTTCACCTAAGCAAGTCGAGCCACGGGTAAAATCTAGGTAGGACGATGCCGCCCTACTGACGAGGAATCTGCGATTCAACTACAATAAATCAGCCTCAGTGAATCTAATCGGATACGGGCTTTCGCTAGGACCTCGGTAGTTTCTTTGAGAGTGTCTTCTAGATGTTTGATCTCGGATTTCGATATATTCGGATTTCGCAAAGCGAGATTGTTGAGTCGTGAGATTTGGGTCTCCAGAGTTTTTTTTGCAAGATCGATGGCGGCTTCGATGGGTTTGGTGCTGGCGCGGTTTGCGACATCTTTTGCTGCTTCTAACATTTTCGGAAAGAGTTGGGTTTTAAATGACTCTTGAGCGACAATACGGCGTGGGTCACCTGGCTGTAGCAATTGTGCAGGTGGCGCTTTCGTTTGTGCTTTTCCGGTATGATCGACGATGACCCGCAAAAGAGTAGGGGGGAGGAAGCGATCAAGGTGCAAACGGGCTGGAGCAATAACCTCTAACACAAAAGCGCATTCGAGAAGGATACTTTTGCCTGTGGTGGATGGGAGTTTTGCATACGTTGCATTACCAGAGTTACCATCAAGTAATTGGCTGATTGCATCTCGGAACAACGGATGATCGAAAGTCAGGAAAGAAAGGTCCTCCCTTGACAAGGCAGTGGTTCGATCAAAAGTCACGGACAAGCCGTCATCTCCAATGTCGGCGAATGCCTCGGAATGACGATGGCCGTGTTTGAAAAGAAAGGCACGTTTGGAGAGATCCGAGACGTCTAGTCCGAGGAAATCAAAAAGCCTGAGCGTGAAGCGTTCAAAGCGCGCGTCTTCGTCGACTGTTTCAATAGCTTCGAGTAATTCAACGGACTGATAAGCAGGAGGTGCTCCGAGTTCTAATAAAAGGTCGTGACCGGTGCTGAGTTGATGCCTGACTTCCGCTTTGAATTTCACCGAGCGCTTCATGAAATCCTGAAACGGCTTCGATGTGTATTTTGCATCGGCAAGCGCATCGAGTTCAGGAAGTAGTTCCGTGGCAAGTGTGGTGGCTCCTTTGAGTGGTTCTGAAAATACATCGAGCGCTTCGTGAAGCCAACGTGCTTGTAGTTCGGAGCGACTATCCTTTCCGTAGGGAATGTGAATTTGTATATCGCCCGTTTGTCCAATGCGATCAAGACGACCAATACGTTGTTCAAGGACTTCGGGATCGCGTGGAAGACCGAACAGAACGAGATGTCTTGCGAACTGAAAGTTTCTTCCTTCGGAGCCGATTTCAGAACAGATCAGGATACGAGCGCCCTCGGGTTCTTGGAAGTAGGCAGCATTACGGTCGCGCTGTAGCATGGAGAGGTCTTCATGGAAGAGTGCGGTATCGACATGGATTTCTTTGAGTAGCTTTTCCTGAATGGTGATAGCTGCTTCGGGCGAGTTGGTGATGAGTAGGATTTTATCGTTGAGAGGAAGTTCACGAAGAAGATTAGCGAGCCAACTGTAAGGAGAATTTCCTTTATCTAAAGCATGGAGCAGGGGGATGCGTTTAGGAAAACCTGTGAGGCGTTCTCGAGTATTTCGGAATAATACACGTCCGGTTCCGAAGGAGTCGATGAGTTCAGAGATCAGTGCTTGGCGTGCGCTTGCATCCCCCTTCAGAACTGCGACTAAGTATTTCTCTGCGCTCGGTGAACTCTTGGTGAAGTCTGATAGGTTTTCAGGGATCTTTCCTTGGCTGAGTAGTTCAATCGCCGTGGCGAGTGGAGTGTAGGATTTGGTCTCAATCAGAAATTCTTCCAAGCTCGAATAGCGTGCGGGGTCGAGTAAGCGAAGACGTGCAAAGTGACCTTCTGGACCAAGTTGTTGAGGTGTGGCAGTTAAAAGTAGTAGAGCGGGAATTTCTTTGGAGAGACTCTCGACCGCTAGGTAAGCAGGCGATGCTACTTCAGGTGACCACTCGAGGTGATGTGCTTCATCGACGATGAGAAGATCGAATCCAGCGCTGCGTGCCTGGTTGGAACGTTCTGAATTTTCTGACAAAAAAACCGTGGAGCACAGGATAAGTTGAGAATCAGAAAAGGGATTTGCAGATGCGTCATGGGCGCAGATGGATTGGCAACGCTCCTCATCGAAGATAGCGAAGAGTAGGTTGAAGCGGCGCAGAAGCTCGACGAACCATTGGTGAACGAGTGGTTCTGGAACAAGTATGAGAATTCGGTTAGCACGACCTGTCAGGTATAAGCGATGTAAAATTAAGCAGGCCTCGATCGTTTTTCCGAGGCCAACCTCATCGGCAAGAAGAACGCGTGGGAAAAGGCGGTTGGCAGTTTCTGCGACAATGGAGAGTTGGTGGGGGATAAGATCAATGCGTGCGCCAGTGTAGCCGCGGGCAGGAGAGCGGCGGATCGCTGCGTTCCAGCGGAGTGCTTCGAGGCGTTGATCAAAATCGCGGGGATGATCGGTGAGTCCGGCGAGCAAGCGCTTCTCGGGTCGGATAAAAGATAGTGTATCGAGTAGGTCGGATTCATGGATGGATTTCCCCTGGCCGTGATAGGTGAGGAGTCCTTGTTCTTCAGTGACCGATTCCACCGTGAGCTCATTTTTTTTATGATCGGCGATTTCATCTCCTGGCCCGAAGCGAACACGTACGAGTGGAGCGCTTGCTACTGAGTAGGTGCGAGTATCCTCAGCGGAAGGAAAACAGATTTCGATGAGACCATTATCTTCAGAGAGGACATGGCCGAGACCGAGATTGGGTTCAGAGGTGGAAATATAGCGTTGGCCGGGAATCATGCGTGTTTGATGGCTATCTCGATGAATTAGAGGCGAAATATTGATCGCTTACCGCGCAACGTCCACTCTTGTTGCTCATTTTATAATTCGTGTAGCCAAGAATATTAATTTTAGAAAATTGATGCATGAAATCGTTTGTACAATATTTGAATCGCATGTAATTTAGGTGTCATGAAATATTCATCACCAATTTGGCCTACGCCTCCAATCCTGAGCTTTTGAATAGCTCGATCATGGCGATTCTTATCACATCGGTTGTTTCCGATATTCTTGGTTATGTGTGGCTTTATTGATTTGGAAAACCCAAAAATGCCTAAGCTGCTTTGATTGGATGAATTTTGATCAAGGGTCTTGAACATTTTACGATGACCTAGTTAGGTGAGCACATGGTTTCAGATGAATCGAATAAGCCTGAGAAATTAAAATACGCAATTTTGGGCGAAGATACCTCCACTACAGTCGAGAAATTGGAGAAGTATACGGGTCATGTAGACTGGAAATATTTAGCTCCTCACTATTTAGCTGGTGTCTTG
>JBILMI010000170.1:0-4901 GCA_044375585.1 Luteolibacter sp.
TCTTTAAGCGCAGCAGCCAAGCCCATTCGCACTCTATGGGATGGATTAAGATCTATTTCCGAACCTTCCGGCGCAATGGGCTTGGCTGCTGCGCTTAAAGAAAAAGAAGATCTCAGCGGAAAGAAAGTGGTCGTCATCCTATGTGGAGCAAATATCGACTTCCTCCAAATTGGTCGCATCGCTCAGTCCGAAGGCGCAGCATCCCTATTCAACCGAACCATCCGTGTGCATATTCCAGAAACACCTGGAACGATGCTTAAACTGTTAGAATCATGCTTTTCACAAGTTGATATCACCGATTTCCAATACGGAAAAATCGACTCAAAAGTCGCTTGGCCGATCTTTTCCCTCGCTGCCGAAAAACTTGAAACTATCGAAGCCATCTCAGCGAAACTGGATGAAAATGGCTACACCTGGCAGGACATCACTGGCGCCACCGATGTTAATTTCCGCGCCATCCCCCTTCGCAGCGATCTCCTCTCTCACCCCGCCTTCCTGAGGCTCGACTTCTATGAACGCCATGGCGCTCTCCACGATTTCCTAGCCAAACAACTCACCGGAAATGAAAACCTCAGTTACTTCAATTACCGCCAATCCGGTGAACGCATCGGCCGCGCCTTGATTGGATTGGATTTTCCGTCCTCCTTCGAACGCGATGCCTTCATCATGTCACTACCCCCACAAGGCGAAGGTTATCGCCTCTGCGAAGCTATCGATGCTGAAACATCTGCTCGCTTATCAGGCTCAGCGATATAAAAACCATCCCCCCCATATCTACTCAATTCGTCTGGACACTGACTGCTCCACTGTCAAAACTCCGTTTCTCTTTATGAACCTTTCTCAATAATGCGGACAGCAATCTTCGGTGATATTCACGCTAATCTTGAAGCTCTTGAAGCTGTCATGGCTGACGCCAAGCTACAAGGCGTCACTGAATACGTCTGCCTAGGCGATGTCGTCGGTTACAACGCCGATCCATCTGCCTGTTTAAACATCATCCGTGAGATGAATTGTCCGACGGTTAAGGGAAATCACGATGCTGACGCATCAGAAAACCACTCCTTGGAAAACATGAATCCAGTCGCTGCGTTCGCGCTACAATGGACCCGGGAACAACTCGATGATGATCAACGCCTTTGGCTAAAGCGCCTGCGCTTGGTGCGCCAAGTCTCTGACTATAGCATCGTCCACAGCACCTTAGATCAACCAGTCAACTGGAACTATGTCACCAATCGCTTCGACGCGATGGCAAATTTCTCCTACCAATTTACCCAAATCTGCTTCCACGGACACACCCACGTTCCCAGAGTTTATGTAAAAACTGATAAAGTACGCGAGGTAGCCACAGACTCGATCAAGATCGAGTCCAACGCTAAATATTTCATCAATGTAGGCTCAGTAGGTCAACCACGCGATGGAGATCCCCGCGCCTGCTACGTAATCTATGACGACACGAGTCAGATCATCGTTTTTCGCAGAATCGAATACGATATAGCCACAACCCAACAAAAAATCATCGCAGCAGGACTTCCTGTAATGCTGGCCGATCGCCTGGCTGAGGGTCGATAATCGCTCGCCGCCACGGCACCCCCAACCTAGAGCGTGGAACATTGGAAACAATTGCGTGGAACAAGGATTCCGACTTGACGCATTGCGGCTTGCCTAAGATGTTTGCGGTCTTCCGCCCACTGAAGCCATGGCATTTCTCGTAATTTTAAAAAATTAGAGGAAAAATGGCAATATATCCTTTAGGCGTCAGCTTTCCTCAAACTTAACTCTCTAAATTTTAAAACTTTATCTTTTTTAATAAACATATGTTTAAAAAACTTTTTGGAAACTTGTTTTCCAGTGATATCGGAATCGACCTCGGAACCGCCAACACTCTCATCAACGTTAAAGATCACGGCATCGTCCTCCGTGAGCCCTCAGTCGTCGCAGTCAAAGCTGGAACCAACGAAGTTCTAGCCGTCGGTGATGACGCAAAACGCATGCTTGGTAGGACGCCTGGTAACATCGTCGCGATTCGCCCTCTCAAAGATGGTGTCATCGCCGACTTCGAAGTGACGCAAGCCATGCTTCGCCACTTCATTCGTAAAGTGAACAAAGGACGTCGTAACAACCCACGTGTTCTCATTGCTATCCCATCTGGCATCACCGAAGTGGAACGTCGCGCGGTTCGCGAATCCGCTGAACAAGCTGGTGCACGCGAAGTTTATCTCATCGAAGAACCTATGGCCGCTGCGATCGGTGTCGGCCTTCCGGTTCAAGAAGCATCTGGAAACATGATTGTCGACATCGGCGGCGGCACGACAGAAGTGGCACTCATTTCTCTATCAGGAATAGTTTACGCACGCTCAGTGCGCACCGCTGGAGACGAACTTGATGAAGCCATCATCCAATACATGAAACGCGCATACAACCTTATGATCGGTGAGCGCACTTCAGAGGATATCAAAATTCGTATTGGTTCAGCCGCAGCTCTTCCCAAAGAAATGACCATGGAAGTCAAAGGTCGCGACCTCGTTGCGGGACTTCCGAAAACCATCACTATCACCTCCCAGGAAATCCGTGAGGCGATGTCAGATCCGCTAAACACGATCGTTGATGCGGTTCGCACCACCCTTGAACGTTGCCCTCCAGAGCTTGCTGCAGACCTTGTGGATCGCGGAATTGTTCTCGCTGGTGGAGGAGCCCTCCTCAAAGGCCTTGATCGTTTGCTGCGTGAAGAAACTGGCCTACCAGTCCACGTCGCAGAAGATCCTCTCAGTGCCGTAGCAGAGGGAACTGGCAAGGCTCTTCAGGAAATAGCCTTCCTCAAGCGCGTAACCAACACAGATCGCTGAGCCCTAGGCTTATGCCATTCTAACAATTGCAGCTTCCGACCCACCGGTCATGAAACCGCTCAATCTTATTGCACTACTTCTCTTCCTCGCGGGAGCAACGTGGGCTTTAACAAGAAGTGAAAAAGTTGTTAGAGATATCCAAGTTTATTATTTCAAAATCATCAGCCCAACTCTAACAGCAGGTTCAGCGCTAGAAACTAAAGCTAGAAAATTACTAGATGAGACGGAGCATTCAAAATCCCTCGAAACCAAACTCTCTGCCATCGATGGTGAGATCGGAAGACTTCGCATCATTGAAACCCAGTTTGATGCACTCAAACGAGAGAGCAAAGAATTACGCCACGCTTTAGATTTCAAAAAAGCCACGAACTTCGATGTTGTCGCAGCTCAAATCATTCGTCGTCATCCAACGACTTGGTGGCAAACCATGGAAATTGATGCGGGTGAAGATCGCGGCATCGGTGTTCAACTTTCAGTTCTTTCCAATGATGGCCTGGTCGGTCTCATTGATCGCCCATACGAGCATCGCTCATCCGTACTTCTCATCACAGATGAAAAATGCCAAGTATCCGTGCGAGTAGAAGGCACACCCGAGTTAGGAATTCTCAGCGGTCAACGTGGCAATTTTGATAATAACCCAAATCTTCGTCTTCGTTTCCTCTCTAAAGACGCAGCACTAAAAACTGGCCAGCGAGTCTTTACCACCGGTCGTGGTGGCATTTTTCAACCCAACATCCTCGTTGGAACGATACTCTCGGTTGAAAAAGGCCCGATCGACTCGGAAGCCCTCGTCGCGCCTGCTGTAAACCTCAGCGACTTGGGAACCGTATTCGTCGTCCTTTCAGAAACCCCATAAAACTCAACCGCTTGCTCCGTTACAATCTCAGCGCCGTCATTCTTCTGCTCATCGCCTTCATGGTGCAGCAGTTTGTGCCTGCATTTATTGGACTAAGTCATGCGCGACTTTTGATCGTGCAGTTGGTATTTCTCTGCTGCGCCGTCACCGTGACAACGCCAACCATGCTTTTATTAGCATTCATCGGCGGCATACTCTGGGACGCACATTGCTACTTAGCTCCTATCGTTTCAGATCCCGAAGTCTACACTCAGCCAGTTGAGTCTCTGCGTTTTGGCTACTCAATCATATTGTTCGGAGCCGTTGGATTTCTCATGCAGGGGCTCAATCCCATTTTTCGCCAAGGAAAATGGCACTTCTCTGCTATCCTCTCAGGCATCGCCATTTTCATTTATCTAACAGCCGAGTTTATTCTAATTTCTTTCATCCGCGGAGACTTCACCATGACGCGTTCTGTTCTGAGGCTATTGGTTTATACTTCCGTTTTCACCATGGCCCTCTCTCCAGTCGTTTTCTGGATTCTCTACCGAGTCGCTAAGCTTTTTGATTACTCCATCTATCCTGATGCAATAAAGTCAAAACGCTGGCAAAACTAGCATGGAACCCAAATATAAACTTAGACTCTATCTTCTAACCGCCCTTATATTGGTCGGTTTTGGGACCTTGCTGTCTAGACTTCATGAATTCCAAATTAATCGAAAAAACGAATTCCAAGCACTCGTTCCAGGCAACCGCACCGTCACGATCCGCGAACCCGGTATACGAGGCGAAATTACCGATAGAAATGGAATTCCACTTGCCCGCAATCTTCGCAACTTTGTTGTGACGTTCAATCTCGACGAGATCGTAAGCGCTTATAATTTGCAATACGATGATAGCCCAACACTCCAACGTCTGACCACCGAAGCTGGCCTACCGCGCAAAACCAAAGAAATAAACATCGTAAAGATCGTCAATGAATCAACGATTATTCCACTGCAACAACTTGGTCTTGCCAAAAACTACAACGCTTCAGCCCTCCGCACACATTACCTCACCCATCGTGGCTTAGTTCCTTTCACTTACCGATCTGATCTCACATACGAGGAATTCGCTCGCATCGCTGAGAGAAACCTTGAATTCCCTGGAGTCACGCTTGGCATTAATCCACAACGACAATATCCCTACGGCACACTCGCTTCACATGTTCTTGGTTATTTGAA
>JBILMI010000031.1:0-18102 GCA_044375585.1 Luteolibacter sp.
AAAGATCACGGATCGCACACAATCCACCCAAGCCTTCGCGTTGGGTTTTGGTGCTGCGCCAGAGGAATCACGCCAAGCGATTTTCGATCAACTCGTCGCCAATCTAACAGCTACCGAAGACAGCCCGTGCCTGACGACGGGGATCTACGGAACATGGATCATGCTCGAACAACTTTCGAAACATGGACGCAGTGACCTCGCTTACGGCCTCGCGAATCGTGAGGCGTTTCCCTCATGGAAATGGATGCTGAAAAACGGCGCGACCACACTCTGGGAGCATTGGGAAAAAGAAGAAGCCACATACTCGCACAACCACCCGATGTTCGGCTCGATCTCAACATGGTATTTCCGCTGGCTCGGCGGCATCCAATGTGCCGATGATGCGGTTGGTTTCAATCGCATCATGTTGCGCCCACAAATGCCAGCAGGTCTCGATTGGGTGAAAACCTCTCACCGATCGGTTCGAGGTGAAATCGTTTCCAACTGGTCGATCAACGGTGATGTGCGTGTTTTTGAATTCACTATTCCTGTAGGAGTCACTGCCATTGCCGAGCTGCCATCAAGAGCTGGAGAAGTTCTAAGCGAAGGCGGAAAAGAGCTGACCGATTCGCCAGAGATTAAATTGTTAGAATCTACGGAAGGCCTCCATCGCATGGAACTCGGCAGCGGCACGTATCACTTCGAAACGAATATGGAATAACCTATGCGTGAGAATGGTAGCCCCGACTATATAGAGTCTACCAAATTCAGATCGTGCCGCTGCATCATTGTAGTGACCATTGCCATCGCCACCATTAGAAAGCGGATGTGTGTAGACCGTGGAGAATATATATTCTTCTGGATCGATTAGATTTACGAAATGGGGAGGCGCTTATTTACAAAACCCCATGTCTGAGATCAGAGCAACATTAGTGCTGGGTTCTCGATGAGTTTCTTGATTTCGGCGAGGAACGAAGCGGCGACTGCGCCATCGACCACGCGGTGATCTGCCGAAATCCCGATGTTCATGCGCAAGCCTACAGCGAGCTGACCGTTTTTAACCACGGGTTTTTGGATCGCTGCGCCGACGGAAAGTATGACCGCTTGCGGTGGATTGACGATGGCGTCGAAGGAATCAATGCCCCATGCCCCGAGGTTGGAAACCGTGATGGTGCCGCCGTCGAATTCATCGGGCTTGAGTTTTTTGTCCTTAGCGCGGACGGCAAAGTCTTTCACCGCACGGGAAATCGCCAGTAAGGATTTCGATTCAGCCTCTTTGATGACGGGTGTGACGAGACCGTCTTCGACCGCGATCGCGACGGAGAGTCCGACGTGTTTGAATTTTACGATATGGTCGCCAGCAAAGGAAGCATTGATCGCCGGTACAACTTCGGCGGCGCTGATGGTTGCCTTGAGGATGAAATCGTTGACCGAATATTTGTTGCCGTGGGTTTTCTCAGCTTGTTCGTTGACTTGTTTACGCATCGCCATGAGCGGCTCTGCATCGACTTCCATGTGGAGATAGAAATGCGGGATCGTGGTTTTCGAGGTCAACAAACGCGAAGCAATGATCTTACGCATGGAGGAAAGTTCGATACGCTCGTCGCCTTCTTTTGCAGTTGGCAGAATCGCTTGTGGTGTCTGAGATGGAGATGGGGAAGGAGCGGCAGGAGCGGTTGCACGGGCTTTGACTGCTTCAGTAAGTTTCGCTGCAGCAGATGCGGCTTTTGAAGGGGATTTACCAGATTTCTCGACATCATCACGGACAATGCGCCCTCCAGGGCCTGTTCCGGAAATATTTGAAAGGTCAACTCCGAGTTCGCTGGCAACTTTGCGGGCGAGTGGGGAGGCTTTGACGCGATTTCCATCGCAGTATGAAGGTGCGGCGACAGCAGCTGGCTGGTTGGTAGCGACATCTTTTGCAGGAGCTGCGGCGCTGGCTGGGGCGGCGTTGGCAGGAGCAGATCCTTCATCTTCACCGCCATCCAAAACAGCGAGAACGGATCCGATGACGGCTTTTTCGCCTTCTTGGACTAAAATCTCTGTCAGGGTGCCTTCGTCGAAGGCTTCCATTTCCATCGTGGCTTTATCGGTTTCGACTTCGGCAAGCACATCGCCAATTTCGACGAAATCGCCGACTTGTTTGTGCCATTTGATCAGGGTGCCTTCGGTCATGGTGTCCGATAGCTTGGGCATTTCAATTTTTGCTGACATGTGAATTAGGGAAAAGAGTGACTACGGGCTTAGGATGCGAGTTGCACCAAGTATTTCCAGCCCTTTTTGTGATATGTCGAAACAAACAAGCGCGGAGGGCATCTGCCAGTCCGCGCTTGTTTGAAAAATGAGTTTATTCTGAGGCTTACTCAGCGAGTTTTTTCATGGTCGGAATAAGTCCGATGCTGGGGCTGCCGTTAGAGCCTTGGGCGGTGGCCATCTTGATGATGCTTTCAGATGTGGAGCCGCAGCAATCCTTTTTCGGGCAGTAGTAGCGTGTGCACCCTTGGCAAGGAATGCGGACTTTTTTGGTCACGGTCTTGTAGCGCGGGACTTTTTTCTCGACGAGTTGAACCATGCCTCCTTTGCCGCCGGTGTGGATTTCTTCGGTGACGGTGTCAAAATGACAGGTTTTCACTTGTTTGGTTTCAGTGCGGTAACCAGCGGTGTAGCCGCTGCGTCCGAACATCGAACAGCATGAGGAAAAGCCGAGTGAAATGGCAACTAGAGTCAGGAGGCTGAGGAATTTTTTCATAAAATGGATGAAGTTGGATTTCGATTAGAATAAGCAGCAGCAAGATGCGAGGGCAAGCGAGGCGATGGCCACTAGAGAAAAAGTGTAAATACGATTGAACATAATGAAAGTTTTTGAAACTACCTTTATTTGGTAACAGCAAATTATCGGTCTAGCAACACAAATTCGATGATCCGGGCTGGACGTGGATGAGGGCTTACGACATTTTTAAAGACGATGACGGATGCCGAATGGATGCAGATCGCTTTACAAGAGGCGCGCAAAGGAGTGGGAAAAACCGCCCCCAATCCTCCCGTCGGCGCTGTGATCGTGAAAAACGGCGAGTTTCTCGGACAAGGTTGGCACCGTTGCGCGGGCATGCCACATGCCGAAGTTGAAGCGATACGCTCCGCCAGCGAAGTCCATGGAGCTGACGCAGTGAAAGGTGCCACTGCGTATATCACACTGGAGCCTTGTTCGACCGTGGGTCTTACTCCTGCGTGTACCTCTGGGCTGATTCAAGCGGGAATTGCTCGAGTTGTTTACGCCTGCCAAGATCCGAATCCGCATCACGCAGGCGCTGCCGATAAAATACTGAACCAAGCAGGGATTGAGGTTGTTTCCGGAGTGCTCAAAGATTCTTGTGAAGAAATTCTCCGGCCATTTTTCAAAGTCCAACGCACCGGCTTGCCATGGGTGATCTGGAAATGCGCGATGTCGCTCGATGGAAAAATCACGCGACCGGAAGGTGAGGGGCAATGGCTCAGTGGAGAGACATCCCGCGCGGATGTTCAGAAACTACGCAGTGAGGTCGATGCAATCCTGACAAGCGGCGAAACCGTGAGGCGGGATCGCCCCGCGCTGACGATTCGTGTATCAGAATTATTAGAAGGTCGAGAGCAACCCTGGCGCGTCATTTGCACCAAAACGCCCGATACCTTACCTAGCGATGCCCCGCTTTTTTGTGATGCATCAAAACATCGAACTTTGGTTAAATCTCCAGAAAGTTTAGAAACGATGCTGAAAGAACTCGTCAGTGAGCAAGGCGTGCTCTCCGTCATGATCGAAGCGGGAGGGAAATTTTCCGCCGCGATGTTGCGCGCCGGCTTGGTTGATGAAGCGGTTATTTACTACGCACCGATTTTATGCGGCGACACGGTTCCCGCTCTTGCGGGGGAGGCGTTTTCTAGCTCTCTAAAAATGTCGAATATCCATTCAGAGAAGTTCGGGGATGACCTTAAGTTGCGTGGGTTATTGGTAAAATGATCGCGATCGAAAAATCCTTTTTTCGAAATCAGAAACGCCAATGTCTGGCGTGGTGATGTGTTTGCCCTGCGCGATATAGACCTTTTGCCAAAAGTCATTGCCGAAAAGGCCGAGCCTGTGGATGCCGAGCCCAAGGCGCGATGAGGGCGCGGATAAGCATCCGCAACCGAAGAGCAACGCCGGAATCGGTGTCCTCAGGCCGGTACTGTGAAATCCTTTCCGCAGAGCGGCACAAATCCAAAACCTGATCCGATCCCGTTTCGGTAAGGACTTTTGGCAAACGGTCTAAGCTTGTCTCTAACAGCTAATGAAAATGTTGCGATCCTCGGCGCAAATGGAGCTGGGAAAAGCAGCTTGCACACCCTGCCTTCGGGCAACTTTCCTCTGGCGAAAAGTGGCGCGCTTCCTCATTGCTAGAGCATTGGTTCACGAACCTGAAATATTAGTCCTCGATGAACCTTCAACCGTTCTCGATTTCGCTGCACGTTTGGTGATGCTTGGGCATCTACGCAGCATCGTAAATACTACGGGAAATATCGTACTTGTGACTCATAATCCGGGAGAGATTCTACCAGAAATTGACTCAGTGATCTTATTCCAAGCAGGCCATGTAATTGCTGACGGATCGAAAAAACAAGTTCTGACCTCTTCTTCCCTCAGTGAGCTATACGGAATGCATCTTAAACTTCAGTGGAATGGTGGTTAGCCGGTGGCCGCCAATAAGCTAGTAGCCTTCAATTTCCTCAACGGTTACCTCAGGGAAATTTCTTAAGATGAGTTCTTTGCCGGCAGGAGTCGCGACAGCAATAGCGGTAGCAAGTGCATCCGCTTGGATGGGATTTGGAGCTGTGACAACTATGGTGCTGTTAGGCTTTGGGTTACTTCCATTTTCAGGGCGGAAAAGATGATGAAACCGGCCTTCAGGATCAAAGCAATGCCCGTATCCTGCGGAGACCGACAATGAACTCTCTGGATGAAGTTTACGCGCCACCAGAGCATTTCCTTTGCTACGAATGCTAACACTCCAAGGCTCTCCATTAGGACTATGACCCAGCGCGGCATATTCTCCAATATTGATCAACGCATGTCTGACTCCGGCTGCTTGTAGAAGTTGTTTGATTTGTTCGGTGGCGTATCCTTGGACGATCCCATTGAGTGTGATCCCCATTCCTTTTTTGTTAAATGAAACTTGGTCCAAATTTGCACGAATCTGTGAGTAACCCACACATGAGATCGCTTGCTCCCATGAGCCGTCGCTTTCCATTTTTAAGCGATCCGGTAAAGTTGCTTGCTTCCAGTTCTGTCTCCAAATCCAAAGCGGCTGAACGGTAATATCAAAAAAACCATCGGTTTCTGAGCTGTAATGAAGTGCGGTTTGAATTAGTTCTAAAAACTCTGTGGGTGGATTCACAATCAACCCTTCTCGGTTTAGCTGACAAATCAGTGAGATTGGATTGTGCAGACTGAATAACGCTTCTATATCTCTTAGGCGTTCGTCACAGCGCGTCGAGAGCTGATTAAATTTTTCCTCGGAAATTCCATGAACTTGGAAACCGACTTCCGTGCCGAATGCAGACCTAGAGAATTGATGTAATTTTGGATCGCGACGACAACTCGCGATACAGCTAATGAGTCCGCAAGAACCTAACAAACGAAGAGCTTGACGGCGGTTCATGCGCTCCTTCTTCGAGTTTGTAAAAATAAAATGAAACCTGATATAGAGAGCGCGAGGACACCAAAAACCATGATATCGTAAATCCATTTTCCAATGTTCCCGAAGAAGCGCCCTGAGTGGATATCGAGGATCAATCGGTCGAGTGGAATTCCCTTACCTGAATATGCCGATTTCCATTGCTTGCGATTCGTGTCCGTGGCTGAGACCACTTCTGACCATGAAATAGTTGCCTTATCAGTTGCCTTAGTAAATTTGATTAACTCGCGATCGCCTATCCAAATGACGCCCCCAATATCAAGTGCGAGGGTGAGATCCTCAGTCCTTCCTGCGCGAGAAATTTCTCCTTCTGGTAAGGTTGCAGAGTCGATTCTTTCGATCAGCTCTCCGTCCAAGCCGTAATAATGAACTTCATTTTTTGTAACTACAGATACACCATCGCGTAGGGGAACTGCACCTTTCAGTGGAGAAGGAATTTCAATGAGTTTTTCTCTAAAAAACACCTTTCCGTCCCACTCAGCCGCATAAGCTTTTGCATCAAGCCCGAATGCAACGGGATCTCCGTTAAGAATCATACCGTAACGGCTTTGAACCCAATGTGCATTAACATGCCGTTTACTTAAATCGAGCTCAACTGTGTGATTGAGCGCGACACCAGTCACTGACACGACAACGATGGGAATCAGCAAAATGATGCCAGACCAGCTATGAAATCTTCGGTTCTTTCTTTGAGCTGACATAGTTTTAGAGAAGCGAATCGAAATACAATGCCAAGCGAGAAAGCTTGGTGACGGCTCTTACGGAAAGCGTTGCTCCCGCAATATTTTTGATTTCATTTGAAAGTTTGTCACCTTCTTTGAGAGTGGCGTTCTTAAATTGTTGGGTGAAAAACGGTTTGCTTACCTCCCAGCCATGGCTTTCTCGATAGATGAGAATTTCTGTCGATTTGATCGCACCCTTCTCAATGACAAATCCGGTAGTGATGAGTTTTTCTTTACCTATCTCTTCCAAGATCCAGACATTGCGTCCTTCCTTTGACCAGTGACGGACGCGTGTTTCAGCAAATTCATGCCCCATGATTTTTTTCGCACGTGTTTTCGCATCATTGGAAAGCTTCAAGACGGAAATTTCAGGCATTTTTTCTTCAAAATTTTTACGAATAAATGCGGATGGCGTGGTATAGACCTGATCCTCTCCTCTCACACATGCTATGCAAGCAAGTGTGATAAAGAGGATATGGGCGAGATGATGCATGGTTTAGTGACTCTCTCTATCAGAAAGAATAGCCAAGTCCAAAATTGAAATTGTCTCGATTGGTAAGGCCGTTGGCGCGATCTTCATGAATCCAGTCAGCTTTAACAACGATGTTTTCTGTTGGCCAGAAATTGAAACCTGCTTGGTATTCCATTTGGCCACTGGGGGCATCTTCGTTTTGCCAATAGAGCAAACGAGTGAAAACACCAATCGACATGTCGTTGTCTAAAGTCCACTTGTAAGATGGCTCGAGGTAGCCCCCGTACTGATTGTGAATACGCGCTCCAGGAACCGTAACACCGGCGACGGCCTCATTTCCGCTAATGTTCCAATTAGCAGTCAAACCACGAAGGCTAAACCCTCCATCGGTGTAGATGAAATGTGCTGAGGTTAAGATCGCATGGTTGTCTTCGGCTCCTTCTGAAATATCATTTTGATACTGAGCGCCTGCGCCGAGTTCCAAGCCATTGATGCCGGTGTATTTCACGCGCGCAGTTGCAGCAGTCGCATTGTTATTATAGCTACCGTAACCTTGGCGACCTCCCCGTAAATCAGGGCCGTTGAGGTTGATGTTACTGCGATCAACGCTCAGCCCGCGGTGGACAGCGACATCCCATTGAAGTCCTGTGTCATAAGTTTTCCGTAACAACATCCCGAACTCTGTCCAAGTTGACGGAATGATCTCCGTTTCAACCCGATTGCGCTCTACTCCATAAAAAGTAGTCGGCTCATGAATCTCATTGGTAATACCCAGTGGAACCAAAAATAAACCTGTCTGCAGAGAATACTGATTTTTCAAATCCAATTCAAAATAGGCCTGCTCCAATTCCCACTCGATATCCGTTCCGGGATCATTCGAGTAAAGATGCTCCAACTCAATCTCACTCATAAAACGAAATCCTTGGTTGAACTCATACCCAGTAAAAAGGACTAAGCGATGAATATCAAAGTTGTCCGACTGGTCACCGGTTGCGAAATGCGCTTCGCCATACGAGCCAAAACTAAAACGGTCTAATATCCCGTTCTTCTCAGTTCCGCCAAATGATGCATCGATCGCCGAATCCGACATTTGGGGCGAGTGGTTATCAAGCTTCTGTGCGCTTAGTAGCGGACTGGTTGCGAAACATAGCCCTGTGCTCAGGGCGGCAATCATTATTTGCGTCTTTTCCATATGGTATTTCTTGAATTGTTGGACAGGAGGACAAATAGTTATTGAGACTCAGTATCAATAACAAGCTTTTTTTGATTAAGCAGAATTTTTTCCTTAAGACCGAGTTTCAAAGTCCAAGTCTTCGAGATCTTTGCTCTAAAATCTATATAGATAGGAAAGATATCACCAAATGAGTTGGCTCTTGGGGTGAGAGCGAGAGGCCGCAGAGTGGGAGTTGTGAAGCGCAAACCGAGGTTCGTAGGAATACTTTTGTGGCCTCCGCCACTCAAAATTGATCTGCTATTCGCTGTTTAGGTGAGCTTAGCGCTCGATTAAGAAGCAAAGCTGCAATGATAAGAAAAACAGACTTTTCGTGCCATTAATCAGACTTTAGATTTCTTTTTTGGCACGGGATCATAACCGTGAGTGCCCCATGGATGACAGCGTAAGAGGCGACGCAATGTCAGCCACGAACCTTTGAAAGGCCCATGCACTTTTAACGCCTCAATCCCGTAGTGGCTGCATGATGGATCGTGCCGGCACAGGCCGTTACCACCACTCAAGAATCTCAGCCACGGCGAGATACCGAGCTGATAAAAACGAATGAATAGTATGAAAATCTTGGACACAACCCAGATGATTAAGTTTCAAATCACAAATTTCCAATTTCAAAATGAGGAATCACAACCTGAGAAAGCGTATTGCCAAGCCGCCGCTGATGGGTGGAAATACGCGAAGACATGGATGGCGATCAGAATGACGACAAGGAATTAAAGCCTCAGGCAGCAGAAACGCTAAGGCGTGTCTGGGGTCGGGATTTCCTCGCATGGATGCGAGCTGCCGGACATTCCCGTAGATTGGCGAAACGTTCAGAAAGTCATGTGGGTGCGTTGGTGGATGTGTTTGCAGCTTTCGCTACGCTGGATGATGTCCTCAGTGCAGTTGAAGCGGATCTCATTCTCGACATGTTGCGCAGTGCGTTCCCAGATGTGGATCATGCGTGGCTGGGGCGTCGCTTAAGGCGTGCGGTCCGAAGCCCGAAGCCCTTACAGAGCCTCGCTAGCGAGTTGCGTAAAAGCTTTGATGAAACCGAGAAAATCACCATCGGGCTGCAACTTTTTACTTTGGTAGATGCGTCCGGGCGCTCGGATCGAAGTCGCTCAAGTTATGAAATTTTCATGCGTCGCTTAGGTAGGCCGGAAGCGGGTTCTGCGATCTTGCGAGAAATGCATGCGAGTGATGAAACACCAACGAGTGACGATTCGTTACCGTTTGAACGTCTCATCTTTGGTGGGAAGAACGCTGATGTCGCACTGCCTCAAGCGGCTATGGATCATGAATTTCGCCTCTACCGTATCGATGATCTCATTTTGCTTCGTAACACCGGCCAGAGAGATCTGTGGATTCGCGGAAAATCATTACCGCCTAGAGCGTTCTTACGCGTAAGTGAGCGTCTTGAATTAGTTATTCCGGGCTGGACGATCGGATACGACGGCCTGCGATTCTTTCTCGATACTGGCAAAATGGAAATCCGCCCAGCGATTTACCTCGCCGCTGGAGATGATGGAATCATCGCTGAGAGAACACGTTCACGCAGTAGCGAACTCTGTGTTCGTTTTGGGCTTGAGGCAGAAGTCGAAGCGCTTGCGAAAACCGAGTTAAAGGTCGGAGCTCATGGCGTTTTGGAGAAAGGCAAGATGATCAGTTGCCACTATCACGAACGCATCGTTAGCAAATCTGGCTTTGGCCTAACGATGAATGAACTCCGTAAACGTGCGCTGCAATCTGGCAGACGTTTCCGCTTGGTCGCCGAGCGCCAAGAATATCTCGTTTCTAACGATGCTACCGCGCTGAATCGTGGCGATCTTTTGCTTGGTGGTAAACTCGCTCCACGCACAGTGCTTTTCATCCGTTTCGATAGCGATAGCGCAACGGGTGAACTCGAAATACGCGAGGCCAATGGTCCGATTTTAGTTGATGGTTTTCCAGCCCGGCAATCTGCCAGCTTGCGGGACGGATCGTTAATCCGGCTTTCTGGCAGCCAAGCGGTGCGCTGCCGCTTTTCCGAAGGGTTTCTTGATGAAGAAAGAACTCAGATTGAATCCCTCGATGTCGAAGATTTAGTGCACGATTTTACAAATGATTCCCAAGCGCTCGATCAAGTTAATTTTTCGGTCCAGCGTGGTGAAATGCTTTGCATCATTGGCCCCAGTGGTAGCGGTAAAAGCACGTTGCTCGCCGCACTTTCAGGTCAACGTAGGCCGACCCATGGTAAGGTTAAACTAAATGGCCTTTCTCTTTACGATCATCGTGAAAGTTTGGTTCCCTTCGTGGCGCACATGCCGCAGGAAGAAGCGCTCAACCCGCAACTCACGGTCCGCGAGCACCTACGCCATGCATTGACGATCCGCCGTCCGGATCTAGCCCCGTCCGAGCAAGGTCGCCGCGTAGACAGCTTGTTGGCAGAACTTGGATTGCAGCGTATTGCTCATCGTAAAGTCGGTTCTCCAGGGGAAAAAACCATTTCCGGAGGTGAACGAAGCCGTCTCAATCTTGGCCTCGACCTTGGAAGCCGAGCTGAGCTGTTCCTCTTCGATGAACCCATATCTGGATTGTCATCGAAAGATTCCGAGCATGTCGCAGAGACACTTCGTGCACTTGCGCGAGAAAAAATTGTTATCGCCTCTCTTCACCGTCCAGGTGCAAGTGTGCTGCGTTTATTCGATAAAGTTCTTCTGTTAGATGATGGCGGGAAAGTTGCTTTCTTTGGCACGCCTTCGCAAATGGTCGCGTATTTTCGTGAAGCCTGTGTAGAGCATGGCGTTTCTCATCCTTCAATAGTTGCTAAAACAACACTCGGTGCTGACTTTGTTTTCGATATTTTGGAAACGCCCCTCAGCGCGATTGGTGACTCCGTAAACACTGGCGCAGCACGTCGCTTCCCCTCAAGCTTCTGGCAGGAACGTTTTGAGAGCTTATCGCTTATTACGTCGCTGCAAGGGGATGCTTCTCCGCCCATGCATTTGGGCGAATTGCGCTCTCAAGAGCGATTACCCGTTCCACCAACCCCATCTCGCCGTTGGCGCGCGGTGTTGCTGGTGTTTATCACACAGTTCCAACGTTCTTTTTTATCCAAATTGCGCAATCGCGGCACTCTTTACAGCACGTTTTTGGAGGCTCCTATTCTCGCGGCACTCATTGCCAATACCCTGCGCTCATCGCCGTCCGGTCCTTATAATTTTTCCACGGCGCTTCATGTTCCCGCTTATCTATTTCTCAGTGTGACAGTTGCGATGTTTCTGGGCTTGACCAATTCTGCTTCGGAAATCCTGCGTGATCGCGCAGTGCTGCGCCGGGAACGCAACTGCCATCCTGGAGGACTCTCATATGTCGCTTCTAAGTTTCTCGCACTTGGCATCGTTGCGGCTGTGCAGTGTTTCTTTTACTTAATCGTCGGCAACCACTTCTTAGAAATCGAAGGAGTGCTGCTCTATCACTGGATTTGGATGACTCTGACTGCCCTGACTGGCACAGGGATGGCATTGTTGGTTTCATCTATCGTCCGCACCGAACGCGCAGCCCTAACTGCCGTTCCCTTGCTCCTCGTTCCGCAAATGCTCCTCGCCGGCGCGCTTGTTCCCTATAAGGAAATGAACCGTGGATTGTTCGAAGATGTGAAAACCGAACGAGAAAACGGAGGGGTTCCCGTCCCAGCAAAAATGATGCCCCTACGCTACGCCTTCGAGGGTATGCTGATCGGACAGGCGACCCGTAATCCTTTCGAAATTGAACGCATCCGCTTGCAGAGAAAAATTGATCGTTTTCTAGAAAAAAAAGGGGAAGCCTCAGTCGGAGAAATCGAGAGACTTGAAATGGCAAAAGAAGGCCTCCGACGACTTTTAGCTTCCGGCGCAAGAGATACAAAAGAGGCACAAGAACTGGTCACTAGGATTCGGCGCATGGTCGATACGGGAAGCCCTATCGAAGTCTCCACCATGAAAGTCTGGCCAAAAGGTGATGACGTTCTTCCAACCTACAAATGGTTCGTGAACGATCGTATCGAGCTTCTTGTCCGAGAGGCTGAAACTTTTCGTAACGACTACCGCAACAAAGAGCCTCGGCACGTCTTCTTTGCTCTCGAAAAACCCATCCCATTTTATGACCTCTTTTCCTCGAGCTCAAAAGAACCCGAAAATTCATACCCCGTCTCTCCATCCGGCCAGATTAAAACGATGAAGTTCTGTGGTATTGTTCTTCTCTCCGTTAGTATCGGTTGCTGCCTGCTCTCCGCGCGCTTCATTCGCCAGCAAAACCGTAAGGTGACTTAGACAGACTCGCTTGATTGGAATCAAATCTTTGATCTAGCTAGACCGATGGGATTTGGGCGGTATATTAGCGCCGTGCGTGACCTATCTCAAATAACATCGGCCATTATTTCATGCTTTGGTGTGGCGACAGTTTTAAGTGGAAGCCTTCAGCTTCAGGCCGCTCCGATCATTCCGGGGCTGTCTCAGAAACATCCGCTGAATGAGATTCAGAAAGGAGCGCTGCTGATCACGGAACTGCGTTGCGCTTCTTGTCATGAGAGCATCGCTCCAACTACGGCGACAGGACCGGACCTCCGCGATGTTGGTTCACGAGTGAAACCGGATTTCTTGAAAAAGTTTATCCAGAATCCCGCAGCCCACGACCCCGGCACCGCGATGCCGAATGTCCTTGGCGGACTCTCTACCGAGGAGCAGGAAAAAATTGCCACATCGCTCAGTGCATATTTGCTTTCTTTGAAATCCGAGATCGGAAAGCCAGTCAACTTAGGAGAAGATGAAGCTGAGGAAGGCCAAAAACTTTTCCATGAAGTCGGTTGTATCGCCTGCCACAGTCCAAGAGATGGTAGCGCCGCCGCTAAATCTAGCGTTGGAGCGATAGGCTTAGATCATGTTGGTGCAAAATATCATGCCGCTGGCCTTGCGGATTTTTTACATGAGCCATTGAAAGTCAGGGCAGATGGCCGGATGCCAGACATGCGCTTGAATCGTCGTGAATCAGAACTCTTGGCTGCGTTCTTGATCGGATCGGAAACGGATGATCAGAAGGCAAAAGCTCCTTTAGCTGAAGCAATCGCTGCAGGAAAAAAAGCGTTTACGGAAATGAAGTGCAACGCCTGCCACAACGTCGATCTTGACCCAAAACCGACACTTAATTCCAATCCAGCGCCACCGAAATCCAAACTCGATCTCAACGCCGGCTGCCTCTCTCCAACTCCTGGAAAAGCGCCGAACTACAGCCTCAGCGATGAGCAAAGATCCGCGATCCGTAGTGCTCTAACAGAAAAGCCAAAGCCATCCACGCCAGCCGAGGCAATTAACATGCGTCTGACTCAACTCAACTGCATTTCCTGCCATCAACGCGATGATTTCGGTGGAGTCAAACCTGAGCTCGATAGTTATTTCCACTCCACCGAAGAAGCGCTCGGTAACCAAGCTAGAATTCCACCAGAACTCACTCTCACCGGCGCAAAACTACAGCCTGATTGGTTGAACAAAGTTCTCTATGAAGGCGAAGTCGTTCGGCCTTATATGACCACTCGCATGCCACAGTTTGGAACCATCGCACTCCATGGCTTGGGTGAACTTTTTGGGAAAGCTGATCAGTTACCACCTCTCGAATTCAAGCCGCTAGAAGAAGCCTCTGAGCCGGAGATGAAAGACGGCGCCCTCATGCTACTTGGCGATAAAGGTCTAAACTGCATTGCTTGTCATAACTACAATGGCAAGGACTCTCCTAGCATGAAGGGGCTTGATCTCATGACTTCTTACCAACGCCTGCAGCCCGCATGGTTCGATCAATTTTTGAAAAATCCCGCGAAGTTTCGCTCAGGGATCATCATGCCTTCTTTCTGGCCAGACGGTAAAGCCCTACAGACAGAAATTCTCAATGGAAATACCGACGATCAGATCCGCGCCCTTTGGTTTAACTTCTCGCTAGGTCGCTCAGCGCGCGATCCATCAGGACTCAAAGCTGAAGACCCAGAACTCATCGTCACAGATCAAACCCGCACTTATAGGGGACGCAGTGAAATCGCCGGTTACCGCGGTATTGCCGTGGGTTATCCGGGTGCTTTAAACTATGCTTTCAATGCCCAGAACGGAGCATTCGCTTCGATTTGGGCTGGAAAATTCGTGACTGCTGGTTGGCGCGGGCAAGGCTCCGGAAATTTCGCTCCTATCTCACCCGCCATTCAACTCGCCCAAGATGTGGCGTTTCTAACAGAGCTTCCAGAAGCATGGCCGCTCAAGCCGGTGCGCACGAAAGAGAACCCTGTTAATCCTGATCCGACTTATCCATCCCAATACGGGTATGCATTCAAAGGGTATTCGATTGGTGAAAAAGGAGTTCCAACTTTCCAATATCTCTGCGGTGAAGTTGCGATTGAAGACACATCGATCACAACCGGTGGAGAAACTCCAACCACCTTGCGCCGCACATTGAGTTTCACGAGCTCCAAGGCTGCCACGCTCTACTTCCGCGCATTGTCCGGAAAGATCGAAACCGTTTCTGCGAGTTCATACAAGACCGCACAACTCAAAATCGATCTCGGAAAATCCACCGCTAAGTTTTCTAACATTCTCCGCAACGCAGCAACAGATCAAGAACTCATCCTGAAACTTGATCTCCCCACCGGAACTTCAACCCTTTCCCTCGATTATGCCATCCAACCATAAAAAAAGTTTTCCGAAGATCTCTTCCTTAAAGACTTTACGACTTTGCGCGAGTTTCACTTTTCTATCCCTCTCTCTCCACGCCGAAGAAGTCGGTGAACGCTGGGGAACCGCTGCGCGTGAGCGCGAATATTATCGTCTCGTAGATATGCCAATCCCGAAAGATCTCATCATCGAGGCTGGCGCTTTCTGTGATTTGCCCGACGGCCGTATCGCCATCGGCACACGTCGTGGCGATGTGTTTTTTGTTTCTGGAATCGATGCGGCAAATCCCGAACCCGAATATCATCTCTTCGCCACTGGGCTAGATGAAATCTTCGGCCTCGATTGGAAAGATGATGCGCTATTTGTGACTCAGAGCGCTGAGCTCACGAAAATAACCGACACAAATAAAGACGGCAAAGCAGATCGTTACGATGTCGTTTCCGATGCTTGGGGCTATGGAACGTATCACGAATACGCCTTCGGCTCGAAGTTTGACCCGAAAGGAAATCTCTACGTAGCGCTCGGACTTTCGAGTTCTTACCACTCGCAGGAATTATTCCGCGGCTGGATTTTCAAAGTCACACCTGAGGGGAAATCGATCCCTATCGCCAGCGGCGCTCGTAGTCCAGGCGGCATAGGATTTAACGAACACGGCGCTCTGTTTTATATGGAAAGCCAAGGCCCGTGGAATTCGGCGTGTAGCTTGAAGTTTGTTAAAGAGGGAGGCTTCGTGGGTCACCCGATCAGTTACAACTGGTATAAATATGCGCCAAATATGGGTGAAGCTCCCATCGCGCCAAATTCAGAATCTAAAGTTCTAACAGAGAGCAAACGTATCCCGCAACTCGATCCCTACGCGGTTATTTTCCCCTACATTCGCATGGGACGTTCGCTTAGCGGATTTGTAATTGATAAGACGGGCGGCAAGTTCGGTCCGTTTGAAAACCAAATCTTTCTTGGGGATTACACGCAGTCTCTCATCGTGCGCGCCACCACCGAACAGATCAACGGCGTGTGGCAAGGCGCTTGTTATCCATTTCGTGAAGAACTTTCCACCGGCATTCTCAATACTCATTTTACCGCAGAGGGACGTTTGATCTCTGGCGGAACTAATCGTGGTTGGCCAGTTCGTGGACTTAAGCCTTACGCACTCGAACGCCTCGAATGGACTGGAAAAACTCCCTTCGAAATCAAATGCATCAATATCACTTCCACCGGTTTTAAAATTAAGTTCACCAAAGCGGTCGATCAGAAAACGGCATCCGATCCTGCAAACTATCGCGTTTCCTCTTTCACCTATCCTTACCACCAAGGTTACGGCGGACCGGAAATTGAGCAAGCCACTGCAAAGACCACTCAAGTCGATGTTGCTAAAGACGGCATGAGCGCGACGATTACCCTCGATAAAATAACCCTAGGTCACATCCATGAGTTCAATCTTGATGCGATCCACGACCGAGATGGTGGCACATTAGTTCATTCCTTCGCTTTCTATACAGTTAACGAAATCCCAAAATAATACGGATGTTAACCACGTAAAACTCGCTCCCCCAAAACCCAGCCTTTTCAAAAACCCTCGCGATCGCAATGAAAATCAATCAACGCCTGTAACGGTTTTTCTGGCTAAAGAAAAGAACACGCTGACTTTCAACCGCACCGTCATGGAGGGCTTCAAAAAAGAGGGCTACAAGTATGTATGCCCCGAAATTGGTGGAATCATCATCAAGAAGTTCACCCTGAAGCCGCTGAAATCAATCAGCTCATTTCAGCGATTACTGCTTCTGTTACCTAAAGTCAGCGATTTAGTTACGTAATCATTTGCTTTAATGTTTACGTTTCCATTTTGAAAAATAGCTTCCTCGCATGAAAGTTTCACAACAACTGCGCAGAGAACAGTTTTATAAGAATTTGAATGATGGCGAGGCGCTGATTTTGTTCGCGGGTGCAGCCCCAAGAAAGACCGCAGATGCCAGCTATCCTTTTTTCGCAAATCGGAATTTTTATTATCTAACGGGCATCCTCCAAACGAAGAGCATTTTCATGGCGGTTAAAAAGGACGGAGAAGTGGAGGAGACGCTTTTTATTCATCCAAAGGATCCCATGGCGGAGCGCTGGAATGGTTACCGCATTTCGCATGAGGACGCATCGAAGCATTCCGGCATCCAAAACGTGATGAATCTGGAACATTTTGACGAGATACTCAGTGAGATTTTACAAGAGGGATCCTTTTCAGCCATCTGGTATGATTTTGATAAATACGACGAGGGGCATAGGGATGCGCCGCAAAATAAACACAGTGAAGCTATCTTAGCTACTCATCCTTGGCTGGCGTTTAAAAACGCTTATCCGGAAATCTGCGCAGCTCGCACGATCAAGGACGCCGGCGAAATTGCTGAAATTCGGAATGCCCTTAGCGTCACGCGTGATGGAATTCATGCGATGATGAAAGCCTCCAAAGCAGGCATGTATGAATACCAACTGGAAGGAGTCTTCACCAAAGTCTTAGCCGATGCCGGAGTGCGCGAGCCTGCTTTCGCGAACATCGTTTCTGCGGGCCGAAACAATTTCTACATCCATTACGACGAGCCGATGGGAATCCTCCAAGATGGCGATATGATTCTCACGGATGTTGGCGCTAGGAAAAATCAATACGTCAGCGATATCTCCCGTCCATTTCCGGTAAATGGCAAGTTCACGCCTGAGCAAAAACAAGTGTATTCGATCGCGCTTAAAGTGAACAAAGAACTCATGGAGTTACTGGTTCCATGGAAAATCTCCTTTGAACAAATTGAGGCCCACTCGCGTCGCCGAATTGGCGAGGAGTTGGTCGCAGCTGGCTATCTAGGTAAGGATGAGGACGTCAGTAAATATTACTGGCATAAGGGCACGCACCACATCGGACTCGACGTGCACGACGTCGGCCCTCCCGGACAACCTATCGCGCCGGGTATGGTCTTCACCATCGATGTGGGGATCTACATGGAAGACAAAAATATCGGTTTCCGCATCGAGGACAACGTCGTGATTACCGAGACAGGATACGAACATCTATCAGCTGATATCGTGCGTGAGATTGAAGATATCGAAGCGATGATGCGCAGTTAGGCTGGGCTGTTAGAAAATTTGTTTTTTGGTCCGCGCGAGTCTGCTCGCGCAGGGTCCACTGCTATCTTATTTTTACAGTGAACCTCTGTCATCACTAAGTCCGAATTCATTCGCCGCGCCTCACGGACATAGATGTTGTAAGGCCAGAGGCCATTGCGTCGGAAATCCCCTCTGCAATTTTTGGCTCAAACACTGATGCGAGTTTGTTTTTCATTATTCTTAACCTTGCGATCAAAACCATAAA
>JBILMI010000171.1:0-4857 GCA_044375585.1 Luteolibacter sp.
AAGCCGTCATCGAGGAAGACGGCCGACGCTACATCAATCAAATCCACCGTGATGACGCTGCCAGTGCGCTACTGCATTTATATTCTCTAACAGAATTTCCTGCGGGTCAGGTTTTCAATGTCTGTGATTCAGAAAGTTTAACGCAGCTCGAGGTTTACCAAGGACTGGCTGATATATTCGGAAAAGATATCCCTCCTAGTGGTCCGCGGGATTTGAATCGCAAACGAGGATGGACACACAAACAAGTTTCCAACGCCAAGCTCATGGCAACTGGCTGGCAGCCAAAATATCCGTCGTTTCTCGATGCGGTAGAGAGCTTATAAAGTTCCGCTCCACGTCCAGAGATTGGAATCGAAATACTTGTGCGCGGTGTGAATCAGACCTTCCGCCCGTCCCTTCGGACGAAGAATGACAAACAAGGTCGATCCCGAACCGGACATCAAAACCGCCTTAGTATCGCGGCGGTTTTGTAGCCAGTCTTTCAATTCCGCGAGATAGCGATGCTTGGCAAAAACGGGTTTTTCTAAATCGTTTACTAACTCCAGGCCGGCGTAGCGATAAGGATCGTAACGAATTCCCGGAACTGGCTCAGCTTCCAAGCAATCTTGATAAGCATCCGCAGTCGAGACGCTGAAACCGGGCTTAAACAAAACAATCGGTAAATCTTGAGGGGTTGTGGCGGCTTCGATGATTTCACCTCGTCCTCTGCACCAAGCTGCGCCGGCGTAGAGGAAAAAAGGAACGTCCGATCCGATCTCTGCCGCCAATTGATGTAGTTCGTCAGCGGTTAGGGGATTTTCGAGCTGGCCATTTAGCGCCAACAAAACCGTCGCTGCGTTGCTTGAGCCACCGCCAAGACCTGCGCCGTGTGGAATGCGTTTTTCCAGATGGATCTGGTAAGGTTGTGCTTGTCCGGATTTTGCAGCCAGTGCCTCGACTGCTTTTACCAAAAGATTTTTTGAATCGGTTGGTAAACTCAAATCTGAACAAGTGAACGAAAACGCATCCGCGGGAAGAATCGTGATTTCATCCGCCAAGCCAGGAAGTTTGACCATCAAAGTTTCGATGTCATGGAAACCGTCGGGACGTTTCGAAAGGACGCGGAGGGAGAGGTTGAGTTTGGCGGGTGAAAGCATGTTAAGGTAAAAGCTGAAATACTGAAAGCGGAGTCAAATGAGGAGAATTTTTTATGATTATTGAAGTGAAAGCAGCGCGAGCATCCGGCCGGTTTGGCCTTTTTCGATTCGATACGAGTAATGGACTCCTAAATTTGTAGCGGTGTTTTGGCAGCTGTCATAAAAGTTTACGATTCCTAACTCGCTCGCCTGCTGACGAATCGTTGCAGCGAAATCGACATCATAATCTGGCGGACGGATACATGGCGAAACCACGCCGACCAGATCGCTTGCGCGGGTGCCATAAAGTTCGGTCATTTGAATCACCGCCTCACGCAGAATATTTCCCTCAGTTCCTTTTTTACCCGAGTGCAGCAAGGCGATCGATCGCGTTACTGGATCGGCTAGATAGATCGCCGCGCAGTCTGCGACATAAATCGCAAGCAACTGATCCTTCAAATTTGTCATCAAGCCATCGACTCCGGCGTGCTGGGTGATGGTTAGATCTGAAGGTTCCGTGATCGTTGCGATCTGATTGCCATGCACCTGCTCAGCATGGTGGCGGGTGGATATTCCCGGGAAACGCTCCATGATCCAACGATCATGATGGGGCGCGAGATTACGCAACGCGAACTCACGATCGCCCAAAACGTTCACATCTAACTGCCTTGGAATCCAAGATGCTTGGAATCCTGGCAACTCAAGTATCGGGCTTATAAAAGAAAACACCTCCGTCACGATCAAGATCGTAACGGAGGCACATCGAATTCGCCAAGCGGGTTTCGCTTGGTATATGCAAAATTAAACGAGTGAGCGGTTTTTGAGGGCGCGGTTCGTGTGTTCCACGGTTTCCGCCTCATCTTCATCCATACCGGCAAGGATACCTGCGAGATCAATCGCGATTTCCTTACGCATTCTGGATACGAGCTCGACTCCCTTGGTGGTAATGCGAACCATGATTTTACGACGATCTTCCGCCGCATTCACGCGCTCGACATAACCGAGTTTTTCCAAGCGATCGACCAAACCGGTGGCGGCTGCAGTCGAGTGGCCCATTTTTTTCGCGATATCCGACATCGTCAGATATTCTTCGCTGGATAAATAGGTGAGTAAGAAGAACTGAGAGAAGGAAACGTTTCCTTTGTTCAGTTCTCCAGATAGGTTGAGAATGCAGCTGCGCTGGGTAAAGAGCACGAAGTCTGCGAGGCGATCAGCGTCAGCTTTCGCCACAGTGCCTCCGGCACCGGATGTGGTATGTTTCATGTTGGCTGGTTGTAAGGTTCATGTTGGGACATGGAGAAATTCCTCACTTCTTGAAAATCCAAACTCATCTGACTTTCATCAGCGAAGATTGGTGGGACTTTTTCAAAAAACTCAGAAATCCTTGGAACTTCATTAAGTTATTTTAAAAAAACTGAGATGGGAAGCCTGAAATTTGACAAAACTTAATAAGTTACCCATACGAAAGAAAAAACCCTTTAAAATAAAGGGTTTTGCCTAAAAGATTTCAGCTAGATGGTTAAGTTGAGTCTCGTTTTGGCTACATTCAGGTATTCCTCATCTAGCTCAATTCCGGTGAAATGGGAGATTTTTTGTGATTTTGCCGCTAAAGCTGAAGATCCGATCCCTAAAAATGGGTCCAGCAGGCGAGTGGCCTCGGCTTTACCGTGGATTTTGATGCATTGCTCGACCAGGGCGACGGGAAAAGTCGCGGGGTGGGGGCGCTCGCCTTTGCGGGATTGGATGGTTTCGTAGGGGATGAACCAAGTATTTCCGCGGCAACGAAGATCCTGTCCTTCTGTGTGACCCCAGCGGGCGATGTTGGATTTATAGACATACGGCACACCTGCGGCGCGGCGGTCGAGCTGGACGTCGCCGGTTTTGGTGAGGTGAAAAACGTATTCGTGGCAGTCGTTGACATAACGCTTGGAATTGATCGGTTTGAAATGCCCAGCGGAAATTGGCTCGCCACTAATCGGAGTCACGGTGATCGATTTGATCCAGTGAAAGGTGTTTTGCAGTACAAACAAGGGCTCTGGACCATCGGTCAGAGCGAGGATGAGTTGATGGGGGAGAAGGGGATTTGACGGCGCGGCACCGATGTTGAGGAAAAACGACGCGTCATCCTTCATGACGCGTTTCACTTCGGCTGCCCATGCTTTGCACCAAGCGATGAATTCATCGCGTGGCGCGGTGTCTTTGAAGGAAGAATAGTTGATCCCGAGATTGTAAGGCGGCGAGGTCATCACGAGATCGAAGGATTTCTCCTCGAGCGTGGGGAGGACTTTCAGGCAATCGCCATGTAAAAATTCAAATTTCAAAATGATTAGGAGATTCTACCAATGATTGGTTACGGATTGCAGAAAATTGAACCACAGATGAACGCAGATATACACAGATAAAATTCAATGAGCAACCCTCCTGATAACTCTAATTAGCATAATGAGAATTCATCCCCATCTGCGTTCATCTGTGTCCATCTGCGGTTAAACTTCTATTTTCTTAAATGCTCAATCGCTGCCATCAAATCATCGCCGGTTACGGTCTCGATGACCTGGGCTTTGCCGATTTCGGAAAGGGTCACGAAACGGATTTTGCCGGATTTGAATTTTTTATCGCGGGTTAGTTTTTCCATCACGGTTTCTGTCGCGATGCTTGGTGAGAGTTTCAACGGCAGGCGGAAATGCCTGAGTAAGTTGAGGATTTTCTCTGAAGCCTCAGGACTTAGCCCCGAATGTTTTTCGGAAATGATCAGCGCCGCCCGTATCCCGAGCGCGATGGCCTCACCATGCAGAATTTGACCATAAGGCAACGAAGCTTCGATGCCGTGCCCGATGGTGTGCCCGAAATTTAACAGAGCGCGGATGTCTTTGGTTTCATATTCATCCGCTTCCACAACGCGGGCTTTGGTCGCGATGTTGCGTGCGAGTAACTCCGCCGGAACGTCGCGTTTCTCGGGATCAATGGCTAAGAGATCTTCCAACATCGCCGCATCACGAATAGCGGCATGTTTGATGGCTTCGGCAAAACCTTCGTGAAACTCACGCGCTGGCAAGGTCTTCAACGTCTCGGGATCGACGATCACCAGCTTCGGTTGATGAAACGCTCCGATTAGATTTTTGCCTTCTGCAACATTCACTCCAGTTTTCCCACCGACGGATGAATCGACCTGGGAAACAATCGTGGTTGGAATTTGGACGAAGGGAATCCCACGATAGAAAATGGAAGCGACAAATCCCGCAAGATCGCCGACCACACCGCCGCCGAGGGCGATGATGAGCGTGCGTCGGTCGTGACCTGCGCGAATCATCTCACGGCAAAGCGCCTCAGCATGGGAAAGTGATTTCGATGCCTCGCCCGCAGGAACTGTGTGCAGGGTCGGCGGGTTTTCGGTGAAACTTGAGATCACCGTCTGTGCGTGGTGTGCGGCAACCGTTTCGTCCGAAATGATTGCCGGCCGCAGATGCGAAAGTCCTTGCTGCTTCAGCATTTCGGCAACAGCTGATAACGAGCCATTTTCAACAATGACTGGATAAGAACGATCGCCGAGAGCGACTTGGACGGTGGGCATGCGGGAGGTTTAGAGCTAAATCCTCAATTAGGAAACCCTGAATTGGTAGGGTTTATGAAATGCACACCTACTTAGATAGGTTAAGATTAGTATTTAGGATGGAAAAATCCTGACTCCAGTCGCATTTTTTGCATTCTAAGTGGCGGACGTTGGGGATGAATAGAGAAGAAA
>JBILMI010000172.1:0-4842 GCA_044375585.1 Luteolibacter sp.
TGGATGGAGTTATTGAGATCGTGACCAGAGAGCACGATCGAGAGGTCGATCCGATCTGGAATCGATAGGCCGGAAGCTAGATCATATTCCCCGGGGCGAGGTAGCAAGCAGACAGCTTTCGAGAATTCGGTATCAGGAGCAAGGGTTGAGATTTCCTCGGTGCTCGCGGGTATCGAATTCAACGTCCAAGCGTCGACACTTATTGGTAGTTTCATGCTCACAGCTGATGGGATCATCGTTACTGATTCCGGCAGAAAATAGATCGGCACCAAGAGCAGAGCTGTGCACAGAGGGAGAAACGCGTATCGAACTTTCGGTAACATTAGGCAGAAGGCTCGGGGTTAGTGGAATCGTCTTCTTTAGGCGCTTGATTTTGAACCGTCACGCGACGAACCTTGCGGCGATTCTTAGATTTCCATGGAAGTCCACCTTCTAGCACGGAATGAATGACCAGTAACAAGAACATGGAGAACGGATAAAACAGAAGCAGGCCGGACCAATCATGCCAAGTGGTGGAGGCCCATTCTGCATCACCATGTTCAGCAATCAGGAAAATAGAAATGATACGTAAGGCATTGCCGAGAATCGCGAGTGGAATGGCACTGAGGAAAAGGACTACTTTTTTCCAGAGAGCGAATTTTGCGATGTAGGCCCATGCAGCAGAGATCATCAACAAGGCCATGAGTGAGCGGATACCACTGCAGCCGTGCGCGATGCTCAACGGCTTCCAATCGCCTTCCACTGGCAAGACCATGGTGCCTTTGGTGTAGGTTTCTACACCCAGAAGGTTCGATCCGTGATGTGCAAAGGACGTAGCGAGAATTTGAAGATGAGTGGTAGCCTGTTGAAAGGCCGGCAGCGGGATCGCGATCCAAATGAAAAATAAAGGAAACGCTAAGATTCTAGCAATCTGCCATCCCCACAGATAAAGCACTGAACCCCAGACAATAAAGGGTAATGCGCCCACTGCCACGCGAGGCTGGTAGGTGCGATAAGCTGCCAGATAAAACAGACAGCCAACAACAATGGAAGCCAAGCCCCATAAACTACCCGGCTGAACGGATGTACGAAAGTCTTTGAATCGGTAGGCAATCAAACCAAGGATGATAAATGGCACGAGCTTTCCGTGTTCATAATCCGTCACAGGTGTCCATGTGCTATAAAGCCAACCCAAGGTCGAACACACGTGCCCTGGCCCGTAGCGGGTCTCGATACAAAAAAACCAGATAAGGAGCAGAGCTGTTACTCCTGCAGAAATCCATAGTGTAAAGTTGATACCCATACCGCGTGAACCAGATCTTTCTGGAGCAGGGATGGATGACGTATCGGTAGGATTCATAATGGATATTTTTTAAACTAAAGACACAATTCCCAATTGCCAAACCAAAAGATGTGGCGCTTTTGACGCTGGTGAAGAAGTCTGAAACTCAGAAAGTCGGAGGTCTCTTCAAAATCTAATCGCACCAGCGATTGCGATAATGACTTTCGACTTTCTTGCCCCGATAAGTCGGGGAAGACTTTTGACTTCTTCACGCTGCGGTTTCAGCCCATGCATATCGGGGTAAACAATGTCGACTTATTATGCAACGTAACGGTCATTTTATCAAAATGACCCTACCTAGCCACCTTTGAGATTTGAAATTTGAAATTTGAAACTTAACTTTGCCCCGTGTCCAATCTCTCAAGCAAACTTTTCGCTGTCGCTAAGCAATATATCCCCGGGGGCGTAAACTCTCCGGTTCGCGCTTTTAAAAACGTCGACGGTGAACCCTTTTTCGTTCGTCGCGCGAAAGGCTGCCGCATTACGGATATCGATGGGAAAACCTACATCGACTACATCGGCTCATGGGGGCCGAACATTCTGGGTCACGCGCCGGTTGAGATCACCAATACGATTCATCAGGTCGCTAAGGACGGAATCTCTTTCGGTATTCCGAATCCGTATGAGGTCGATATGGCTCGCACCATTTGTGAATGGGTGCCGTCAGTTGAGAAAGTTCGAATGACCTCATCGGGTACTGAGGCCACGATGTCGGCGATCCGTCTTGCTCGAGGTTTCACCAAGCGTGACTACATCGTGAAGTTTGATGGTTGTTATCATGGTCATTCGGATTCGTTACTGGTTGCTGCTGGTTCTGGTGCTCTCACACATGGCGAGCCTGATTCCGCAGGTGTGCCTAAGGCATTCGCGGAAAAAACCATCGTGCTTTCTTACAACGATCCGGAGGCATTAGAAAAACTTTTTCAAGAACAAGGCGATCAGATCGCAGCAATCATTGTTGAGTCCTATCCAGCCAACGCCGGCCTTGTTTTTCCGAAACCTGGTTATCTTGCTCTGCTTTCATCGATCACTAAAAAATACGGAGCGTTGCTTATATTTGACGAAGTCATGACTGGCTTCCGTCTTGGTAAAGCAGGTGTGCAAGGCCTTGAACATATCACTCCAGATCTTTCCTGTTTTGGAAAAGTCATCGGTGGTGGACTTCCGGTTGGTGCTTTCGGTGGACGTGCGGATGTGATGGATATGATTGCTCCGATTGGTCCTGTATATCAGGCTGGAACGCTTTCAGGTAACCCACTCGCCATGGCCGCTGGACTTGCACAGCTCCGAGAACTTTCCTCTGGAAAACCCGATGGCTTTGCTCGTCTCGATCAAATCGGCCTCCACTTCGAAACTGGACTACGTGCTTTGATGAACCAGAAGGGTATCCCACACAGCATCAATCGCGTTGGCTCGATGTTCTGCCTCTACTTCACCGATCGTGAAATCGTGAATGTGGATGATGTGATGAAACAAGATATGGAACTATTCAAAAAGTTCTTCTGGGGCTGCTTGGACAAAGGCGTCTACATCGCTCCTTCGCCATACGAGACTGGCTTCCTATCCCTCGCGCACACCGAAGCTGATATTGATGATACGCTGACGGTATTCGAAGAAGCTTTGGCGCGCATTTGATGCGCGCTAACGCTGTTCCTGGTTCTTGGTTCCTGGTTCGAATATGCTGAAGCGCGTAGCTCAACTAAGAACTATGAACCAAGAACTAGGAACAGCACCGAAAGCGCTACTCCTCGACACTGATTTTCATACTTAATGTGTAGGTGCTTCCCGGCATCACGATGACTGCTTTGTCGTTTGCGATGGCCGCTTCGATGCAGCAAAACTTTTGATAGTCATGGCTTGGTAGATCGCTGAGTGAAGCAGATTTATCTACCCATGGATTCCAGATAACCGTCGATGGGCTTCCGGTTTTCTCAATGAGCAGAGTCCTTCCCGAAAGATCATCAACCAAAAGAACGCTGTTAGAACTATCGTAAATCGAATCTACCTCGCCTTTGAAAGTGAGCGCTCCTTTTTGCACGCGTTGCGTGGGTTCTCCGACTGTGTCCAAGTAGTCTGCTCCTTCAAGATTTACAATATGCACCTGTTCAATATCGGATACGGCGAAATACGCATGGAGTGCGCCGGAAACAACGATAGGGATTTCATTTGGATTTCGGGTTTCAAGAATGACTTCCAGTGATTCACCTAATTTTAACGTCACCGCAGCGCTCCAGATTCCATCGATCATGTCGAAATTGAGAACAACACCTTCATGATTCTCACTTGCGCTTACGAAGTTCCAGAACCGCGTTCTTGCGATTCCATGCGATGGCATCTCGGGATTGGTGGGATGTGCATTGAACCAAGGCCAACAAATCGGCAGGCCACCACGGATGGCTTTCCCTTCTTTAAAAACCGCGTCCGGGCTTAGATACAAAACCTCATCCTCATAAACTGGCCGCCACGACATGAGATGAGCGCCATGCAGCGCGACTCGAGCGACACATGTCGGGTGCTCAATTTCAAAAATTGGATAAGAAGGATCTGATTTTGAAAGCTTAACTGACTCAGGGAGATTCATGCGGGATAATAAGAGATGGATAGCTGAATCATGCAGATCTGATAGATCTTATCGAAATGATTAATCCTTGCCGCGAAGGGCATCTCACTCAACCGCTATCCAGTCCACCTCAATCTCAAACTCACCTGATTTTTTATCCCCAATCAAGAATCCTAGCTCCTCGACTTTCGATGAATCAAATTCCGGTCCTTTGAGTTTCATTCCCCGCCAACTCGGCGAGAGCGAGTCGAACGGCACTTTGACCTCTATCCACTTTTCTTTTTCTGTAGCGAACTCAGCACCATAAGAAATGGCTGAACCTCTGAATCGAGCATCGGTGGCAAGACGAAGCTGATACTTTCTGCCATCGCCTTTAAGCCTGATCACGACGGCTGTTTTTCCGCTAAAATCATATTTCTGCCCCAAAGTGCGTATGGATGAAAAGCCTCCGTTGTTTTCTAAAGATAAGTTGCCAGTGAAATTCAATGAGCCACCCTTTACCTCCGGGCCGCCTTTCGAAAGGCCGCCCATCACACCGTCATTGATCGCAACCCATTTTGGCTCAGTAGCTTGATCTTCAAATCCAATCAACTTCTTCAAAGGATTCTTGACCTCTTCCTCAGCCCAGGCACCTGAGCATAAACCGAGTGCGCACAAAAAATTAACCAACAAGGAAAACAATTTCATGCATTACAAAAGCCCATCATTTCTTATAATCAAGGAATGATTTAACTATCCCATTCCCAAGCCGCCTTGATCTGGTCGATCGCGCGGCGATCTTTCTTAGTCGGCCTACCTTTGGCGGCTTCCAATTTGGCGATCTGCCACGCACGTAGGCGCTCGTAGATCTCTGGCTTGGTTCGATCTTCATAACACGCTTGGGCTTCAGGCGCACCAACCCTTTTATCAATGACCCCAAGCACTAAAATATCCCGCACGCCAGGTCCATCGGCGAAGGGGA
>JBILMI010000032.1:0-18011 GCA_044375585.1 Luteolibacter sp.
ATCATGATGACATCCTTGGCGTTCATTCTTGGTGTTATCCCCTTAGTCATCGCATCAGGACCCGGCGCAGAAATGCGACAAGCCCTCGGCACGGTTGTCTTCTTCGGGATGATCGCAGTAACGTTCTTCGGCGTGCTATTTGCCCCCTTCTTCTACGTGCTCGTCAGAAAAGGAGCGAAGGATACAAAACCACCAGAACCTGATTCCGTTCAATAAGTGACTTTTACAGGCGTTCCGATTTTCACCCGCTCATACAGCAAAGGCACAAAATCCTTCGGCATACGAATGCAGCCATGCGAAGCCGGCTCACCCGGATAAGGAATATTCCCTACATGCATCCCAATACCATAGTGCGTGATCCTCATCCAATACGGCATTGGCGCAGGCATATACCGTTCACCCAGTTTTAGAGGAGAACTGGGTGTAGCATCGTCATTTACTATTTCACCCAGTTCATTTTCAACCCAACCATACTTATTTGAGAACTTATCAACGATTTTCTCGGAAACCTGATACGAACCCGGATGCGTGCCTCGTCCTTCGATTCCGGTTGCGACAAAACTCCAACCAACCTCTTGTCCCCCACGTTTGATTGTCGCGATTTGATCGCTCAAGTCGATTTCGACGGAAAGTTCACCCGGACCACCGACGTCATGCCATTCATACATGATACGCTCAGCTTTCGCTGGCTCTGGAGGTGGACCAAAGGAACAAGAACACAGCAAGGCACAAATGGCAGCTGCAGCGGAGAATAACTTGTAAGTTGTCGATTCCATCGGCGCGGCAATTGCTATTGTATGACAGTTTCGTCATGTAAAGCATTTGATTAGCCTAGATTCTATTTTTGTCCGTTTTTCGTAAATATCTGGCTATTTTTGCCATTTTGTAAGAATTAGCAGTGATTATTCGTTATTTACAAAGCTACTTAACACATGACCGCGCTCAGATTCCTACCTATCCTAACTTTCGCATTTACCACTTCTCTGATTGCAGCGGAGCAAAACGGTGAGCAGCTCTACACCCAATTTTGCTCTGCTTGTCATGCCCCAGATGGAAAAGGCGCCAACAATGGCGCGTTTCCTCCCCTTGCTGGTAGCCCATGGCTTCACGGAAATCCAAAGCGAGCGGTTGCCATCGTCCTCTTTGGTTTAAATGGACCCATTGAAGTGAATGACAAAACCTACAACTTAGCGATGCCCCCTCAAGGCGCTGCACTTAATGATGATCAAATTGTCTCCATATTGAACTACGTTAATAATGCTTGGGGCAATAAGGGAGGTAACGTCTCTAAAGACCTGATCCGAAGCACGCGCTCTGAATTCGAAAAGCGCACAGAACCTTGGACCGGGCCAGAACTTCTCAAACTTTTTCCACTCCCCATCCAAAAAACTCCCCTCTCCGATCTCACCTCACGTATTTACAAGGGTCAGTGGAATCAAATTCCTGACTTCGATAAAATTCAGGCAGAAAACATCGAAGAAGAGCACAATGGCAAGATCAGTCCATTGATTTCCGGCATGGACATTCACTTTGGAATTGTCTGGGAAGGTAACTTCGTTGCTCCAGAAGCTGGAGAATATGAATTCGTTCTCGATTCAGACGATGGTGCGCGTATCACCCTGAATAATCAGATCGTTTGCGAAGTTAAGGGCACCGGACCAATCAATGAAAACAGGGCAAGCAAAAACAAAATCACTCTAAAAGAAGGAAAAAACCCATTCCGCATGGATTACTTCCAAGGTATTGGATTTAAAGATCTGGAATTAAAATGGAGAAAATCCGGTGATAAAGAATGGAATTGGCTCACAAATAAGCCATCACCTAACAGGAATGGCGGCAATCCCAGTATTCCTATTACCCCAACCGATAACAAAACCGCGATCTATCGTAATTTCATCGAAGGCACCACACCCCGCGGCATCGGCTTTGGTTTTCCAGAAGGTCTCAATCTCGTTTATTCTGCAGACAACCTCGCACCAGAACTCGTCTGGACTGGCGAGTTCATGGATGCGGGTCGACACTGGACCAACCGTGGCCTAGGTAATCAATCTCCGTCTGGAGTCAATGTGATCGAGCTAACCAAATCTCGTTTCCTTCCTAAAGAAGCTCGCTTCAGAGGCTATTCATTAGATCCTCAAGGCAACCCAACCTTTAAAGTTACTATCGGCAAGCAAGTCCTCAGTGATGCATGGAAACCCGGAAAAGAAGGGACATTACTCCGCACACTTACACTTACCGGAGGATCTGAATTAAAAATCGATCTTGGAAATGCGGAAGTCGCCGGATCGGAATTCACCACGCTAACCCCAGGTAAACCCGTCACGCTGACATACCTTCTGAAATAATTCCCCTACACCTTAAAGAAACATCATCATGCGCTTTCTTCTTCTCATAACAGCCACAATCACCTCGGCTTTTTCCCAAACTCAATCCGACTTCTACCTTCGCGAGGAAATTCCTCTCCCTAAAGGCGAGATCATGGAAATTTCCTCCATTGCTCTGATGCCAGAGGATAAAGTCGCAGTTGCCACACGCCGTGGTGATGTATGGATCTGCTCTGGTGCTTACGGCGACGATCTATCCAAAGTCACATGGAAAAAATTTGCCTTCGGCCTTCATGAGCCACTCGGCATGTATTATCAGAAAGGTTCGCTCTTTCTCACCCAACGCCCTGAGTTTTCACGCATCCAAGATTCCGATGGCGATGGCACCGCCGATGTTTTTGAAACGATCAACTCTGATTGGGGCATCTGCGGCGACTACCACGAATATGCCTTTGGATCTACTCCCGACAAAAACGGCGATGTATGGGTCACCTTATGCCTGACGGGCTCTTCCGATGCCAAAGCCAACTGGCGCGGATGGACGGTTCGTATCACTCCAGATGGAAAAATGATCCCAACCTGCTCCGGCATCCGCTCACCCGGCGGTATTGGTTTCAACGCAGAAGGTGATGCATTCTACACAGATAACCAAGGCTTCTGGAACGGTTCATCTTCACTCAAATGGTTAAAACCCGGATCATTCCAAGGCACACCAATCGGTAATGGATACCACAAGCTCGCTAATCTTCCGGAGCCTCCTACACCCAAAGATGAATCACGCATCCTGACTGAACGTTTACTGTATCCAGATTACATTCCGCCAGCAATTATTTTACCTCACGGAAAAGTAGGCCAATCCCCCACTGGCATCCAAGCTGATCTATCCGGTGGAAAATTTGGTCCATGGAAAAACCAAGTCTATATCGGCGAACAATGTCATTCACAAGTTCAACGCGTCTTCCTCGAAAAAGTAAACGGCCTCTATCAAGGCGCCGTATTCCACATGTTAGAAGGCTTTGAGGCCGGTCTAATCCCTATCAGACTTGATCAACAAAAAGGCGTTCTCTTTGCTGGTGGTTCTAACCGTGGTTGGGCATCAAACGGCAGCAAACCCTTCACTTTCGAACGTGTCAAATGGACCGGAAAAACTCCTTTCGAAATCCTCACAATGGAAGCCGAGCCAGATGGATTCACCCTCACCTTCACTGAGCCAGTTGATGAAACAACTGCTGTAAATCCCGCCTCCTACTCAATGGAAGCATGGACCTACATCCTTCAGAGCAAATACGGTTCACCCGAAGTCGACCAATCGACTCCAACCATCAAAGCGGCTAAAATCTCCGCCGATAAAAAATCCGTTCGCCTCACCATCGACGGTCTCGTTCGCGGACATGTTCATCATCTCAAATCCTCAGGCGTGAAATCCAAATCCGGATCTCCTCTCTGGCATTCAGATGCCTATTACACGCTCAATGAGATTCCAACGAAGTGATTCTTCGGTAGAGTCGTTTTGATATAACGACCCCCATCTTACACGTCCAATCCATCAGTCATTTTATCAAAATGACCCTACTAAACCACATCGGTCATTCATGCTGGAAAAGCATATTAGGACTATCAGCCCACCTCCTACGCCCCAGAGTAGTAACGGTCAACTGAGCTGGTTAATCCTACCTTATTATGCGCTTGGGACGACTCGCCGAGTCGTCTCAATTCAAAAACGACGATTCTAAATCATTCTCGCTCACGTTTGAACGCACTCCCCCCATCATTTACCTCAAGCTTCTTAATTTCATGCTTGGAATTTACCCCCTACCCGCCCCATCTTCCCTCGCACACAACCATGGCTTGGCTTCTCCTCATTATCCCACTCGTTGCCGCTGTATTAAATCAGCTTTACCTTCGTAAGCTCGGCATCGCCCACCTCGTTTCAACCGCTTCCGCAGCAGCGACATTTGGTCTCGCTGTCATGCTGCTTGGAACCAAAGATTCCCTCTCTTTTCCATGGGCTAATATTGGCAGTCTCGAACTCAATATCGGCATCACCCTAGATAAGCTTTCAACTGGCATGATGATCGTCGTCACTGGCGTAGGATTATTGGTGCACATCTTCTCGCTGGCATACATGAAGGATGATGAAGCAAAGGCTCGTTACTTCACCGGCCTCGCGTTGTTCATGTTCTCGATGACTGGCATCGTTCTGTCATCGAACTTCATCATGACTTTCATCTTCTGGGAATTGGTCGGACTCAGCTCTTACCTCCTCATCGGTCATTGGTATCAGAAAGACTCCGCTGCAGATGCCGCGAAAAAAGCATTCATCACCAACCGTATCGGCGACTTCGGTTTCATGATCGGCATTCTGATGCTGTGGGCAATTACGGGAACCCTGACATTTGCCGAAATGCAAATCCCAGCCACCGTTTCCGCTGGTATTCTCGGTGCAGCGCTTCTCTGTGTGTTCTGCGGTGCAATTGGTAAATCCGCTCAACTACCTCTTCATGTCTGGCTTCCAGACGCCATGGAAGGCCCGACTCCAGTTTCAGCTTTGATCCACGCCGCGACCATGGTTGCAGCTGGTGTTTACATGTTGTTCAGAGTTCAACTCTCCATCGGTGCAGGTTCATTCGAAGGTTTCTCCGGAACTACCATCGCATGGATCGGTGGAGCAACTTCACTTGCCGCTGCTTTGATGGCGACTCAACAAGATGATATCAAAAAAATCCTCGCCTACTCCACCCTTTCGCAGCTCGGCTACATGATCATGGCGATCGGCCTTCTCGCAGGTGAAGCAGCGATGTTCCATCTTTTCACCCACGCATGGTTCAAGGCACTTCTTTTCCTTGGTTCTGGTGCGATCATCTATGCCTGCCACCACGAACAGAACATTTGGAAAATGGGCGGTCTCATGAAAAAAATGCCGATCACCACGCTAACCTTTGCGATCGGCACTGCGGCACTCATTGCCATTCCTTTCACCTCAGGCTTCTTCTCTAAGGAGCAAATTCTTGAAGCCGCACATCATCATAATCCCGCATTGTTCTGGATTGCAGCTGGTGTCGCCGTGCTAACTCCTTTCTACATGACGCGCGCATTCGTGATTACCTTCCTTGGAAAAAGCCGCTCAGAAAATTCAGATCACGCCCACGAGGTAAAGCCACTCATGTCAGTGCCACTCATCGCTCTTGCGGTTATGGGACTCATCGCAGGTTTCCCATTCATCGCCGAGAAACTTGCCCCAGCCTATAAAAATCCTGGGCACCTTATTGAATTAGGATTTGTGACTTACATCTCTATCGGTGCACTCATCACTGGAGTCACAGCTGGCATTGTCCTATACGCCGGAAAAGAAAAAGACCCAATCTCCATCCCACTTTTCCGCAACCGTTTCTACCTCGATGCATTTTACGAAAAAGGCATCGTGAAATATTTCCAAGATGGCTTCGCCGCAATTGTGCATTTCTTCGATGAGTTCGTGATCAATGGCTTACTCGTTGGTGGTGGTTCTCGTCTTGCGGAAACTATTGGAAGTGTCTTCCGTAAAGCCCAATCTGGTAACCTCCAAGCTTACGCCTTCACCTTCGGACTAGGCGTTCTGCTCGTCATCTACTTCACCGTGTTTTATTGATGAAGAGTCGGTCTCCGACCGGCTTTTATATATCAAAATGACTATCACTCGCTTCGCCCCCAGCCCAACCGGTGAACTCCACCTCGGACACGCTTACGCAGCAAAAGTCGCACACGACCTCGCGAGAGAACACCACGGCCAATTTCTACTTCGCCACGAAGACATCGATTCCTCACGCGTTCGTGAAGAATACTACCAACACATCGAAGCAGACCTAAAGTGGCTAGGTCTCAATTGGGATGGAGAAATATTACGCCAGAGCGGTCGACAAGAAGCCTACCGTGAAGCTTTGGAAAATTTAAAACAACAAGGCTTGGCCTATCCCTGCTTTTGCACTCGCAGAGAAATCCAAGCGGAAGTTCAACGTAGCCTCGTTGCTCCTCATGGAACGACAGAGCATATCTACCCCGGTATATGCCGCGATATTACTGCAAAAGAATCCGCGAAACGAATTACCAACGGAGAAGCCCATGCCTGGCGATTCAATTCTAAAAAGGCCGCAAACATTCATGGTGAACTCAGCTTTCAAGATCTTCGATTTGGAACGACTCAGGTAAATATTCTTGCAAACGGTGACGCTGTCCTCGCGCGCAAAGACATCGGCATCGCTTACCACTTAGCTGTCGTTGTGGACGATACATTTCAAAACATCAGCCACGTAACCCGCGGTGATGATCTTTTCGATTCCACTCACATACACCGCCAACTTCAAGCCGTCCTCGGATTCCCTGAACCCATCTATTTTCATCATCATTGCATCTGCGATGAAACCGGAAAACGCCTCGCGAAACGTGATAATGCGAGATCCATTCAAAGCCTCCGCAAAGCTGGGAAATCAAAAGAAGATGTCTTCGCTATGATCGAAGATTGAATTTTTCCTATTACCTCAGAAGTCGTCACGGATAGATGAAATAACTCAAAATCATGAAACTGTGCGGAAAGAAATACGCCATCTCATGGATCGCATAGCTTGTGAACATCTCAGTATGGTTAGCCGAGAAAAAACCAGAGAAAGCCAATGACATGGCAGACTTACTCACAAAAGCAATCCGCTCCCTCGTCGCGCCTAGGAATCACAGTTTACAGACTCGGCCGTTTCGGCAAATATGATTAGTAAAAAGTCTAACAGAAAACTAGAAAACCAACCTTCATATCATCTATAAAAAACTGCGATCGGAAAATCCGATCGCATATCTAATTGAATCATTCAAAGATTAGAAATCTTATTCGGCAGCAGCTTCACCACCACCACCTTCCGCACGTTTCCTCGCCTTGTGACCGCCTTTATGTTCTGCAGCGAACTTCATCAACTCGTCTTTGCTGATCTCACTACTACTATCGGCATCGATTTTTTTGAACATTTCAGCAGCTCGCTCAGGGTTCTTTTTACCACGTGGTGTTGATTGAAACTCCACAAGACTAATGGAACCGCTACCATCTGTGTCCACCTTTGCAAAACGCTCACCTGGATTTGGTTTCTTGTGTTTTTGACTGCTATCACTCTCTTCTGCTCGGGTCATAATGACCGAAAGAACAAGGGCACTTAGTATTGCAATGGATGTTTTCATATTTTTATAGAGTTTGGAATTGATTGAAAGAACCTCATTAGTTCGTTCTTACAAAAGATCAAACCACCGACTCTTGAGAAAGTTGCAAAAAAATCACTTCGCCATCTGGTCGCTCCACTTCACCAACTCGCACTTACCAAAGTGTCGCGTATTAATTAGTCCGCATCCGCTGTTGAGGAAGATCAACGCAGGGATATGGAGGGCTCGTGCAGAAATCTTATCTAAAATTCAAAGAGTTTTTTGTAAGTAGCGAGAACTCTTGGCATGGCTTCGACTTTGATAGGAAGAGATTCAATTCGATTGAGAACCATATCTGGTTTGATGAGAGAGGCATTTTTCAATGCGGCTACTAAGTCAGTTTTCCAAGTAGCTGAAAATTCATAAGTCGAAACCAAGTAGCACATGCCGCGCCATTCAAGTGTGCTTTTATTTTCAGCCGCAGGCTTTGGACTGCTGCAGAATTTCCCAATGAATGCTGGGAATTTGCTTTTTCACCCAGCGCGGATAATACACTGAAGGGACGTTCTGTTAAAAGCAAAAGGAGATTGTTATCACCCGCCACGCCTACGACTTGTGAAGCGTCTCCCCTAATCAATATCTTTGTCCCTTTCTGGTTCCGTCGCCCCTCCTTAAATACCCGAAAAACAAGAACCCCATTTTTTCCGTCTCCAGTCCGACACCCGCTCTTTCAACGGCCACATCATTTCATATATTCCGTTGATTCTCGGTTCGCTGGGTTTTGTCATAGGCAAATGCGATAGATGATGAGATGGTTTATCCAGTTATGAAAGCATCCCTCCAATTCCTGCTTAGTTTGATGATCACCGGCGTATCTTGTGCCGCTTTAGAAAAATGGACCAATAAGGACGGCAAAACAGCCGAACTCGAACTAATCAAGGTGGTGGACAAAGACGGCGAGAAAGTCGGCGAGTTCAAGATGCGTAGCGGTAAAACCGTCATGATCAAAGCCTCCGAACTATCGGAAGAAGCCGTCGAAAAAATCGCAGCTTGGGAAACACCCGCGCCCGTTATCGAAGGCAAAACCAGCGTTTTCGACAAGTCGCTGGATGGTAATCTACTGAAACTCGACGGTAAGTCGCTGAAGAGATTCGCCCTCACCGATCGGCCGAAGAAATATTACGTCTTTTATTACACCGCGTCCTGGTGCGGTCCATGCCAACAATTCACTCCATCGCTGGTCGAGTTTTACGAAAAAAACAAAAGCGATAATTTCGAGATCGTCCTCATCACCAGCGATCAGGACGAGGATGCAATGGAGGAATACGCAGTCGATAAGAAGATGCCTTGGCCCATTTTGAAGTTAAAGGATGCTGAGTCCTTCAAAAAAAAATTCGATCATGGTGTCAATGGCATTCCATCAGTCATTGTCTGCGAACTAGATGGTAAAAATCTTGGTAATCACCGAGACCTCGCATCACTTGAGAAACTCGTCAAATAACCATGCTCAATTCATTCCACGAAAAAATGAGCGCCACGCACGAGGCAGGCACAAAGTTTTTCGAGCCTTTTTAAGTCACTCCGCAACTGGAAGCGGAGGCTGAGGAACACATTTCCTCTACACCGCCAACAAGCGCTGCACCAGCCTTTAGCTACAGCACATCTTGCACCATAGTTTCGGAATGAATTCTAGGAATTTATCTTTTCACTTAGCGAGGAGAAGCCACTAAAGGGCCAGTCTATCAGGTGTAATCGAGAACCATGATGCGACCGTCTTCTCAATGGATTTCGGGTGCTTTCCATATTTGGCGTTGGTCAAAGCCATCTGGGTCGGGATCCGATGGATTCCTTGAACGATCGAACCAATCGGGATCAGCTTGTTCGTCAGGGATCATTCCTTGATAGAGTGCCACATCGAAGCCCTTGAGGCCCGGACTAAAAAGCCTTGAGTCCATCGAGCCATTTGGAGCTAGGGCCGGTGGCGGCTCCAAGCAGGGCTCCGACGACTGCACCACGGTGGCAGTTGTCGCCGCCGACCATGGCGTTGGCGGTGATGGCGGCTTCGAAGTTGTCGTGGTATTTCCAGGCGAGGTAGAGGGAGGCGGGCATGGACTCGGCGATGTAGCAGGCGGGGCTGAAACGCTGACCGATGACATATGTATCCGGCTGCTCAGACCATTTTTCCGCCTTGGTTCCTGATATCCAGTCGCCGGCTTCTTTCTGGATCGCTTCGCGAAGGGACATGCCTTCGCGTATGCGAAAAATAAGCCGAGCTAATGTGTCCGCGGCGCGCAGGACATTCGGGTGAGCGTGAGTGAGGCCGACGTGTTGCTTCACGGCGGCGCGGAGTTCTGGGAGATCGAGATTACGAAGCACCGAGCAAAGCGCAGGGACTTGTGCGAGCCCCCCGATGTGTTCGTCCTTGATTGAGCATTTTCGGGGTGCTTTTCCGCTGGCGTATTGGTTAAAGAAACCGCGGTGGTATTCCTCCAGATAGGTATCGCGATGGGAGCCGGGGGTGAGCATGAAATCGATGTAGTGCGAGAGCCATTCGTCAGGATCGTAACCTCCCTTGCGATCGCAGAGACGGACGAGTTCGTTGGCAAGCTGGAAGTTCAGGGTGTTTTCCCCAGCTTTAAGGAACTGGTGGTAATGGATGCCGCGCTGGCCCCAGTATTTCGCTTGGTCGTGAAGGATCTCGCCTTTCTCGTTGAGGGCGGAGTATTCGGAGCGCCAGAGAATGGAGCCCGTATGCGGGTTTTTCGGCGCGAGGTATGAGTTGATCTCACCGTATTCCGACTTCAATGCCTCACGGTCATAATACCAATGGACGGGCATGGCAGCAGCATCGGCGATGAGGGAGCCGAGGTAGGCGTTTTGAAAGGTGGCTTCAGACATGGAGATTAGGTAGTGATTGGAATATCTCTAATCCTTACTGTGGGTCGTATTCGCCAGCTGTTTACTCCACTTTGCCACCATGCGCATCATGGATGATTCAGTGGTGAGGGTTTTCACTTCTTCAAGTTTGACCCAACGCAGGTCGTGTGACTCTTCACTAACAGTAAAATCCAAGCAGCCGTTGGCGCGCAGGACGTAGCGAACATCATAATGAAAATGCGCCGGCTCACCTTTACGTTCAGGAATGAGATGGATGTCGATATCAAAAATACCATCCCCTACTTGCGTAAAATCTGTTAAACCCGATTCTTCTTCGGCCTCTTTCATTGCAACGCCAAGCACATCGCTTTCGCCATCGGCGTGTCCACCTAGCTGTAGCCAACGATCTAGTTTCCGATGATGGGTCAGTAACACTTCACAACCTGTCGCATTCACCACCCAAGCTGAGCCGGTGATGTGACCGATCACTAGCGAACGGTCAAAACAGCCACTTTCGGAATTAATGAAATTTGTAAAATTGCGTATCACATCAGCCTCATCTGAATGGCGGGAGGCATATTCAGAAAGTTGATTGAGAAGTGAATGACGATGCACGTGGCGGATCATGTATACGTAACTCAAAAAAGCAAGCCGCCCCGGGATAAAATCCGAGACGGCTTGTGATTAAATAGCAATGCGCTCAGAGACCGCAGCTAGGATTACTTTTTGTTAGCTGCTTTTTTGGCAGGCTTTTTAGCGGCTTTCTTTTTCGCTTTTGCAGTTGGCTGCTTTGGGCTGGAGCCATCTGAAATGGCTGCTTGTGCTGCGGCAAGGCGAGCTACTGGCACGCGGTAAGGCGAGCAGGAAACGTATGCGAGACCGAGCTTGTGGCAGAAGGTCACGGAATCTGGATCTCCACCGTGCTCACCACAGATGCCGAGCTTGATGCCTGGCTTGGTCTTGCGACCTTTCGCAACTGCGATTTCCATGAGCTGGCCAACACCTGTGGTGTCGAGCGAAGCGAATGGGTTTTTCGGATAGATGTCGTTTTCCTGATAGCTATTAAGGAACGATCCCATGTCATCGCGGCTGACGCCGAGTGCTGTCTGGGTGAGGTCGTTCGTGCCGAAGGAGAAGAACTGAGCGTGCTTAGCGATTTCGTCAGCAGTGACACAACCACGTGGGACTTCGATCATCGTGCCAACGAGGTAATCAAATTTAACACCTTTAGCTGCTTTAACTTCTTTAGCAACGCGGTGGATAATTTCAACTTGAAGCTCAAGCTCACGAGCATAGCCAACAAGTGGAACCATGACTTCAGGCTGAACAGGAATACCTTTTTCCACACACATAGCAGCTGCTTCGAAGATGGCCTGTGCCTGCATCTCAGCAATTTCTGGATAGGAAATCGCAAGGCGGCAACCACGGTGACCAAGCATCGGGTTGAACTCGTGCAAGTCGTGAACGCGTTGCATGATTTCTTCCACTTTTACGCCGAGCTTTTTCGCAAGATCAAGCTGCTGCTCTTTGCTGTGAGGAAGGAACTCGTGAAGTGGTGGATCCAGAAGACGGATAGTCGCTGGCTTGCCTTCGAGTGCTTTGAAAATTCCGAAGAAATCTTTGCGCTGATGCGGAAGGAGTTTCTTGAGCGCTTTCTTACGATTCACTTCGTCAGTTGCGAGAATCATTTCACGCATTGCGTCGATACGATCGCCTTCGAAGAACATGTGCTCAGTACGAGTCAGGCCGATGCCCTCTGCACCGAACGCAACTGCGTTCTTAACTTGCTCAGGAGTATCCGCGTTGGTGCGAACACCCATGCGAGTAGCCTGCGAACACCAGTCCATCAATTTGACGAAGTTTTTGTATTTCTCAGTGCTTTGTGAGGACTTCTTGTTGAAGATCAGGCCAGTGATAATTTCGGAAGGTTCGGTAGCGAGCTCGCCGCCATAAACTGTTCCAGCGGTTCCATCGATGGAGAGGTAGTCACCTTCTTTGAAAGTCTTACCACCTGCTTTAACGGTTTTCTTGTTGTAATCGACTTCGACACCTGAAGCACCGCAGACGCAAACTTTACCCATCTGACGGGCAACGAGAGCTGCGTGGGAAGAAACACCACCACGTGAGGTAAGAATACCTTCCGCAGCGATCATGCCGCGAAGATCTTCTGGAGATGTTTCAACACGAACGAGGAGAACTTTTTCACCACGATGCGCAGCTGCCTCAGCGCGATCTGCATTAAGGTAGATTTTACCAGACGCTGCACCAGGACCCGCTGGGAGACCTTTAGCAATGATGGTTGCTTTCTTGGTCTCAGCGATGTCGAAAACAGGTGCGAGAAGTGCGTCAAGCTGATCAGCAGGGTTACGCATTACAGCGGTTTGCCAATCGATGAGTTTTTCTTTCACCATGTCTGCAGCAAACTTGAGAGCGGCAGCGGCGGTGCGCTTACCGTTACGTGTTTGAAGCATGAAGAGTTTACCTTCTTGAATGGTGAACTCGACGTCTTGAACGTCTTTGAAGTGAGTTTCAAGAATCTTGCGGACTTTCATTAGCTCTCTAAATGCAGCTGGAAGTGCTTTCGCCATTCCTGCGACTGCGTCTGGAGTGCGAACGCCAGCAACCACATCTTCGCCCTGAGCGTTCACGAGGAACTCACCGTAGAGAATGTTTTCACCGTTCGCAGGGTTACGTGTGAACGCAACGCCGGAACCGGAGTTTGAACCTGTGTTACCGAAGACCATCGCCTGAACGTTAACTGCGGTACCCCATGCAGCTGGGATACCGTATTTCCGGCGATAAACGATCGCGCGGTCATTCATCCATGAGCTGAATACGGCACCAGCTGCTCCTTCGAGTTGCTCCCATGGATTTTCTGGGAAGCTGTGACCCGTGCGGTCGAGAACGAGCTTTTTAAAAATCGCAACCAAGTCTTTATTGTCCTGAGCGGTGAGCTCGGAATCAACTATGTCCTTTTTGTATTTTGCGTGTTTGAAAGATTCAATCGCGTGCTCAAATGGCTCGTGATCTTCGTGAGGAAGTTTCTGCACGCCGAGAACTACGTCGCCATACATTTGGATGAAGCGACGGTAGCAGTCCCATGCGAAACGCTCGTTCTTGGTTGCTTTGGAGAGAGCTTCAACAGTCTTGTCGTTAAGGCCGAGGTTGAGAACCGTGTCCATCATACCGGGCATTGAATCACGAGCCCCGGAGCGAACAGCGAGAAGAAGTGGGAAACCTTTGTCGTCACCGAACTTATAGCCCATGATTTTTTCCATGTTAGCTACACCAGCTTCCATCTGGGAGCGGAGAACTTTTGGATAGGTTTTCTTGTGATCGTAGTAGTAAGTGCAGACCTCAGTGGTGATCGTGAATCCTGCAGGAACTGGAAGACCTATAAGGGTCATCTCGGCAAGGTTTGCACCTTTACCTCCGAGTAGTTCTTTCATTTTGCCGTGTCCATCGGCTTTACCTGCTCCCCAAGTGTAAACGTATTTAGTTTCTTTGACGGAGGACTTCTTCGCGGCGGATTTCTTCGCGGCCGGTTTCTTAGCTACGGTCTTCTTCTTAGTTGGCATCGTGATTATTATTGTCGGGTTGGATGACGCACCTTGAGGACATAACTGAGACAGCACGTCCCGTATATCCTCGGCGCGGGGCGGCAGGATAGCTAGAGATGCCTTGGTGTCAATCGACCAATTACCTCAAAACCAGAATTCACAGACTCATCTGATAAGCATGAAAAATAAGCCCAGGAACCAGGAAACACGCACTGGTAAGAATTTTTATATCGCAGGGATGAAATCGATAAAAAGAGCGATTCAAAACCTGTAACAATGCAGCTCCAGTCAGGATACAATAGAAAAATGGACGCACCGTCTGAGATTCAGCCTGAACAGCAAAAACCAAGGTGAAGGCTCCCAATAAAGTCAGGGGCAATGAAATCTGCCACTCATCAGGATAGCGGCTTTCCTCAGTTTTTTTGGCCAGCATCCAATGCTCTACAGCGACCGAGGCGATCGTGCAAAGCAAGGCAAAGCAGATGAATTCTCGTGAACAAATGAGATCAATCATCGTCATATTTGGAAGGTAGACATTCGCCATGATTGAAACTCCGAACGCATATGCCACTCCCGCCAAGACGTGATTGGGATAAGTGATCCGTCCTTCAGGAGAGGAGGAAAAATTTGTCCCAGCAAAATACGCAATTACCAAAACGCATAATAAAATGAGTCTGACATAAATCGAAATCGGAAAAACAATGATAATCAACACCAGTGACAGAATTCCTGCGCCAATTGCGGAGGGAACTAGCCAACTGCGCATTTCTTGAAGCGGATCTTTCGGATCTGCAATTAACGCACTTCTCAAAAGTTTTACAGCGATACGTAAAGCCCAAACCATCAAACCAAGTGCTATAAATGCTTGCCATGGATGATAGTTGACCCGCCAAGTCTTCGCAAAAATGAATAGCCACAGCATTGAAACCAGCGGGGCATCTAATCCCAGCAGATAAACATAACGCCACCTTGGCTTACGAAGTTCTTCCACGCCGTGAGGTTTCCAATGAAAGTGATGAAACGCAAGCGCCGACTACACTTTACGGAAAGTCATCTTAATTAAGCTACCAGTCGAACCGTGGGAGGAATTGACGCTCCCATAGCTTCCGCCGTCGCGCGTAATAATTCCATTTCCATATCTTCGACCTTCCCATCACCCATCACTACTAGAGAGCAAAGCCGAAGGATCTGTTGTTTAACCAAGGGTGATGAAGCATCCATTTTACCTAAAGCTTCTGCCACATACCCCAGACCAACCTCGGTTTGATAAGGCTCACGCCCCGAATGTTCACGATATTCTTGAAATGCTTTTCCTAACACGCCTTCCCCGCCTGAAACTTTTCCGAAAGCAGAGAGAAGATGCATCAATTCGGTTTCAAGATCTGCAAGCTTAAGGAATTTGATCGGTGGCACAGGAGCCAATCCAGTTCCTATTTCCACGTGCCTGCGAATCACTTGCTGGAGCATGAATTCAAATACATCTACTTGCCCATCAGCCTCAATTAATTCTTGAGTCAAATGAATGAAGTCTCTCGCTTCTTGAGCATCCATTCGCCTCAACCAAACCAACGAGAGATCCACCACTCTCAATTTCTCCAAAGAGCTCTTTTGTGACATTTTCTGACTCCAGGATAAGACTCCTCCTATACTCAACTCATCCAATTTATTTGCTCTAAGAATCTCACCTAGCTGTTCGGATCGACCCTCACCCGTTGACACCAGAAGACCTAATAACAAGAACTTAGCTTGATCCTTAGTAAATTCTTGACCGCCTTGCTCCAGCGCAAGCCCACTTGCCATTCCAAGACCTATATGATGATTCATTGGCAAATCATTAGCCAATACTTGCGGAAGATGACTCGTTGCGTCGGATACATCCTGCCCAGCAAAACCCATTGCACCATTGAATACTTGATGACTCTCCATTCTTCTCGCCTCTAACATTTCTCCATTCCATTGTGGTTCGATCGCTTTAATGCGCTCTTCAATTGGCGGATGTGTCGCCATGACTGAATTTAAACTACTACCAGCGAAAAACATGTGCCGCGCCTCAGTGGCAGCAGAAGCGATGATTCGGCCATGCTCTGAAAATCCACCAATCTTCTTCAACGCCCCCGCAATCCCATCTGGTAACCTGGTGAACTGAACCGCAGAGGCATCTGCCAAAAACTCACGTTGTCGCGAAATTGCTGCCTGAATCATCCGCGCAAAAAGAACACCTACAGATCCAACCAACCACACCGCCAATCCCGCGACGATCACCCCCAAGACCACGCCTCCCGATTTCGAATTACGCGATCCTCGGAAATGGTGCGCTGATTGAAGAATGATACGTCCCAGCATCGAGAGCATCACCAAACCGAAAATCCACCCCATCAAGCGCATGTTGAGCTTCATATCTCCGTTCAAGATATGACTGAACTCATGAGCAACCACTCCTTGAAGTTCCGCACGATCCAAACGCTCCAAAGTCCCACGTGTCACCCCAATCACAGCGTTCGCTGGATCCGTCCCTGCCGCAAAGGCGTTGATCGCAGACTCATCATCCAAGATCCAAACTTCAGGAATGGGCACGCCTGAGGCTATCGACATCTCTTCAACGACATTTAACAAGCGGCGCTCATAAGGATCGGAGGTATTCAGTTCAATCGACCTTCCACCCAGATTTTGCGCAACGACTTTTCCTCCTGCTGATAGCTGTGAAGTTTTTAAAATACTTCCAAACGTAATCACACTACCAACGACTCCAGCAACGACTAGAAAGAGCTCAGTATTCCACCAAATGAAAGGGACTGTATTTCTTGTTAGCTCATTACCATCGTGAACATCCGCGTAGTGCAACGACACAGTCGTTAGAACATACATGACTAGAATCACGCCAATTACAGCCAAAGCAAACCACCAGACCAACAAGCGGCTTGATTTCCTAGCACGTTCCTGTGCCTCGAAAAAGTTCATCGATGTAGTATGGGAAACGGGGTTCAAAACTGAACCTTAGGAGCCACTCGCTCGACCACTGATTCAATTTCAAACAATGCAGCTTCTTGGAAGGAAAACATTCCAGCAATGATACTGTTAGGAAAAACCTCACGCTTATTGTTATAAGAAAGAACCGAGTCGTTGTAGGCTTGGCGCGAGAATGCGACTTTATTTTCCGTTGTCGTCAACTCTTCAGTAAGTTGCATCATATTCTGGTTCGCTTTGAGGTCTGGATAGGCTTCAGACACTGCGAACAAACGGCCCAGCATGCCACCAAGTCCAGCCTCAGCATGACCAAGTTTACTCAATGCAGCTGGATCGCCAGGATTTGCCGCAGCTTCAACGCGTGCGTCAGAAGCTGAATTTCTTGCTGCGATGACTGCCTCAAGTGTTTGACTTTCATGGCTCATGTAAGCTTTCGCAGTCTCAACCAAATTCGGAATCAAATCATATCGACGCTTCAACTGCACATCGATCTGCGAGAACGCATTTTTATACATGTTACGCAGTCTCACGAGTCCGTTGTAGATCGCCACAGAAAAAATGCCAATGAGAGCTAGCAAGCCAACGACAACAATAAATACCATAATAAAACCTGTGGTCATAATGGATATATTTTTAATGCACCCAAATTCGAATGACTATAATAAAATAGACTAATTTCTACCGCGTCTGCGATCACCACCCCACATGGACTGACCATTTAGAATGCGCTCTTTCATATCGGCAGGAATTGCATCGGTTGAATTAATGTAATCTGTAGCTGCGGCCTTATCTTCCTGCATCCAGCGGGCAGCAAGCACTCCCGTCGCACGACTCCGATCACCCTCATTCGCAATCATCCCAGCCACTTCGACGAGCTGAGCGGGAGGAGTGGTGCGGTTACTCCAAATATAGCTCTCAGCTGCGCGGTCTTTAACATCTGGCGAAGTCTGTGACTGAATAAAATTTAAAGCCGCGGCCGAATCAGAAGCGGCCCAGATAGGCATTACTTCACGCATCGAATCACGCTTCGCCGCATCATCAAGTGTATTCAACCAAGTCATCGATCCTTGCACATCCGTCTTGGCGTAATTCTTAGCAACCAAAGGTGCTGCTTCAGCGCGAGCTTCTAGAT
>JBILMI010000033.1:0-17930 GCA_044375585.1 Luteolibacter sp.
TACTTGGTGGATCGTGTTCTCCCCATGCTCCCAACCGAGCTCTCTAACGGAATCTGCTCGCTCAAACCAAATGTCGACCGTCTCACAAAATGCGCGATCATGGAAATTTCCAGCGAAGGCCATATCATCAACACCAAGTTTGTCGATGCGGTGATCCATTCCCGCGCCAAGCTTTCCTACGAACAAGCCCAAGCCATCCTCGATGGTAAACCTGCCCCCGAGGGCTCAGATCCCACCCTTTCCGGTTCAGTCAAAGAAGCATGGAAGATGGCTTCCCTGCTTCGCAAAAATCGTTTTGCCAACGGCGCTCTGGATCTGGAGATGCCTGAAATCAAAATCAAACTCGATGAAAATGGCCGCGCTTGCGAGGCTCATCAGGTCGTCCATACCTCGTCCCACCAACTCATCGAGGAATGCATGCTTATCGCCAACCAATCCGTTGCAAAAATCCTCCGCACACGCTCCAAGCCATCGATCTTTCGCATCCACGAAGATCCCGATCCATCACGTTTGGAAGACTACGCAGAAACCGCCAAACAACACGGCTACAAGCCCGGCGACCTCACCAACCGCTCCCACATCCAAGCCCTGCTCGATTCATCAAAAGGCACTGCCGAGGAACACACGATCAAACTTGGTCTACTGAAATCCCTCAAACGCGCCGCCTACGCCGCAGATCCCATTGGGCATTACGGCCTCGCAAAAACCGACTACACGCATTTCACCTCGCCCATCCGTCGTTATGCCGACCTCATCGTGCATCGCTCTTTGCAGCCGTTCCTCGATAACGCGCCGAAGAACGCAGATCGCACGCCCTCACAAGCCGACCTCCGCGATATCGCTCGTCACATCTCCGATACCGAACGCACATCTGCCGAAGCGGAATCTGAGACCAAACAAATCAAACTCCTCGAATACCTCGAGCTCATCGCCTTCACTGATCAATCCAAAGACGATGGTGACGAAACGACTTTTGATGGCGTGATCACTGACGTCCGCGCCATGGGCCTGATGGTCGAGATTCCAGAGATGAGTGTAAGGGGCGTCGTCAAACGCGAAGACCTCCCACGCTCCACCAACTGGCGCTTCGAAGCTCACAACATGGCATGGACGTCCTTCGATGGTCGTCGCCTTGCCCTCGGCATGAAACTTCCCCTACGCATCGTTTCCATCGACAAGATCAAACGCTTCGTCGACTTCGCCGTTGCGGGTCCGCCAACTACCGAAGGCGTCAAAATACCTGTTAGATACTCAGCCCCATCAAGCTTCAAAGGAACAAAGAGCCACAACTCAAAAAAACCATCTCCTAAGCCCGCCTTCCACGCAGGCCCACAAAAGAACAGCCACCGTCCCTCAAAAAACTCAGGCGGCAAACGTAAGAAACGCAGATAGCGCCGCTTGCTGCGCTGTTCCTAGCACTTTGTTCTTAGTTCCTTGCTAGTGCTTCGCGTAGCATTTTTTCGAACCAACCTCGACACATCGGGGTAAAGAACCAAGAACCAACCCCGACACATCGGGGTAAAGAACCAAGAACTACAACACATCATACCCCATCTCTCAGGAAAATCGTAGGTATTCACCGCCAAGTGCGCCAAGTTAAATAAAAATCTAACTCTTCGACAGGCTCATTATATAAAATCTAATCATCCATCTTACTTGGCGCCCTTGGCGACTTGGCGGTAAACTTTTCTTCAGATCTAGAGAACCAACCCCGACACATCGGGGCGAGAAACCAAGAACCAAGAACTATTCCCACTCTCACTCATGACCGAACTTCTATCACCTGCTGGAAACTGGGATTGCGCCCGCGCTGCTGTCGCCGCTGGCGCCGATGCCATTTACTTCGGTCTCCCAAAATTCAACGCACGCCTCCGCGCTGATAACTTTTCCGAAGCCGATCTCCCAGAGCTCATGGAATATCTTCATAAACATGGAGTAAAAGGCTTCATCGCGATGAATACCTTGATCTTCACCAATGAGATCGAGGCGGCTGAAAGACAACTCCGCTTAGTCGGCGAGGCAGGAGTTGATGCACTCATCATTCAAGATCTCGGCCTCGCAAAAATGGCGCGTGAAATCATCCCTAACGTCGAGCTCCACGCATCGACCCAGATGACCATCACCTCCCCTGAGGGCCTGGCTTTTCTCGAAACTCTCTTCCCCATGGAGCGCGCCGTACTCTCACGCGAACTCTCCATCAGTGAAATTCAAAAATTCAATTCTTCACTGCTCACCGATCACTTGGCACTGACCACTCCCCTAGAAGTCTTTGTCCACGGTGCTCTCTGCGTCGCTTACTCTGGACAATGCCTCACTTCTGAATCTCTCGGCCAACGCTCCGCCAACCGCGGTGAATGTGCCCAAGCCTGCCGCATGCCCTACGAAATCATCGTCGATGGTGAAGTCCAAGACCTCGGCGAACATCGTTATCTGCTCTCTCCTCAAGACCTAGCAGCCGTCGATCTCATTCCAGATCTCATCAAAGCAGGAGTGGTCAGCTTCAAAATCGAAGGCCGACTCAAAACCCCTGAATACGTAGCCGCCGTCACCCGCGTCTATCGCAAGGCGATTGATGCGTGTAGCTGCGGCGTCTCGCCGCAGGCCGTGATTGCTGCGTCTCGCAGCAAAGACACCTCCTCCCCGATCACACCACAAGACCGTTACGAACTAGAAATGACCTTCTCCCGCGGCTTAACAACCGGTTGGCTAGCGGGCAGCAATCACCCCTACCTCACCCACGGAAAATTTGGAAAAAAACGCGGCCCCTTCCTCGGAACGATTATCGAAGCACAGAATGGTTGGATCCGTTTAGACACTCCACCGTCCGCTCAAAATCCCCCACTCAAAGCAGGAGACGGAATCGTCTTCGATGCGGGAGAAAACCGCGATCTCGAACAAGGTGCATCGATCTGGAAAATCGAAAACGACCGCATCATCTTCCATCGGACATTTTCGGGCATCAACTTCGACCGCATCCGCCCTGGTGTCACGCTCTACAAAACCTCAGATCCAGCCCTCGAGTCTTCGATCCGTAAGTTTTGGCAAAACGCCAAACCCAAACAGCACAAAACCCCACTCCACCTCATCGTTTCAGGAAAAGCAGGAGAACCTCTTGTAGCTGGAGCATTCTACTCCAGTCCGTCTGAGGGACATTCTATTCCTCTCTCCACCGCATCTTCAAGCATCCACCTAACAGAAGCCTCCAACAAACCCATCACCACCGAAGTCCTCACCGCTCAACTCTCTCGTCTTGGCGACACCCCATACGAACTCGCCTCTCTCGAAAACGAAATGGAAGGCGACTGCCACATCCCCATCTCTGCACTGAATCAACTCCGCAGAGATCTGATTACGAATCTTGAACAAATCAAAAATCAAAAATCATCAATCGTAAATCATCAATCATCCCTAGGCATCGAACACCTCTTCCCTTCTCACCCGAACAAGACGCTTCTTGATAAACCCTCCCTCTCTGTCCTCACCCGCACACTCGAACAACTCGAAGCCGCGATCTCCTGCTCCCCCTCTCAAATCTACTGCGACTTCGAAGACCCGCGTCGCTACAAAGATGCGGTCGAAATTTTCAAATCTCAAAATTCAAATTCCAAATCTCAGATCATCCTCGCCACTCCACGCATCATCAAAAGCGGCGAAATCGGTTACCTCAAAATGATCGAGCGCGCAGGCGCAGATGGCTTACTGCTCCGGAACCTTGCCGCACTATATCATTTCAAGGATCGCCAAGATTTGATCAAAATTGGCGATTTCTCCCTCAATGCCGCCAACCCCCTCACCGCGAAACTCCTCAAAGAAAAAGCACGACTAAATCGACTCACCATTTCTTACGATCTCAACATCTCTCAAGTTTTAGATCTGTTAGAAAAAACTCCCACCGACTGGTTGGAACTCACCCTACACCAACACATGCCGATGTTTCATATGGAGCATTGCGTGTTTTGCACGTTCCTCAGCACAGGAACCACCTATAAAGATTGCGGACGCCCCTGCGAAAAGCACGTCGTTCACCTAAAAGATCGTGTCGGTCAACTCCATCGCCTCCAAGCCGATGTCGGCTGCCGCAACACCCTGTTTAACGGCCGCGCCCAAACCGGCGCTCGCTTCTTCCAACAACTCCTCAGCTCCGGCCTGCGCAACTTCCGCATCGAACTCCTCGATGAATCCCACGACGCCGCCATCTCAACCATCACCGCCTACCAAAACCTCCTGAGCGAAACCATCACACCCGACCAACTCCTAACCCAAATCCAAGCCACCGAAAAACTCGGCGTCACCGAGGGAACGCTGGTTTGAAGAGTGAATGATGAAGAGTGAATGGTGAAAATGAATCAGTCTTGATCTTCACTATTCACTCTTCATCATTCACTATTTAACAAACTTCACCCGAGCTTTTACAGGGAAATGATCCGATAAATACGGCTCGCCACTTTTTACAACTTTCGCTTCCAACACTTTTGCCTGCTTGGAAACGAAAATATGATCCACTTTCCATTGCCGGTTCTTATCGCTCATCCAGAAATGTAAAGTTCCTCGTTCTTTATCTTTTGGATGCAGTTGATTAAACGTTTCCAACAATCCCGGAAATGCTTTTGACGATCCGCTAGCTGGAAGCCCATCCGCTAAATAGCGAACCGCTGGATTCCAGTCACCGGCATTGAAATCCCCCATCCAAACCACGGGTTCAGAATCACAATTCATTTCTGCAAGTTTACGCATCATCAACTGCACGCCTTTTTCACGCGATGGTTGATTGATATGATCCAAATGAATATTCACGACCCACAACGCTTGCCCACTGGATCGATCTAACAAACGCAGCCAAGTCGCCATCCGCGGAAACGAATTCCCCCAACTTTTAGATCCTGGTATTTGTGGCGTTCCAGAAAGCCAGATCGTGCCTCGATGTTTTGTATCAGGTTCGAATCGATCCTTACGATAAAAGATTCCTGTGTATTCACCGCGTTTCTTTCCATCATCTCGACCCACACCCTCGAAACCATATTCCGGCATCGACGCCCATAGATCTGCTACTTGGCCATGTAATCCTTCTTGAATTCCTAAAATTTCCACTTTTTCCCTCTGCAACATTTCCACAATTCCCACCACCCGATTCTTCCATGCCCGCTTTCCATTTTCCTCCTTATTCTCATAACGCAAATTAAGCGTCATCAGATCAAGTTCCATTGAACCATCCAAGCTGACCGCAACCGCTTTGGGGATTTCCTTTTGCTTTTTCTCACATCCGGTCACCAAGCACAGAAGGCCGATTAAAATCACGGTTCTCATCCTAGATTGGCTTCATTAAAATGGAGCCGGCTAACGGATTAAGGATCACTGCGCGATCCTCCAAGCCATAATGCCGGTATTCACCGGAAAAGGATAATTTCTTGCTAACGCAAGATCCTGCATTCAAACCTACAGTTCTCATCCTAGATTGGCTTCATTAAAATGGAGCCGGCTAACGGATTCGAACCGTTGACCTACTGATTACAAATCAGTTGCTCTACCAACTGAGCTAAGCCGGCTATCGCTGTGCGATGCGCCAGCGGTTTAACTGCCTTCTGGTGCAAACGCAACGGGAATTTTGAAAATCCAATAAACTGATTACTTCGCAGGTTCTTCGGTCTTTTTCTTGTAGGTGCTCTGCACGTAGACTTCACGCAGCTCTTTCAAGCCGATTTCACAAGGGCTCTGTGCCATAAGGTCAGATCCTTTGTTATTTTTAGGGAAAGCAATGACCTCACGAATGCTGTCTTCGCCGGCAACCAACATCGCAATACGATCAAGCCCCAGAGCCAAGCCACCGTGCGGAGGTGCGCCGAAACGGAACGCATCCAAGATGTGAGCAAACTTGATCTGTTGCTCCTCTGGGCTCACACCGAGAACTTCAAACATTTTTGCCTGAAGGTCTTTTTCATGAATACGGATTGATCCACCGCCCAGCTCATAGCCGTTAAGAACCACATCATATGCGACGGCACGAACATTCGCATAATCACCTTTTTCAAGCAACTCGATATCATCAGGATGTGGACGTGTGAAAGGATGATGCACCGCAACCCAATGACCCGATTCCTCATCATGTGCGAGTAGCGGGAAATCAACAACCCAAAGAAAATTGAATGCGGTGCTATCTTTCAGTATTTCCATCATCACCGCACATTCGCTGCGGACCCGACCCAAGATTGTGCTCACACTCTCACGTGATCCGGCTGCGAAGAATACGATATCTCCTTCTTCGAGATGCATTTTTGCGGTGACTGCCTCTTTTTCTGAATCAGAGAAAATCTTCCACAGCGGGCTCTTGTATTCACCGTTTTCTAGTTTGATGAATGCGAGGTTTTTCACTGGAAGACCTGCTTGCACAGCGATCTCGTTCAGACGATTCATCTGGCCGGTAGTGATGCTTGCAAAGCCTTTTGCGTTGATCGCACGAACCACTCCACCGCCGTCAAGAACACCACGGAAAATCTTAAATTCGGTCGCTGCGAAAACGTCCGCGAGATCGGTGATCTTGATTTCGAAACGAGTATCGGGCTTATCGGAACCATAGATATCCATCGCATCGCGATAGGTCATCCGTGGAAAATCATTCGCCAAATCAATATCAAGACCTGCTTTGAACATCGCACGCAGCAAACCTTGCACAGTCGAAATGATGTCCTCTTGTCCCACAAAACTCATCTCAAGATCGATCTGTGTGAACTCTGGTTGACGATCCGCACGCAAATCTTCATCACGGAAACAACGCGCAATCTGAAAGTATTTTTCCACACCCGCCACCATCAACAACTGCTTGTATTGCTGTGGAGCCTGCGGCAATGCGTAGAATTTCCCTGGATTCAAACGCGATGGAACGAGGAAATCGCGAGCGCCTTCCGGTGTCGGGTTCGAAAGAATAGGCGTCTCAATTTCATAGAATCCTGTGTCATCGAGAAAACGTCTTGCTGCCGATGTGATCTTGCTGCGCTGACGGATATTCTTGGTCATCCGCGGACGGCGCAAATCGAGATAGCGGTATTTCATCCGGATATCTTCGTTAGAAAGTTCCTTATCAAGCTGGAAAGGCAAGACATCAGATTTGTTCACGATCTTCAATTCGCTAGCAATGACTTCAAGTGCTCCGGTTGCCATCTTGTCGTTCTCTGCACCTTCGAGGCGTTTGCAAACTATGCCTTTCACTTGCACGACATCTTCTTCGCGAAGGCTGTGGGAAAGCTGTGCAACATCCGCGCCTTCTTCAGGGCGGAAAACGCATTGGGTCAAACCTTCACGATCACGCAAATCGATGAAAATCACGCCGCCGTGATCGCGTGCCGAATTCACCCATCCGATCAATGTGACTTCTTTTCCTAAATCACTTTCTCTCAACTCACTGCAATGATGACTACGCATATTCTTAGACTCTAATTTTAAAATTTTTACTTACGCCAGCAACGGTCCATCCGGCTCGGCTAAACGCTTCGTGATCCAGCTCACTAGATCCGAAGCCTGGCAATATTCTTCCTGCCTGTTGGCGAGACTTTTGATTTTTACTGATGGAAATTCTGCATCTACGATCACCGCGAAACGAGCTCCGCATTTATCTGCCGCTTGAAATTGCTTGCCGACTTTCGCCACAGCAAGCGGTAAATCCACAGAAACTCCTGCACGACGCAGCGCCGTAACCAAAGATAATGCATCGGCGCGCGCAGTTTCATCAGGAATGATCATATAGACTTCGCAGCCCGTGGCATTGCGCTGCAACCATGCTTCCATCTGCATCGCAGTATGCGTGGTTTCTTCGATGAGATTACGGATCACGTAATCGCCCATCGCAAATCCCGTCGCTGGCATATCAACGGCACCATCGGAAATGGTTTTCACTAAAGTGTCATAGCGCCCCCCACCAGCAACTGCGCGCATGGATTTTTTCGAGTCGAAAATTTCAAACACCACTCCGGTATAATAAGCCAAACCTCGAACGATCGATAAATCCAACTCAACGAACTTGCCAAATCCACGTGCTTTGAGATCTGTTAGAATGTCTTGAAAAGATCCTTCAGCGTCCTGCGGGTTAGCGACGAAATCACGCACTTCCTCTAAGGTCGCACCAAATTTCGCGAGCTTCTCTGTCAGCACCTCAGGCTTTTCGCGCTCAAGCTTATCCACCAAGTTGAGGAAATCTGGCATGGTTTCATCGCTAACACCACGGGCTTGAGCGAATTTTACCCACGCATTTCTGTCGGATATGCGAACCACAAAATCTCCTTCCACAAAACCAAACGAAAGCATCGTCTCAACCGCTAGAGCAATCAATTCAGCATCCGCTCCCGGACCCGCTTCGCCGAGGATATCGACGTTGAACTGATGAAACTCACGTCCCCTGCCCTTTTGCGGTTTCTCGTAACGAAAGCACTGACCGATCTCGAACCACTTGAGCGGCTTCGCATACTGCCGCTGTTCGGCCGCCGCGATTCGTGCTAAGGAAGCGGTCACTTCCGGCCTCAAGGTCACATCCCGTCCACCTTGGTCCTCAAAACGAAACAACTGCGAGGAAAGCTCACCGCCGGATTTTTTCAGATATAGTCCGGTGTCTTCGAGGATGGGTGTTTCATACTCCACATAGCCACAGCGACGCGCCACATTCCGCCAGGTCTCAAACAAATAATTACGCACCGCGCATTCACGCGGAGTGAAGTCACGGAAACCGGGAAGTGCTTGAAATGTGGAACCTGCCATTGCGGGGGCGCGACAATGCACAGCCCTACCGACACATATCAAGCCTTTACGTGGTTGGTTTTCGTGGCTGGAATATGTTGTCCCAGTTTGTAGTAGGGACATCCTGCCCCCATCTCAGCAGCATTTCGAAAAAAATTTCATCTTCTCCCAAAAAAACCTTGCATCAAATCCATGCCTCAGCTTTCTTTCCGCCCCACCGCGACTAACGACCCGTTCGTCTATCGGTTAGGACTCCAGGTTTTCATCCTGGCAAGAAGGGTTCGACTCCCTTACGGGTCGCCATTTTCATGGATATAAGCCTCCGTTCTGAGCACTGCTCCCCGGAGGCTTTTTCATTCCTTAAATCTCATTCGTTTTTCGTGACTACCCAAGAAAAAGTCGCAGCTATAAAAGCTAAGAAAGGTCCCGGCTCAATCGCCGCGCTGACTTGCTATGACTATCCCATGGCTCGCCTGCTCGACCAAGCCGGCACTGACATTCTTTTAGTTGGCGATTCTCTCGGTATGGTGGTGCTTGGTTTTCCTGACACCACTCACGTCACCCTCGCTCACATCCTTCACCATCTCGAAGCCGTCGCCCGCGCCAAGCCTGCTGCTCTGATTATCGCAGATCTCCCCATTCATAGCTACGATACGCCCGAACAAGCCCTTACCACCGCAAAAGCCCTCGTCGCAGCTGGAGCCGATGCGGTGAAGCTCGAAGGAGGTATTCGCGAAGCGGATAAGGTTCGTGCGATCACCCGAGCCGGTATTGCCGTTAGCGGCCACCTTGGTATGCTCCCACAACGAGTCCTTGAAGAAGGCGGCTACCACAAAAAAGGCAAAACCCCCGAGCAAACCCAAGCCCTCATCGATGGTGCCAACGCCCTCATCGATGCCGGAGTATTTGCCATCGTCCTCGAATCCGTCACGCCAGCCGCCTCACGGATCATCACCCAATCCATATCCGTCCCCACGATCGGGATCGGCTGCGGAGAATCCACCTGTGATGGAGAAATCGCCGTCGTTACCGATCTACTCGGCTCCTTCCCATGGTTCGTCCCACCCTTCGCCAAACCCGAAGCCAATCTCTCCACCTCCATCCTAGAAGCAGCCAGCAAATACATCGCCCGCGTCCGTTCTCAGAGATCGTGAAAAACTCTTCCTCGGAGTTTAAAGTTTAGAATTTAAAGTTTCATGCTCCTATACGTCCACATCCCCTTTTGTCACCGGATCTGCCCGTATTGCTCTTTTTACAAGCACACCCCGGGCAATACTCCGATTGGTGATTTCATCCAAGCGATCGGACAAGAAGCTACTTGGAGAAAAGCCAATCTTTCTGAGCCGAAACTCACCAGCATCTACCTCGGTGGTGGAACACCTTCGATGCTCTCTTCCAAACACCTGAGCGATCTCTTCGATCACCTCGGAAACTCATTTGATCTGAGCCAAGTTCAGGAAATAACCCTCGAGGCAAACCCCGCCACGTTCGATCTGAAAAAAGCCCGCTTGTTCAAATCTCTCGGCGTCACCCGCGTATCTCTCGGTATCCAATCATTCATCCCACACGTCCTAGAAACACTCGGTCGCGAGCACTCCCCGGAACAAGCCACCGAATCCGTCCACACCCTCCGCGAAGCAGGAATCGATTCGGTTAACATCGACCTCATGTTCTCGATTCCCGGCCAGTCACTCAGCGATTGGGAAAGCACCTTACGCCATGCGGTTTCTCTGAAGCCCGATCATATCTCTGCTTACAACCTGACCTACGAAGAAGACACCGCGTTTTTTGATTCCCTTCAAAACGGCACCTATCAAGAAAACGAAGATCACGATGCCGATCATTACCACCTCGCTGAAAACATTCTAACAGAAGCAGGTTTCGATCACTACGAAACGTCAAACTACGCCCAGCCCAACCATCACTCCCTCCACAATCAAGGCTACTGGATAGGCCGCGATTATCTCGGACTGGGGCCATCCGCGGTCTCAACCCTGAACGGAACGCGCGACAAAAACATTCCCGATACCGCAGCCTACATTCGCCAAGTTTCCAGCCTTGGAAATGCTATCCACGAAACGGAAATCCTCACCCCCGCGCAACGCCGTATCGAACTCATCGCGCTAGGCCTCCGCACGACTCAAGGCATCCCTCTCGAATTAATCGGCGAGGCTTCTCTCGAAAAAGCCAAAGCACTCGCCACCGAGAATCTTCTCAGAATGAGTGAGTCTCACCTATCGCTCACGCAACTGGGAAGACCCCTAGTCGACCCCATCGCCGCGGAGTTGATCTAGTAGCTGCCCCGACAAGTCGGGGCAGGCCGTCCACGAGGCGACCCGCCGCGCTCTAACAAAACAGTTACGGTAAACCGACCCAGTTTACCGAAGATCCGAAATTTAGAAGCCGGACTAATACCTTACTCCGCCGAAAAAACCCTCAAAACATCGCCGATCGAATGATCCGCTTCCAACGAATGTCTGAGCGGCGTATCGAGAATCAGCGAATACCGATTTCTGCGTCCCTCGCGCTCACGCTTCAAATATCCACCATCCTCCAGATCGGCGACGATGCGTTGCACCGCCCGCTCAGTGATTCCAATATCCACAGCGACTTCGCGTAGGGGCCTGTCCCCATTTCGAGCCAAGCAAACCATGACGTGGGCGTGATTGGTAAAAAACGTCCAACTCGAAGAATCATTCATACCTAGAAAACTAAAATACCCAGCTCAAGAAATCACGATAAAATTATCATAAAATCTAAGACACGACATTGATGCCTGAACCCTAAAACTGACTCTTCCGCCAACTTATAAATGATCAACTCAGCTGTTTGACTAAGCTCTGGCTACCTATAATTACCAATCCGTGTTTCACGACATTCTTTTCGCGTTTTAACTTGCGTATGTATTTCGTTTGGAATAAGACCTCTGCCGAACAAACACCTATGGACTCCATTAGCCTACTCCTAGCCAACCTCATCTCACCACCCGTCATCGCCTTTGCCGCTGGAATTGTGGCAGTATATGTTAGAAGCGACCTTAAATTCCCCGAGCAAGTTTACCAAGGACTCACCATCTACCTCCTCCTCGCGATTGGCTTCAAAGGCGGCAAAGCGCTTGCTGGATCGAGCTTCACCGAACTAGCTGGCCCAATCGGCATCACGCTCGTGATTGGAAGTCTGATTCCAATCCTGGTTTTCCTCTTCACACGAAAAGTCCTGAAAATGCGGATCTCAGATGCCGCAGCACTCGCTGCCCATTATGGCTCGGTCTCAGCAGTCACCTTCATGGCCTGCCTTGCTTTCCTCGATCAACAAGACATCAGCTACGAAAAATTCATGCCAGCCATCATGGCGACCATGGAAATCCCGGCGATCTTCGTCGCCATGGTGCTTGCCAAGATGTTCAGCGCTCAGGCCAAAACCCCTCTCAAGAACTCCATCCACGAGGTCATTACCGGTAAAACCTTCATCCTACTAATCTGCGGTATTGTCTGCGGAGTGACGGCCAGCGATCAAAGCCGCGCCCTTCTCGAACCCTTCCTCATCTCTCCTTTCTACGGCGTGCTGATGTTATTTCTCCTCGAAATGGGTCTCATCGCTGGAGCGAAAATCAAAGAATCCAAAGGCATCAGAAAAAGCCTAATCTGCTTCGCCATCGTCGCACCCATAGTCCAGGCAATGATCGGACTCCTCCTCGCATGGTCCATCGGCCTCAGCCAAGGCGGAGCAGTCATCTTCGCAGTCCTAGCCGCCAGCGCCTCCTACATCGCTGCACCCGCCGCCGTCCGTGCCTCCCTACCAAATGCCGATCCTGCAGTTTACGTCACCACTTCACTAGGAATCACCTTCCCTTTCAACTTGGTCATTGGCATTCCGCTCTACCTAGCGATGAGTAATCTGCTTTACAGCTAAGTTGAGCAGAGAATGCGTTCAGTTCTTCATTCAAAAATCAAACATCAACAACGCTTTGTGAGTATTAGCGAACATCCATACTGAGACAAAGTCCTTACCGCTTGGACGGGGTGCAACGTCGTCAATCATCAATCGTCAATTTGCCCGTCGTAGCCATGATGGATTCATTCGTTAAGCGGATCGTTCTAATCATTCGGTTTTATTGACGATTGATGATTTCCGATTGTTGATTTTTGATTTAATTCAGCCCCTCAAAACCCCATCGCTCCCCCATTTAACCTCTTCATTGAAGTTTAAAGTTTAAAACTTAAAGTTTCTCCCCTTGAGGGTTGAACTTTGAAATTTGAAACTTAGGGTGACCTCATGTCCACCTGTGGCCCGAAAATGAAAATGGATCCCCAACTCCACCGAGAGCAAAAACCCTCGTGGATTAAAGTCCGTCTTCCAAACAATCCTGCCTTCTGGTCGACCAAATCTCTGATCACCGATCTGAAGCTAGTTACCGTCTGCGAAGAGGCTCAATGCCCGAACCGATGGGAGTGTTGGGGACAAGGCACCGCGACCTTCATGATCGCTGGTGACAAATGCACCCGCGCCTGTGGTTTCTGCGCCGTCAAAACCGCCAAGCCCGATGCACTGAAATCCGATGAACCAGCACGGGTTGCCGAGGCCGCCAGCCGCATGAACCTGAAACACATTGTGATCACCGCCGTCGCACGCGATGATCTCAAAGACGGGGGCGCTGAGCATTTTCGTGAAACCATCCGCGCGGTGCGTGAAGTCAATCCCGGTATCATCATCGAAGTCCTCGTCCCCGATTTCAACGATCGCGACTGGGCTTTGCAGATGGTCATGGACGCGCGTCCGCATATTTTTAATCACAACCTCGAAACCGTTGAGCGCCTCACTCCCTTGGTCCGTTCACGCGCGAAATACCAGCGTTCCCTCACCGTTTTGAAAAAAGCCAAGCACATGGTCAACGGTAACGTCTCCACCAAATCCGGCATCATGCTCGGCCTCGGTGAACGCCATGAAGAAATCCTCAAAGCGATGGATGACCTGTTAGAGCACGACGTCACGGTTCTCACCTTGGGTCAATACCTCCGCCCGACACCGAAACATCTTCCAGTCGTCGAATACATCCATCCGGATCAATTTGCGGAATACAAACAAATCGCACTGGATAAAGGCTTCCGCCATTGTGCCTCCGGCCCGCTCGTCCGCTCTTCCTACCACGCTGCAGATTTCCGTCCTGAGCTTGATGTACTAGATGCGATCGAAGCAGATCTCAGATCTCTAACAGGCCTAGAACTCGGCCCAGAGCATCTGCCCGTGTTGCAGACGCTTAAAATCTAAAAAGGTAGGGTCGAGGCGCCGCACTCGACCCATTTCAAAAAGGATAAGGCGCGCTCATTCTATCAGAAGTGAGACCTTTCTAAGCGCAACATCATACAATCCCCATATCAAAAAATCACGGTCAACTCGGCGAGTTGACCCTACCTTTTATAGTTTCACCTTCGCGATCTTCATCACGCGGTTGAAATGCTTCTTCTCAACCGGGTTGATCGAAAGCCGAGTCCCCTTCTGACAAACTAGCATCTCAGAAAGCGCAGGATCTACTTTCATATCTTCAAGAGAAATGAACTCTTTGAATGTGGCGACGTGTTTGAAATCCACCAACCACCAGCGGGGTTTATCTTGAGTGGCTTTGGGATCGAAATACTCACTCTTCGGATCGAACTGCGTCGGATCCGGATAAGGTTCTGAAGCAACTTCAGCAACGCCCGCCGCGCCAGATGGCTTGGCATTTGAGTGATAGAAAATTGCAAGCTCACCTAAATTCATTTCGCGCCACATAAAGTTACGCGCCTGATAATTTCTCACCCCCGTCCAAGGTTCTTGTTTCACTTTCTCAAGATCCTCAATCGAAAAAACATCCGGCTCAGATTTAATCAACCAATGCATAAACCGCTTTAAGCTTTTTTAGTATTTCAGCTTTTCAATCTTTACTCGAAAAACCGAATCTTTCCAGAAACTGGTAACTTCCCAGCAGCCATCGCCGCATGTTGTTCGTCGGTGCAGGCGGAATCGATAGGCGCATCCGGAGCGACTTCGTTGTCCGTAACCAATCCTTGTGCGAGCATCCATTTCTCAACTTCTTCACCGCTAATATCAGCAAGCATTTCTCCATTGATTTCTACGCAAGGTGAAAGCGGCTGGCCACTACGTTGCTCCATCTCCCAACGGAACGCTGGATTCTTAATGATATCCTTCTCCTCATAAGGCAGGTCATACTTGCGCATGATTGCACGCACTCCCTCGCTCCAACCACAGAAGGTCTTCAAATACGCGGTAATTTTCGGTTTCGCTTCACTCATAAGTGCGCAGCATAAATTGACCTGCTAAATATGCAACCCCGCATCATGAAGAGATCGTGGAATTGAGAATTTTTACTCTTCACTCCTCATCATTCACCATTCTACTCCCACTCAATACTCGCAGGTGGCTTGGTCGAGACATCATACAACACGCGATTGATGCCTTTGACTTCGTTCAAAATCCGATGGCTGGTCTCACGAAGGATTTCATAAGGGAGCTCCACCCAATCAGCGGTCATCGCATCTTCTGAAACCACAGCACGCAGTGAAATCGCCCATTCGTAGCTGCGTTCATCCCCTTTGACACCCACGGTTTTTACAGGAACCAAACACGCATACGCCTGCCAAACTTTGTCATACCAGCCATGTTCCTTGAGTTTCCCAATGAAGATCGCATCGCATTCGCGAATGATGTCGAGACGCTCTTGGGTCACTTCACCTGGGCAACGCACAGCGAGTCCCGGACCTGGGAACGGATGCCGTCCTAAAATATCCGGAGCAATTCCTAATGAATGACCGAGCTCACGGACTTCGTCTTTGAAAAGTTCAGCCAGTGGCTCAAGGACTTTACCTTGTGCTTGAAGCTCGAGAATACGATCAACTCGGTTGTGGTGAGTTTTGATTTTTGAAGCTTTCGATTTTGCGTTGGATGCACTTTCGATGACATCGGGATACAAGGTTCCTTGCGCAAGCAATTCAGCATCACCCACCGAATCCCAGAACACATCGATGAACAAGTTGCCGATGATCACGCGTTTTTTCTCAGGATCGTTTTCTCCCGCCAATGCGGTTAGGAAACGCTCGCTGCAGTCGACGGTTTCGATGGGAACTCCCATGCGATGGAAGTTACTGCGAACCTCCTCGCCCTCGTCTTTGCGCATGAGTCCGTGATCCACGAAAATCGCACGGACATTCGCGCCTGCCTCTTTCAAAAGAACCGCTAACACGGTGCTGTCCACACCACCTGAAACGCCGCAAACGACTTGTTTCGTTCCGCATTTCTCGCGGATTCCTTCGATCATCTCACGTTTGAAATCTTCGATCTTGAACGGCATTAGGTCCTTACCGGTCAGCAAGAAGTTATGCAGGATTCGCAGGCCTTCATGACTGTGTGTCACTTCTGGATGGAACTGGATGCCGTAGAAGTTTTCACCCCATTTCAAAGAAACTGGAGTCTGATGCTGATTCACCGCGATCACTTCCGCGCATTCAGGAATGACTTTTACCGTGTCGGAATGACTCATCCAAACCTGTGATTTTTCAGCAATTCCCTCGTAAAGATCTTTGTGATGAGTCGGGTAAAGAAACGCCGGACCATACTCACGACGATCACTCGGCTCAATCGTGCCGCCGAATTTTAAATTCAATAGCTGCATTCCGTAGCACACACCAAGCACAGGAACATTGAAGGCTTTGAGCGCCTCAAAATCGAGATCCGGTGCATCTGGTTCACTGGTGCTGCGAGGTCCACCCGATAAAATAATCGCACCCGGCTCACCGATTTCTGGAAAATCTTCCAATGCATAAAGCATCGCAAAAAATCCGAGTTCACGAACTCGTCTCACAATCAGCTGCGTATACTGCGAGCCAAAATCAATTACCGCTACATGTCCTTTATCGTGCATATCCTAAATTTCTAAATCTCAATTTTTAAAGTTTATCTGAACCTCAGCCCAGTGGCTGATAATTGGTCGGCTCCTCGGTCATCACGATGTCGTGAACGTGGCTTTCTCTCAAGCCACCCGGCGTGATGCGCACAAACTCGGCACGCTCTCTGAGCTCCGCCAAGGTCGATGCTCCGACGTAGCCCATACCGGATTTCAATCCGCCCATGAGTTGGAAAATCACATCGGAAAGCGGGCCTTTGTAAGGCACGCGTCCTTCAACACCTTCCGCAACCAGTTTGCCTGAGCTGTTCTGCGCATATCGGTCACCCGCGCCTTTGCGCATCGCTCCCAAAGAACCCATGCCGCGATAGGTTTTGAAACGGCGGCCCTGATAGAAAACACTCTGCCCCGGGCTCTCACGAGTTCCTGCAAGCAATGAACCCAACATCACAAGATCCGCTCCGGCTGCAATTGCTTTGACCACATCTCCGGAGTAACGAATTCCTCCATCGGCAATCACTTTCACACCACGCTCACGGCAGTAACCCGCTACGTTTTGGATCGCTGTAAACTGAGGCATCCCCACACCAGCGATCACACGAGTTGTGCAAATCGAGCCTGGACCAACGCCAACCTTCAATGCGCTTGCTCCGGCTGCAACGAGATCGCGCGCGCCTTGTTCAGTAACCACATTTCCAGCTACGACGGGAAGATTACAGATCGAACGTAGTTTCTCGATCACGTTCATGACGTGTCGTGTGTGTCCTGTCGCCGCATCGATAAAAAGTGCATCTGCACCCGCCGCAACCAATGCCAGCGCCCGCTCTTCAACATCCGGACCCACACCAACCGCCGCGCCGCAGCGAAGTTGTCCGTTGGTATCTTTCGCCGCACTGGTGAAGGTGATGCGTTTTTCGATATCCGATCCCGTGATCAAGCCGACCAATTTATTATCGGCATCTACCAAAGGGAGTTTCTCAATGCGGTTTTGATAAAGAATCCTGCGTGCCTCTTCGATTTTCGTGTTCGGCGGACCAGTAATCACATTATCCCTCGGTGTCATCACCTCTCCCACCAATGCATCTGGCCGATCCAAATATCTCACGTCACGTCCCGTCACCATCCCTTCCAAGCGCCCGCTTTCATCGACCACTGGGAAACCCGAAAATCCATTCTCCTCCATGATCGAAAGCACTTTTGCCACCGTATCGGTTCTTTTAACGGTAAAAGGCTTATTAATCACCGCGCTTTCGGAACGCTTCACTTTGGAAACCATTGCCGCTTGTTCCTCAATTGGGCACGCGCGGTGGATAAC
>JBILMI010000173.1:0-4772 GCA_044375585.1 Luteolibacter sp.
TGAGGATCAGTTTTCCATCAGCGACTTCCTTGATCACTGCCAATCCTGAAACTTTCCATTCATATTTCAACTCGCCGACCTTTTTGGCCTGCATGTCTTTTATGTTAGAAATCTGCGGCACGATCTCGATGGTCGCGCGGCCATCCCACGCAGGTGTCGCTTTCAGGGTGAATACCGGGTCAGGGATCTCCTCCTTGACGGTGACCGGAATCTCAATGTTCTTCACGCCAGAGGCATAAACCGCCTTGAGGATCAGGGTCATGGATTGGCCGCCACTTACGCGACCCGCATCAATCGTGAAGGCAGGTTTGTCCACCGCCACGATGGTTTCAACGCCACCTTTTTTCAGGATCCAATAACTTTTCTGCGCACCTTCCAACTTGGCGGTCACTGTGACGCTCTTGCCTTCCGAGACGGTGATCTTTTTCTCGGAAACCGCGAAGTTCGCACCAGGCCGCACCAGCGGTCCCACCAACGTCTGCATGGGTTTCTGATTTTCGTAGGACATCCTAATCCAGTCGGCAGAGCGCGTGACCTTGGAAACTCGGACTTCATCGATGTCGCCGATAAACTGGTAATTGCCATACCAGCCACCGATATACATCCTTGCTGGGCTTTTCACATTATGCGCGGGGCCGCTCTTGTTCTCACCATCGAGCACGCCGTTCACATAGATTTTGGATTCGCCTTCCTTGTAGGTGTGGACCACGTGAACCCACTGGGACATGGCCAGCCGCGTCTTGCTTTGAACGTTGGCGCCCGAGAAACAACAATCCATCGTGATATGTGGCGGGCTCTCAAATAGCATCGTCACCTTGCCCTGTGTCTCTTCATTTCCCCAGCCGACCGCGCAGGTGTTAGGCTTCTCTGCTTTCAACCAAATCTCCGAGGAGCTTGGGTTGGCTCCAGTGGGAAAGGTGGTGATGTTCTCTCCACAATTGATGCCCTTGCTTGAGTCAAACCGCCGGCTCTTGCCGATCATACCAGCGGAGGCAGTGGTTCCAGCATCCTTGGGTTCAAGCACCCCGACCTCATCCTTCACCGGATCGGTCAAATGCATGACGCTGACATATCCGTTGGACTCATTGAACACATCCTTGCCCTTGGATTCGCTGACCGCGTCGGCCTTGCCCCAAAACATTTTGATCTCCTGTTGGGCGTTGCCCTTGATGACCGGTATGCGCACCCAGATGCTCGCGGTTCCCGCGTCTGCGTCCCATTCCTCGATCTGATAGGCCAGCGGCTTGCCGGCGGAATCCGCAAAACGGATGTCATCGCCTCCCGCTTTTGCTTTGGTGAAATCGAACCCCTCCTTGTTAAGCCGGACCAAAACCGGAAAGTTTTCTTCCGTGGCCGCGGCTGGTAAGTTAGCGCCTTCCGGAGTCGTCAGAATCCAGATCGAACCAGCATTCTGCCAGCCAACGTATTTCGCCCAGGCAGGTGCCAGCAGAGTCATCATCACCGTCATACCCACTATCAGTTGCTTCATCATTTTACACTTCATTTCAGTTTTGATTTCATTTCATTTCACCTTGCCGTAAATGCAAGACCCCACTAGGAGCCAGCATCTTGCGCCATGCTCACATCGCCAGCGAACGGAGATTGGCAGGAACCATCCGGCATGATGTCCAACATGGACATGACGCCTACGGAGGAAATTAAACCTATGCGGCGCAGCGGGAATCTAGGAACATAAAAAATGGGTGACAAACGGGTGACAAACCAGCCAAGGATATGGCCCGCTGGCTAACCTCGTCGAATTCGGTTTCCTCGAATTCGCGGGGCCGGCGAGACATCGCCAGCGAGCAATCAAGACCCAAAAAACGAATCCTAACCGTTTTTTCGAAGGCATGGCGGCCTAGGCTCAGAAACAGAAGATCCGATGGTAAATCATTTGATTTTCCCTGACAGAACGTCCTCCGGCCTGCCCTTGAGTCGACCCTCCCCAGAGGTGTGGCTCGTCATGGTGCCATTCATACCGCGCCGGATATCCTCTTTCACCATGACTTGTTCCATCAGTTCCCTGAAATTCATTCCCGTATCCCCGAATTTCTCCATCCAGGCCAGCGTTTGCGCGTGCAGCTTCTCACGGACCTTCTTCTGCTCCGGCGCATCGATCAGGTTCTTCATTTCATGCGGATCCTTCTGATGGTCATACAAGCAGGCAAAACGCGCTTTTTGACCGCGAACATTGACGCCGCCCGGCAGGTCGAAGGTATAGGTGTAGCGGCGCGTATAAACACCCCTCCACTGCCACGGAAACAAGAAGAGTGGCACGGATTCCACTGCATCGTCCTTTGCCTTGAAAATCTCCTCGGATAGATTCCGCCCCTGACAGGTCGCCGGGATCTTGAGTTTCATCATGCCAAGCAGGGTTGGCATGAGATCCAGCGAACCGATGAGCAGCTCGTTGGTTCGTGGCTTGAGCGCACGCGGCCAACGGATCAGGAGCGGCACGCGGATCGACTCGCTCTCCGGCCGGCCCTTGTTTCCCCGCATCCCGTGCGAGAGCAGCAGATCGCCGTGATCCGAGGTGAATACCACAATCGTGTTCTCGTCGAGCTTCAGTTCGCGCAGCTTGGCCATCAGCCATCCGAAGGCACGATCATTGCCCGTACACGAGGCCAAGTAGCCTTGATACATCTGGCGGATCTGCGGCGTGTCCTCGACGTTGGGGCGCAGCGTCAGTTTGGCCGGTTCATAGAGCTTGAGCAAATCCGGCGGCCCGTTGTAGCCAAATTCCCCGTCCCAGTTGTGCGGCGGATGCCACGACAAAAATAGCGCGAAGGGTTTCTCCGCGTTTTCCTCGATGAATTGCTCGGCCTGCCGCGTCTGTGCATAAGGCTCCCAGTCGCCGCATGGTTGCTTCTTTCCGTCCTCGTCCCAGAAATAGGCGCGCTTCTCATCGAACAGCTCATTGCAGTTGTTCGATAAAAACCGGTGGTCGAAGCCATAGCGGAACGGCCCAGCCGGAATCGGCCGGTTGCGGTCGCCGCCGAAAAGATGCCACTTGCCAATATAGCCGCAGGCATAGCCGGCATCGCGCATGACTTCGGCGAAGTATCGGCCTTCGCCGGGAACGGTGCGAATGTCATTGCAGAACGCCCCGCTGCGCAGCGGGTGTTGGCCGGTCAACAGCAAGCCGCGGTATGGTGTGCACACCGGCGAGTTGGAAATGCATTGGGTGAAACGCACTCCCTCTGCCGCGAATTTATCGAGGTTCGGCGTGATGATGTCCTTGTTGCCCGCACTGCCTAACATATCGAACGACTGCTGGTCGCTGAACACAAACACCAGGTTCGGCCGTCGCGCAGCGGTTTTCACAGCAGCTTGACTCAACGACCCCGCACAGAGTCCGAGCGCTGAAATTCCCAGCGCCATTCGCACCGCCATTCGCACCGCTGTCAGTTTTGGAAAAATAGGTCGTTTCATTAAGTGGTTCTTTTTGATTCATTCATCGTGCAAATCAACCGGGGCGGATTTAGCTCCAACTGAAAACTTCACGTGCTAAACACAATCGCCAAACGAACATGAATCAATCAATTTGTCACTTAAAGTCATTTTTTTGGGGCTGTATTAGCTAATCGACAAGAAATCGAATAACTAGAAAATTCAATCTATCAAAGAAAAAGTCGTCTTCCAGCTCGAAAGCAAAGCGAGTTAATCACTTTTTGTAGTAGGCGCAACAGCCCGTGCAGCGGCGACATTTTTCATGAGACCACGTCAGCTAATTGCAACCAAACTCCCAAGCTATGAACTCTCAGGAGAATGTGAATCGAATGCCGGTTATTTTGGGTGTGTATATAAAGGTAAGATTCCAGATGCCAAAACAGAGGCTCTACTGCCAATGATCAGAGAGAAAGTGGAGCCTAATAGCCTAGACCGTTTGCCAAAAGTCCTTACCGAAACGGGATCGGATTAGGTTTTGGATTTGTGCCGCTCTGCGGAAAGGATTTCACAGTATCTGCCTGAGGACGCCGATTCCGGCGTTGCTCTTCGTGGAGCGCAAAAAAATGCGGGGCCGCCGGTTTGCACCGACGGCCCCGATGGGTTTCCGGAGAAAATTGATTCACTCCTGAAATGGATGAATCGTGGATCTGCGTATTCGCTCGATCCCCGATCCCCGATTCTTGATCTTTCTTTATCAGTTAGGCTGCGTAGGCGTTACCAACAGACGGACGAACTGCTTACCCTGCTCAGAGGTCAGGGTGTATGTCAGGTTGCCGTCTGCGGGGGTGGGCTGAGGATCAGCTGGCGTCCAAGTGCTGAGGTCGGACGAGGTTTGGACCTCAAAGGTGCCTTGGTAGTCCGGGTTCACGGGCCAAGTCACCTCATTGTTGGCATTCAGACCTGGATTAGTGGCTTGACCGGTCACGCCCATGAAATAGGCAAGGCCGTTAGGCACCCCGTCATTGTTCGAGTCGCCGTTCACCCCACCGGTCACTCCGTTCGCGGTAGCCCAGTCGGCGTAGGTGATGGTGTCGATGGCGAAGTTTGCCGTCACGCTTACGTTGGCCGTTACGCTGGAATCGGTGCGCGGGTTGGTGGTCGAGCCATCGCTCCAGTTGACGAAACTATAGCCGGTAGCCGGGACTGCGGTGACCGCCGAGCCGCTGGTGTTGTAATCGACCGTTTGCGGCGAGGTGCCGGTGATCGAACCATTCGCGCCTGCCGTGTAGGTCAGGGTGTAGGTGTTGATGGCGAAGTTTGCCGTTACACTTACGTTGGCCGTCACGCTGGAATCGGTGCGCGGGTTGGTGGTCGAGCCATCG
>JBILMI010000174.1:0-4754 GCA_044375585.1 Luteolibacter sp.
TAGGCCGCGATCGGCTTTTCTGATTCTGTTAGATTCAGGCGAATGTCCGCCTAAGTTAAAAACCTTTCTGCGATCGAAAGGTGTGACGCCGAGAAATGACCGAATTATCACAAAAGATGCAACTCGTGTGATTACCACGGCGAGGGGAAATTTCACTCCTGGAATATCATTTCTCAAAGATCTTTCAGGGCAGTCCGCGGTATTTGAGGGTAATTCATCTTCGATTGATGTGCGCGAGAACGCCGATGATCTAATGGTTCGTAAGCTCGCACCCATGCCATTAATCCAGATCATGGATGGCTATTGGGGTGAGTCTGATTTCGGGAAACAAACGGAAGAAACTAAAGCTGGGGAAACTTTTGATCCTAACCGAGACAATACAGCTCCTCTTTATATTGCTGCCGCAGTAACTCGAGGCGCTGCAAACGACGATCGCTTAGCTGCGGACACCTCACGCATGGTATTGATTTCAAATACCGACTTTTTAGAGAGTAATCGCCAACGTGCCGAGAATATGGATTTTTTAGCATCCGCTGCGAATTGGTTGGTGTTGCGGGAGTCTCTTGTCGGCTCATTACCGCGCTCCTTCGGTAAATATAAGTTGCCTCTACTAGAAGCTCAGGTGTCGTTCATCAATCGCACCAATTTAATATTTGCACCATTGGCGTTTCTTTTGATTGGTGGATTGATTTACTCCTCAAGACGTTCTTAGACTTTTATAACTATCATCGTGCGTTCTATTTTCGTCACTCTATTGATTGCGTTCGGTATGTCTGCTCTGGGAGTCATAGCGCTGTGGCAGTTTCGTGATGGAAACCTTCATCGTGTGCTCGGTATGCCGCCTACGCCTTTGGGAGAAAGAATCTTTCCTAAGTTTAATCCTAACGACGCGGCGATGATTTATCTTAAATCTGGGAATGTAAAAGCAACCTTCGTCAAGACAGCGTTCGGTTGGAAATCAACTAAGCCATGGGAGGATCGTATGGATGCACGTGCTGCAATTGCGATCATTGGTTTCACAAGCGGGACCATCGCCGAAGACCTCGTGCCACGTGATAAAATTGATCCAGAGCTAGCTGGCTTTGGGAGTAAGAGCTATGAGGTTCATATTCAAAATGCAAAAGGTGAAAACCTAGCTCATTATCGCTTAGGCCGTAGAACTCCATGGGAATATCTTCCGCAGACAGAGGGAGCTAAACCAGCGCCGACGATTTATTTATTGCCTTTGGAGCAAGGCCGAAAGTCGCATGCCTATGCCGCTACGGGTGATATCCTACCCCTGTTCAAAGATAATTTTAAGTATTTGCGCGACCATCGTCCGTTTTACTTCAATCCACTCAACCTTCAGAAGATGCGTATCATGACTTCGGAGGGTGAGCTTACCTTGGGAAAAGAAAAACCTAATTCACCGTGGCGCATTTTAAAGCCGCTCGATCTCGCTGCTGACCAAGTAGCAGTGAAAAATTTACTGGAGAGATTGTTTGAATTTCAAGCCATCAAGCTCAGTGATAGGGTTGAGGTGACAATTCCAACTGAGGTAACCAGTTCAGATCATTTGCAAATCGCTATATCGGATTTTGGTTCTCAGGCTGAAATCGTTTTAGATATATTTCCTTCACAGGATCCGCTCGCGAGAACAGCGCAAGCGATGGTGAGTGATCGTCCGGATACCATTTTCGACTTACCGCTAAAATCTGAGCCCGATTTAATTTCGATTTCCGATTTACCGTTAACGGTCAACGAGCTCAGAGAGGCAACGCTGACGAATCTTAATATTGCTTCTATTCGAGGGATCGCAATCGAGTCCGTCGCTTCTCCAACCATTCTAGTGTCTCGTGATCCACCTGCGCCATGGATCGTTACAGTGAACAACAAAGAGCAAATAGCCAACGAACAGCGGCTTTATGAATTACTGAAGGCGGTAACCGAAACTCGAGCGCTATCATTCGTTACAGATTCTGCGCCGGAAGATCTATCTCCTTGGGGGCTTGATCGACCTATTCTTAAGCTAACTTTTTTGGCAAAAAACAATCAGGCTTTAGCGATTCATTTTGGCTTAGATACCAAGGGTAATTTGTATGCGATACGAAAAGGCACTTCGACCATCATGTCACTGGATATAGAATTTCTTGAAAAAATTGCAGTTCGTCAGCATGAGTGGAGGCATGCAAGATTAGGCTCATTTAATCGTGTGAATATCACTAGTATAAAGCGGCAACAGAGCGAATTAGAGCCGCTAGAATTAGGTTATGACGTGCAAAAAGATACATGGGCAGCGTCTCAGAGGGGTGAAGATGTGACAGCTAAGCTAGATCCTCTAAAAGCTAATTTTTTGATGGGTGTTATAGAAAAATTGGAAGTAACAAGTTGGCTTTCTGGTATCGATGAAGAAGCCCTAGTCGCTTTAAAGAGCCCGTTATTGAAATTTGAAATCACTCAAAATTTAGTTAATGAATTTGGTGATGTGACAGGCGAAGAAACCGAGATTATTTCAATCGGAGTCAATAAATCCAACGGTAAGATATACGGGAAAAAAGCATCTGAAGCATCATACTTTATCCTGACGAATGAGACGCTTCTCAAACTGAGTAAGCCTTTGCTTGATGAATAAAAGATTATGATTCAGCAGCTACCTTTCTCATACGAAGGAATAGCCGGGGATATTCGTCGGCTGGGAGTCATGTTGAAGGATTCATTTTCAAACGCTAAAATCCGTTTCCAGGGAAAAATTTCGATTCTTAACTTGGCCTGTGGTCGTGCGGATGAAACTGGAGTATTAGTGAAGTCATTGGCGCCTGCAGAAGTAGGCTTTTATTTAGGCATCGATCTCAGAGGAGACGCGATTGAGGAAGCTAGTCGTCGCTGGAAATCGACAACTTGTGAAATTCATTTCATGGAAGGTAATGCCGCTATGGTTGGTCGGATGAAAAGCTTACCCGAGTTTGATCTTATTTTTCTCAGGCACCAGAATTATTGGCATGAGCCAATGGTTTGGGAGGGAATTTTGGATGAGGCGATGTCAGCAATGAAACCAAATGGCTATCTGGTTTGCACATCATATTTTGATTTGGAGCATAACCTCTTTATGGCGAGTATGCGAGAACGTGGAGCTAATCTACTGGTAAATGTTAGACATCATCAATCCAGATTGTTACTCGACGCGGAAGGCAAAAGTGTGGATCGTTGGCTTGGAATTTGGAGTAAGGTAGAAAGTTAAACTTACTGCCTAGACGTGGGTAATCAGGTCGTCAGCGGGAAAGCGGGCTTTCTTCGCATTGGCATAAGAATCACTCAAGGAGCGGTAGCCTAATGCACAAGCAACTACAGTGGTGTAGCCGGAATCTTTCAGGTCTAAAACGGCATTGTAATCGCTGGCTGAGATGCCTTCAAGAGGGCAAGTATCGATTCCAATTATTGCGGCTGCAGTCATGAGTTGGCCCAGGGCGATGTAGACTTGGCGAGTGTTCCATGCCTGTTTTTCGGATTGGCTCATGTTGCCTGAAAAGGATGAGATCATCCCCGCGTATCCCGCGAGATTTTCTATAGATGTTCCCTGAATCTCAGAAAGTCTGATGATCCATTTATCAATATCTTGCTGAGAAAGATCTGTGCGTGCGGTGAATACAATCAGATGCGAGGCATCCGTCACTTGGCCCTGTCCCCATGAGGCCGCCTTTAGTTTTTCACGAATTTCGGGTGATTCTACAACGATGAATTTCCATGGTTGCAGGCCAAATGATGATGGGGTCAAAGTGAGGGCGGTTTCCAGTGCAGACCATGTTTCAGTCGCGATCTTTTGTGTTGGATCGAATACTTTGGTTGCGTATCTAAAATTTAGAGTTTTTAACAGCTCGTCTGGTGAAATGGGCATAGTCTTTTTGTTATGGATCGAAGCTTAGAGGTAGAGACGCGGATGGAAAGCTTTTCAATGTTAGGCTAAAAATGATTCCGAATTCGTTTTGGTATCGATTGTCCATGTGGCTGACACCTGCGCCAGCAATCCAGTCTCCGAGTTCTCTTTGGAGGGTGTATTGCTGTTGTTCCATTGTGCCATCATCCATTTCAAATGTATGTCGGGATCCAACTCCCCAGTTTTCGCTCAAACGAATATAAGTAGCAAGGTCGATGCGGTTAGAATCGAGTAAAACGGGATGATTATTGAGTTGGCGATAGCCGACAGAAAACTCCCAGTTTTCATTCGGCATGAATCTAACTTTTGTGCTCAATTCTGTGAATCCAGAACCGCCAGAAAAAACCGGAAGCTGAGTTTCCAAATCAATTCCAAGCCACGGAAGTGGCTGCCAGCGCACATCGTTATATAAATTGGAGTAGTCTCGCGTTCCCTCTGGGTCATTGATGTAAGAGTCCATGTAGGTATCGAGATAGAGCCACTCATACGATTGATCGTCTCGGTGAGTGATGAGTTGGTGCCTGCCACCAAGCCTGATGATATTCCAGCTATCGAATTCATCTATCGCGGTGTAGCGCATTGGATCGAGTGAGCGCGGGCGAGTGGTAAAGGTTAAGCGATCAATTTTTGGGTAATTCTGATCTAATTCGTCAGCTGAGGTAACTGACCAATTTACGTATGGTTGGAAAACGTGAAGTAGCCCATCCACGCCAAGATCTCTATCTCTGATGTTTCCGTAATCTTTGGAGAATTTGAGAGCCGCCTCAACTCCGCCATAAAGCATAACCTGCGAATCTGAAACGGCTGGACCTTGCACCGCTGAGTATTGGGTGTAAGCGCCTCC
>JBILMI010000175.1:0-4700 GCA_044375585.1 Luteolibacter sp.
CGTCCGATGCGTCCGCGGAGCTGGTGAAGCTGGGCGAGGCCAAAGCGTTCGGCGTGGTGGAGGATCATCAGGTTCGCGTTCGGGACATCGACCCCGACTTCGATGACGGTGGTGGAAACGAGGGCTTGAGTTTTTCCGCTGCGAAAATCTTCCATCACCGCGTCTTTTTCTTCGGGGCGGAGTTTGCCGTGGATGAGCCCGACGTTTTTAGCACCGAGGCGTTTCTGCCATGCGCCGAAGGCTTGGGTGGCGGATTCGGCCTTGATGGATTCGCTTTCCTCGACGAGGGGATAAACGAGATAGGCCTGCCGGCCATCTGCGAGCTGGGCTTTCACGAAGTCGGTGATGTCTTTTTGTTTCGGCTTGTTGCGGAGGGCGGTGATGATTTTACCGCGACCCGCAGGTTTTTCATCGAGCAATGAAACATCGAGGTCACCGTAGATCGTCATGGTCAAGGTGCGCGGAATCGGCGTGGCGGTCATGACGAGGACATCGGGAAGTGTGCCGTGGCGGATGAGGGCGGCGCGTTGGACAACTCCGAATTTATGTTGTTCATCGATGACCACGAGGCCGAGGTCGGTGAATAATTCTGGATCGTAAAGCAGGGCGTGGGTGCCGATGAAAATCGTCGGTGCGTGAACTTCGGCGATGGTAGACTCGTGTTTGTTCGCGGTGCGGAGGACGAGTTTGACTCCAAGTGGTTCGAGCCATTTTCTGAAGGTGAGGAAATGTTGTTCAGCAAGAATTTGGGTAGGAGCCATCAGTGCGGCATCGGCACCGGAGTCGATGGTGAGTAGCATCGCCGCCATGGCGACAAATGTTTTTCCTGCGCCGACATCGCCTTGGAGAAGTCGATTCATCGGGCGAGGCTCTCGCATATCGGCGATGATTTCTTTGATGGAACGTTTTTGTGCGTTTGTTAGATCGAAGGGGAGGCTGGAGTAGAAGGCTTTGAGGAGGGTGGTTTTCTTTCCAAGTATACGGCCTTGGTGTGAGCGGTAGCGATTGCGTTGCCAGACGACGTTGAGCTGAAGGGTGAAAAACGCCTCGAGTGCGAAGCGGCGGCGGGCGGCTTTGGCGGATTCTGCGGAGGCGGGGAAATGAGTTTCGAAAAGATCAACGGTGCGATCTGACTTGCTGACTGGAAATGGGAAGTCGCTGGCATGGCTCTGACTTGTCGGGGCCGCCATGCTGTGGATGATCTCCCGCAGTCGGCGTTGGTTGATGCCGGAGATATTTTTGTAAATCGGGACGATGCGGTTGAGATGGATCGTTTCGGTTCCTGTATCGTCATCGTTGATGACTTCGATTTCTGGGTGATCGATGATCAGACGTCCGCCTTGCTCTTTGACTTTTCCGTAAGCAATCACCTGCTGGCCCGCGGCGATCAATTTCGACATGAATGGGATGTTGAACCAACGGCACGTAACTTTCCCTGATCCAAAAATACTGCCCGCGCCGTCCATGATGATGGCTTCGTAAAATCGCGTTTTGCCAAAACCGTTATGTCTGGCATCGATGACCCCACCGGTCAGACATACAGCTTTGGAGGTGGCTTGGTTGGGGAATCGATCAAATTGACGGCGGTCTTCGTAGCGTTTTGGGAAATATTCTAAAAGCTCAGCCACCGTTGAGATTCCGGCAGCGGCAAATGCTTGGATTTCTTTCGCTGAGAGTATGGGCAGAGAGGAGAGTTCGATATGCCCAGTAGTCACGGAGAAGAAAATCAAATTTCAGGATGAAAACTTCAAGCAAGATCAAACTCTAAATCTCAATGAAGAGAAGAATGGGCGATTTAGTTGATTATTGCTTTGCGTGGCGCCAGCGGATGTATCGGGTCAGGCGAAAGTTCGCCACTATGGAAAAGCCCTAAAGACTTGCGAGATTTGGGAAGGTGGATAGGTTTCTGATTATTCGCTGAATTCATATGACCACTCTCCAAACTATTCTCAATGTTGCTCTATTGATTTTCGTAGTGGTGATGCTTTTCAACATCATCATTTTTGTGCACGAATTGGGGCATTTCTTGGCGGGAAAATGGCGCGGATTACAGATCGATCGTTTTCAAATCTGGTTTGGAAAGCCGATTTGGAAAAAGGAGTATAAGGGCGTGCAATACGGTCTTGGATGGATTCCAGCGGGTGGTTTTGTAGCGTTGCCGCAGATGGCACCGATGGAGGCGATTGAGGGAGGCGATAAGGATCGCAAACCACTCCCACCGATTACGCCACTTGATAAAATCATTGTCGCGTTCGCTGGGCCATTATTTTCCATTTTACTTGCCCTTGTAGCTGGATTGATCGTTTGGGGTGTGGGTAAACCGAAAGATTTCTTGCCCAGCACGGTGGTGGGTTATGTCGAAGAAAGTAAGCAGGCTGAAAAAGCGGGGATTCTTCTTGGAGATAAGATTCTTGAAATTAATGGTGAGCCAGTAAATGGCTTTGCTGGATCGTTAGACAGCATCACCGAGCGGATCGTCCTAAGTAGTGGCGATGAAATCAAATTCACGGTTCAAAGACCGGGCGTCGAAGAGCCAATCGTTCTCACCAGTGGATTTGATAGACCAAAAAGTCGTTGGTTTCAACGGAGTGGATTGCGTCAAGTTGGGCTAGGTCCAGCTGGGCCTGCGATTGTGGCGGGGGTCGTCAAAAATAGCCCTGCAGACAAGGTTGGTTTAGTGAAAGGCGATCAGATTTTGAAGATTGATGGCGACCGCTTGTATAGCAATATCCAGCTCACACAGTATTTGAAGAAAAAGGATTTCAAGCCGGTTGTTCTTGAGGTGAAGAAGAACAGCGGGGAAGTGGTCAACGTCGATGTGACGCCAGTAAAGCCGATGCCACCAACAGATCGCGATCCAATGCTGGGTGTTTCTTGGGACATTAATGCAGATATAGATGTTCGCATCGTCCATCCAAATCCAATTACTCAAGTTGCTGACAGTTTAAAAATGATGTGGGTAACGATCACTTCAGTGGTTGATCCCGGATCAAGCATCGGGGTGGATCACCTCAGTGGACCAGTGGGAATTGGACAGATGTTATATTCTTTATTGCAGACTGAAGATGGTTGGAGACGGATTTTAGGATTCTTGGTATTGTTCAATGTGAACTTAGCAGTGCTGAACATGTTGCCGTTTCCTGTGCTCGATGGAGGACATATCACGATGGCGATTCTTGAGAAAATTTTCGGTAAGCCGATGCAGATGAAGACCATGGAAGTGATCCAAACCGCCTGTGCGATGGCGCTGATTTCGCTGATGCTTTACGTCACGAGTAAAGACATCGGGGATAAATTTGGACGTGGAGGAGGCGGCTCTTCAAAAGAAGTCCGATTTGCCGAATGATGGAAGAATCTTCACCAGAGCAGGAAGCCTGTAATCGCTGCGGCGGAAATGCCCTAGGAATCTTAGGTGAAGAGCATCTCTGCAAAAACTGCTTGCATGAAGTGTCTGGGTGTTGTGGGGAATAGGTCGCATAAGTCCTATAAGACCTATTTGAGTGATGCAGCATCACGGTTTCTTCCTGCTCCAGTAGCTCGCCAAAAGACTTCCGATGATGCAGTGAAAGAATGCTGAAATCGCACAGGGTGCTGCCGCTAGCATAGTAAAATGAGTTTTCGCTAAGCTGGAGCCAAGTCCGGAATTTTGCATGCCGACCTCAATTGAGATTGTGCGACATTCCTTTTCGGGAATTCTAAAAAATCGTGCCCAGTAATAACCCAGCCCGAAGCCAAGTGCATGCACGGCGAAGACAGCGGGAATGAGCGTTTTCCAATAGGTTATGATCGATGGCTTAGTGGCACCAACAATGGCGGAAACAATTAGCACAATGAGAATCACGGAGATCACAGGGGAAAATTGCTTCACGGGGCGCAGTGCGGATCCGAGGTAGCGATTGAGCAATAAGCCACCAAAGATGGGTAATAACACGATGCCGAGCATGGAAAGCATCATGTCGGTGGCATCGATCTCAAGTAAGGCAGAGGCGTAGGCTTTTGTTAGAAGCGGAGTGAGCCAGACGGCGAGAAGAGTTGAGCAAGCGGTCATGATCACGCTGAGCGCGACGTTTCCTCTGGCGAGGTATGTTACAACATTCGAGGCGGTTCCGCCGGGGCAGCAGCTGACTAGAATAATTCCGAGTTTGAATTCGCTAGGGAGCCCAGAAACTGTGGCAACGGCCCAACCGAGAAAAGGCATGATCACAAATTGACCCGCAACTCCGAGTCCGATCCAACGCGGCATTTTCAAACAATCACGAAAGTCATCAAAGCTCAGAGTCATGCCCATGCCGAGCATGATGAAGCTGAGTCCTGCGGAAATCAGGGAGATTTCGGTTCCGGGAATTTTCCCAAGAAACCAAGTGAAATGGCTTGGAAAAACCCATGCCCATACAACGCCCAGAATTGTCCATAGCCAGAAAAGATTTACGATGCGGTTTGCCATGTTGTTAGATTTTCAGGATGCCATCGCCCAGTTTTCTAGCTTCAATTTCGGAACGCGTTTGAATTCTGAAGTGTTGTTGGTCACGAGTGGTAAGCCTGCACAAAGTGCTTGAGCCGCGATCAAACAATCGAGTTCTCCTATCATCGTGCCTACTGAGCGAAGTTTGGCTTTGATTCGTCCATAGTGCTCTGCTGATTCGCTTGTGAAAGGTAATATCTCCAGCGGTGAGAGAAATCGAATGAGTGCGCCGCGGTTG
>JBILMI010000176.1:0-4657 GCA_044375585.1 Luteolibacter sp.
GGCTTAAATCATCTTCATGCAGGTTGGGATTTCGAGGCAATCCGCCATTTTTCCATCGCTATGCAAGCCGATCCTCGCTGCATCATGGCTCATTGGGGTATGATCATGAGCATGATCGGGACTTCTCCAGAAACCGATTCCTATCGCCTCGCTACCAGTCAACGCTTGCTCCAACTCATATCCGATGGAGAAGGCACAGAACTCGAGCGGGGCTTTGCCTACTGCCTAATCAAATACATTGAAGAAGGCCCCAAAGGTGCAGAAATCGCCTTCCGCAAGGTTTCTGAAAGGTTTCCTAATGAAATCCAATCTCAAATTTTTACCACTTTATTTAGCCGAGGCGGTTACGATGTGATGGGTCACATCACCGCTACGCAGGCGGAAGCTGAAGAGCGTTTACTCAAACTCATCGAGCGCTTTCCCAGTAATTCACTTCCACTCCATGCATACTTACTCATCAAGGCAGAAGCTCCAGATCTCAAGTCATCTATCGGACTCGCAAAGAAGCTCTGTGAACTAGCTCCTAAATATCCACCCTACCTCCATCTTCTCGGACATTATCAATGGAGAAGTGGAGAGTTCGAAGCCGCGGTAGCTAGTTTTTCACTTGCCGAAAAATACTATGCGGAATGGATGCGATCTAACAAAATTTCTACGTCAGATTGCCCACAATGGTTAATCACCAAAAGCTATCTCGCTGTTGCGACCGCTTCTGCTGGAAATTTCAAAGACGCCATTGCCGCAGCCACTGAAATCTCAAAAAAACCCCTTGATCCCGATCGCCCGATATCGCCAGGAAATCGGCAAATCCTCTGGGATGCACAAACGCTTGCCGCTCGAATTATTTTTTACCGCGGAGGAAAATCCGCCCCCTCCGAAGCGCTTATGACATTACCTACTCCAAATGCTGGTGAGGCTTATCGCAAAGACTCCCTTTCTCACTGGTGGACGGATGGCTTAAGAATCGCTCTTCAAGCACATCGCATGATCAATGAAGGCGATATAAAAAACGCAACCGATACCATCAACGCCCTTAGTTTTCATGGAGAATCTATGGCAAAGCAACAATCCCTCGCCTCCGCTAAGGGTGAATACGCCGAATGGCGTCGCGCTTTGATGAATTTGGAAATGCTCACTGCAAATCTACGCGGCCACCTCGCGCTAGCCGGCCCACCGGAAAGCCAAGGCTCTGCATTCAACTGGTTCCGTGCTGCAGCCGATCGACAACGGACGTCTACCTTGATGCATCATCCCTTTATTCTTACCCCTATGGCCAATGACCTCGGCGATTATTTTCTCTCGGTCAAACAGCCAGAAAAAGCTCTTAAAGCTTACCAAGAAGCTATTGCCAAATTCCCCAATGAGCCATCGACTCTTGAACGCATGAAAAATACGAAAGTCGCCAAATAACGATCACGCGTCAGCTAAAATGACCCTCACGCGCGTATCAATGATATCCGCAAGTTTATCATCATTTTCATCACGCAGAAAATCACAGAAGTTTGAGGCCACCGCTTCCAGGTCATTCGCATATTCTTTTCCAAGAGATTCAAAAGCTTCAAGCGCCTTTTCGAAATGCTTCCTTGCCCATTCGCGGTCACCCGTTTCCAGCAAAGCCAATGCCAAATTATTATGCGACTGAGCGGTATCAGGATGGTGCTCTCCAAATAAATTTGTGCGAGTGTCCAACGCCATCATGTGCATTTCACGTGCCTGCTCCATATACCCAGCCGCCAAATATACCGCACCCAGATTGTTTGAAACCGATGCGGTTTCAGGATGTTTCGGACCTACCACAGAATGCATGATCTCAAGTGATTTTAAAAAATAATCCTCAGCAGCATCGTGATTTCCCGCCGATTTTGCAGTGAACCCCAGATTATTCGTAATCGCAGCAATATCCATCATCATTGGGGGATTGTGCATTTCAAAAAAGCTGACCGCTTTTTCCCAAGAAGATATCACACGATCATAACGATCCATTCCATCATAAGCAGCACCTAAAAGTAGATACAAGCGGCCTAACTGATCGTAGCAATCTTTACGCCGATCCAACTGGTCAATTGCATGCTTTGAATCTTCCAATGCCTCGCCAAATTCACCCATATCTATAAGAATCCCCGCTCGGACCTCCAACCCAGCTACGAATGCATCAATCGTATCGTGATCCGAGCTAAGCAACTTTTGGCATTTATCCACCAAAGCATGAGCAGCATGTAACGCCTCTTTCAGATTTCCTTCTTCGCGGAGAGTCATGACTCTTTCGCGCATGATCTGAATAAAATTTGTAGTTGGCTTATCCATCATTAAACGATTTACGATATGGTAACCTTATAAAATTCCAATTGACGAGCGGAAATCTTTAGCGGCTTGTCAAATCTTCGACCAATTTCTTCCGTGAGCTCGGAAGCACGCCTAAATGCTCGTTTAACGCCTGCTCAGCTCCTCGGTTTTCACGTGAAATCCCCAAAATTACCGCGAACTGCTGCTCAAAATGCTGCAAAGCCCTCAGACTAGCAATTTCCGCATCCAAATAATCCAATCCTCTCCTCAATAAATCAAAGATATCCGGCTCAGGATGGTTCAACTCCATCCCCGCCTCGATCAACTGACAGAAATATCCTGCCATTAAGGTTGTCGCATAGCTCCGCCTCAACCCCTGCCTCCAGTTCGAAATTGAAACCTCCCGCAAGGCATGCAGTTCACCCTGCCGAGACTTTGCAAATAAGATCTCACCAGAGAAAAACAAATCCAATTTCCCCGCAAATACACTCTTCGGGCGCAGCGCCCCCTTCGCCACCGTCTTGATCAAACCCTCATCTTCACTCAACCAATGCACGATCAAACTCGTCTCGGTGAGGCGTGTCGTGCGTATCAGGATTGCTTGGGTGGAAAACACAGATTTAAAAAAGGAATTGCAGATTCGGCTTGATACGGCTCATTTAGTGCCTTAGCCAAGTTCCAGCAATTATGGGTCAGCAATCAAACAAAATCATCAAACGCCGTCGTCGCGCGGATTATCTTAAGCGGAAACAGGAAGCAGCCAAGCTCGGCGGCATCCTTCCAAAAGTCACCGTCAAGAAAGCCACCCCAAAACCGGCGGCTAAAAAAGACGAACCAACCGCAGCCAAAGCAGCTCCAGCGAAAAAAGCACCTGCCAAAAAAGCACCTGCCAAAAAGGTGGCTGCGAAAAAAGCTCCAGCGAAAAAAAGCGCCAAAGAGAGTTAGTCCAAACTTTCTACATCCCATCAACCCAGCCGGCTCTCCCACAAGGAAGCCGGCTTTTTTCATGCCTAGCGAAAATTTCCGCTTCCCTCCCACTTCTCCCACATTAGTCTCCGCCCCGAAGAACCAGCTCTTCCTTGATAGTTGAACTTTGAAATTTGAATTTTTATGAAAATCGTCGTCGCATACTCCGGAGGTCTTGATACCTCTGTTCTCCTCCTCTGGCTCAAAGAAAAATACAACGCGGAAATCATCGCCTACTGCGCAGATGTCGGCCAAGGCGACGAACTCGACGGCCTCGAAGCCAAAGCCCTCTCCACCGGCGCTTCGAAATGCTACATCGGCGACCTCAAACAAGACTTCGCTCAAAACTACATCTTCCCCATGATCCAAGCTGGTGCGATCTATGAAGGCCGCTACCTGCTAGGAACTTCCATCGCTCGTCCTTGCATCACTGCAGATATGATCAAAATCGCCATCGCCGAAGGTGCCGATGCAATCGCTCACGGTGCCACTGGAAAAGGTAACGACCAAGTTCGCTTCGAGCTCTCCGCCGCAGCACTCGCGCCTAACATCAAATGCATCGCTCCATGGCGCGATGCGGAATTCCGCAAACAATTCCCAGGTCGCGCTGAAATGATCGCCTTCGCCGAGGCTAACAATATCCCGATCAAAGCTTCCATGAAAAAGCCTTACTCGATGGATCGCAACCTCCTCCACATCTCCTTCGAAGCCGGTGCCATGGAAGATCCTTGGTATGACGCCACCACCCCTGACGACACCGACATGTATGTGCTTTCTGTTTCTCCTGAAGACGCTCCAGATAAAGCTGAATACATCGAACTGCTTTTCGATAAAGGCAACGCCATCGGTTTAAAACACGATAACATCGATGCCCTCCTTGCTGAGCTTGGCGATGTCAAAGCCACTGGCCAACAAGACGGCTACGCGCTTCTTAATGCCTACGGCGTAATGCGCGTGCTCAACCTCCTCGGCGGACGCAACGGCATCGGCCGTGTCGACATCGTCGAGAACCGCTTCGTCGGAATGAAATCCCGCGGAATTTACGAAACCCCAGGCGGCACCATCCTCCTCGCCGCTCACCGCGACCTCGAAACTCTCGTCGTCGATCGCGAAGCGATGCACATCCGCGACTCACTCATTCCGAAATACGCACAACTCGTTTACAACGGTTTCTGGTTCGCACCTGAACGCGAAGCCATTCAAGCCCTCGTCACCGAAACCCAGAAAAAAGTTTCCGGTGAAGTCCGCATGAAACTTTACAAAGGCAACGTCATGCAAGCCGGCCGACGCTCCCCACACAGCATGTATTCGGAAGCCATCGCCACCATGGAAGGCGGCCAAGAAGAAGCCTACAACCAAGACGACGCCACCGGCTTCATCGCGCTGAATGCCCTGCGCTTGAAAGCGG
>JBILMI010000177.1:0-4653 GCA_044375585.1 Luteolibacter sp.
TCTCGCGCCGAAGCATTTCGCGACGGCGGGCGAAAACTACACACCCACCCCACCCTACGTCAATACGTTTTCTTGATTTTTTTGAAGTTTTTTAAAGATCCCTCAAATCCCTTGAAATACTTGAGATTAAAGCACTAAAGCCCAGCTATAACCCCGCTTATCGAGGCATAAGACGATCGTCACTCTCGCTGAAGATGAACTTATAAAAGGACAATTGTGTTACGAACCAGTAACTTTTATACTCAATTACTAGATAAATAGTAATACATACTACATACCAACAGCGAATTTAACACAATAAGGTGAACCTTGATATTTTGTTGGCAGTGGCGATAATTTGATGCAATCACACGTGTCATGCCAAAAATCGCACTTCTTCAGTCCAAGACATTTACAGATAAGCAAACTGCCTACAATCACCACGAACAGATGATTCGCGAAGCTGCGAAAAACGGTGCGCAGATCATTGCGACTCAGGAGTTATTTCTGACACCTTATTTTTGCACGATTCAAGACACTAATCGATTTGAACTTGCTGACCGCATTCCAAGCCCCCTCACGGATCGCTTAGGAGCACTGAGCAAAGAGCTCGGCGTGGTATTAATTTCCTCCTTATTCGAACATCGCGGTCCGGGGATGTATCATAACACCGCTGTCGTGCATGATGCCGACGGCACTCATCTCGGTATTTACCGAAAAGCTCACATTCCTCAAGATCCAGGATTCGAGGAAAAATTCTATTTCACGCCCGGCGATAGTGGCTGGCCTGTCTGGGATACAGCGTATGGTAAAATCGGTGTTTTGATTTGCTGGGATCAATGGTTCCCAGAAGCGGCGAGACTTATGGCGCTGGGCGGTGCTGAGTTATTAATTTATCCGACCGCGATAGGCTGGCTACCTGAAGAAAAAGATTTGTTAGGAAAGGCACAGCATTGCGCTTGGGAAACGGTGCAACGTGGTCACGCAGTTGCTAACGGTTGCTATCTCGCTGCGATCAACCGCGCAGGAACGCATGATGGCACGGAATTTTGGGGCCAATCTTTTGTCGCAAATCCCTATGGTGAAATCGTTACTAAGGCATCGGTGGAAAACGAAGAAATCGTTTATCATGATGTCGATTTTCAACAGGTCGAAAATTTTCGCCGAATCTGGCCGTTTTTCAGAGATAGAAGAATCGATGCATATGGTGATATCACAGCCAGATGGAAAGAGTCTTGAATCATCTTGAGCAATAGTCAAAGAAGCAGCGATTCTTGATCAAATCAGCCACTTCTTTTGGGACCATATCCTCCCAACTTGGATCACCTTTGCTGATCTTGGAGAGAACATCTCTTGATAAAATACTCAGCACATTTGGGTCGTAATTGTCGAGGTCAATGAAGCTACCGCGATCTGCTAGATAACCATAAAGCTTACTCAACTCTGGAGCGACTTTCATCGTATCCTTCGTAATGACCGTGCCAGTGGTTTGATCAAGGAGAGGATAGATAAACAGCTTTAAGTTATGTTTAAAGAGACGGCCAAAGCTTTCCAAAATCCCGCCTGGTAGAGACGTGTAATATTTCTCATCGAAAAGCTCAATAAGCGAAGGGACTCCCATGACGATTCCGATTCTTTCTTTCGTCCGCCAAGAAAGGTATGCAGCTAACCGATAATATTCGAAGTAGTCAGAAATCAAAACTGTCATCCCGCAAGCGGCCAAAAGATCAGCACGTGCTAGGAAATCTCGACGATCCACATCCTTGCCACCAGCAAGAAGGTTTCGCATCGTAAGCTCAAAAATGGGTAGAACTTCTTTATCCGCCAGCGAAGGGTCAGCTTTGATCTTCTGCAAAGCACATTCCAACATATTAAAATTCACATGAGTGGGCGGACGGAAACTCCCCCGCTCTACAAGCACCGTCTTTTTATAAAGAGCTTCGGAAGGTTGGAGAACCTCACCTTTAGCACTGAACATCGCGGCTCCGCTTAAACCGAGTTGCACGAGTTTTAGAGCAATCAAACGATTATCCACGGCACGAAATTCAATACCACGAAACTCAATCATATCGATCTCGACTCGACCTGTAGTGAGTTTATCAAGCAAGCTTTCGACTAGTAGCTCGGGTTCGTGATGGAGAAAAAATCCACCGAAAAGAAGGTTTACCCCAACGATACCCAGCGCCTCTTGTTGCAAGGATGCCTCTGCATCGAGCATCCGTACATGAATCATGATTTGGCTAGGCTCGTCATGCGGGCGGGATTGAAATTTCAAACCCATCCAGCCATGGCATTCGTTTCCGCCCTGGTAAGATCGAGCTACAACCGTATCAGCAAAAGCAAAAAACGCAGTGCTATCCCCCCGTTGTGATGCGAGACGGTCGAGATTTAGTCCGAATTCACAATCCAGCATCGATTGGCAACGGGATTGCGAGACGTAGCGATCGCCACTGCCGTAAATTGCATCACTCACCGTCATGTCATAAGCAGACATACTTTTAGCAACAGTTCCTGCGGCACCACCAACGCGGAAAAACCATCTCACTACCTCTTGGCCAGCACCAATCTCCGCAAAAGTCCCATACCATCTAGAATCTAAGTTAATTTTAAGGGCTTTTTGGTGTGTGTCTAATTCCAGCTCTTGTTGCATATATTCGATATAAATTAAAAGAGATGCTCAAACATCCGCTCTGAATATTAAGGCACAAAAAAAGGTGAGAGGATAGTCTCACCTTTTAGAAAGCAATTTTAACGCCAATTATTTAACAAAATCTGCAGCCTTCTTGCCATTCTGTGAGCCATTGAAACCATATTTCGAGGGCTTGAACTCATCTGATATAGGCACCTCAGCTTTTTCGGGCACATCAATCCCTAGTCCCCAAAAGACTCCATTGACCACAAGCCGACGCAAATCCTCGTCAACCAAGTCTGTCGCAGCCCCCATCGTGGTCGTCAAAACTTTATTGGTCGTTCCAGCTTCGTTTTTCACTTCACGCGACCATGCCACTGGCATTGCAGGATCATTGACCTTTTGAACGGCTCCACCCTTGGATTTTTTCTCATAATCCGCTGGTTCATCCGTTGGATTCATTCCTTTGAGGACGATCCCGCGCAGAAGAATCGTCGCATCGGTTGGAGGAGCAGCTTCATAAACATCGGTATCACCGAAAACTTCCACGACTCCATTGAGTAGCGGATTATTTTCATTTCCTGGCTCTTTAACGGTTTTGGTCGCCTCCTTTTGATGTTCACCCCAGTGGCTTATCCATGTTTCACCAAGAACTTTGCGTCCAAAGCCGCCACTTTCATGATTCCAGGACCAGTCAGCCCATGCACTGTCTTTCTTGAAGTTAAAGATATGAGTGCTGGTGCGCAAGGCGACCAAAGGCACGCCACGATTTACTGCAGATTTAAATTTACCCATCGCTTCACTATTCCAATTCCTGAACCGCAGCAACATCACTAAAGCATCAGCTTTATCTAAGGCCTCAGCACCCATTAGACTGTCAGTTGCCTTCGGATTGATTGTCCCATCTGCATCCGCAGAAAACAGAACTGTCGTCTCAAAACCGTGTTTTTCAGCAAGAATACGGGCTAGCATCGGCATCGATTCCTCAGATCGGTATTCTTCATCACCAGCTAGAAGAACCACGTGCTTGCCTTTTCCGGGACCTTCTCCACCGCTAAAATTTAAAGTTCCTATGCCTGAAGTCATTTTTACTTCCGCTTGAACTGACGTTAAGGCAAGTCCAAGGATCGCTCCAAAGTGCATGATATGTTTCATCGTGGCCAGATACTTACCGTCTTATTCATTTCTCTCAAGAATATTGCTTCATTAAAAAATGAAGCGACTTATGACTCTATCGATACTTATCAAGGCTTTATGCCTTTCTGCGTCTTTGAGTAGCTTCGATGCTTATCTTGTTAAAAATCACTTCTAATCCATTTTTCCCTTGCATGAAGGTCGGTATAAATCACATCTTCCGCCCACGTCGCGTCTCGCGACACATTCCAAATCCGGTGTAGCTCAGCGGCAGAGCGGGTGACTGTTAATCACTAGGTCGTAGGTTCGATCCCTACCGCCGGAGCCATATGGAATAATGACTTGAGAGCCCCGAAAGCCTCGTCTTGGAATCTAGTGACACTTTTAGTGAACACTTTTTACTTTTTAAAACGCTTATTTCTCATGGGCTTTTTGCAATCACGTTGCACACGGTCGATTGAGAAGGCACCGGCCAAGGGCCTACGATAATCCAACTCTTGCCAAACACTTATCTATCTACATGAATATATGTATGAGAGTTACCGCATTGATTTTAGTCTTAATTGCAACCTCTGCATTGGCTCAACAACAACACGCAACAGCAACTTGGGTGACCGCCACCCAAAGCATTACTCAAGGCGAACCTATCCACAGTATCATTAAAATGAAGTTATCTGAGCGTTGGCACACCTACTGGAAAAATCCTGGCGAGGGCGGTATTCCAATAGCAATCGAAGCAGCGCTTCCCGATGGCTGGGAACTCGATGAAATCCAATATCCAGCACCCAAACGCTTACTTACCGGTGAATTACCGAGTTTCGGTTATGAAGGTGAAGTTATATTTCCCGTTACAATCCACCCACCCAAAGACGCACAAGGTTTCCTTCCAGAAATCAAAGCCAAGCTTTCAT
>JBILMI010000034.1:0-16954 GCA_044375585.1 Luteolibacter sp.
CGCTGCCTTCATCGCAAGTAACCGAAGTGAACTAACAGGTGATTCTGTTTCTGAACAAATGGTCGCCACTATCGCCGATCGCTTCACCGGACAACGAATTCAAGCACATCTTCCTTACACTGGCACATACATCGGCCAAGGCACAATTTCCTCGGGCTACCTTTGCCCTAAACGATCCAACCTCATATTCGAAGTAGAAGGCTTAGATTATCTCGAGCCTGGAACTCCGGTCGCTTTCCTTGATCGCTTAAAAGTCACTGATCGTCACATATCCGCACAGCTCGACAATGTAGTTAGCGTCGCGCTCATTATTTATCTCTATCGCCTCGGTTATCAGGGCACTGCATTTTTCACGGCCCAAGAAGAGGCGGGAAAAAGCTGGCGCTACATCCTTGCATGGTTTCAGCGCGAATCTATCTGCACCAAGCGTTTGTTAGTTCTCGATACCAGTCCATACCCAACCCAAGAGGAAGCTGAAGAACAAGATCTGACTCTGAGAAATCAAGATGCAACATCAATGTTTGACTCGGATTTCACTAATGAGATTGTCAATCGATGCGATGCTTTGGGAATTTCTTATTCCTTCAAAGATGAATGGATTCAGCAACGAAATCTAGACCGTGAAAAACCACTCTCACTTGGAAGAACCGAACTCGGCAGATTAATCTCAGCTAGCGATGGGCAAATAAGCGGAACCACTCTCCAAATCCCAACAACTGGCTATCACACAGCCAATGAAACCGCTTCCCTTTCCTCTCTAACCGCAGCCCTTGGCTTACTCAGTTCGATTTCAAGAAGTTCGAAATCTTAAAACTTCCTCAGTGTTGTAGGCTTTAGAAAATGTTCATCCGTTTCCGGATAATCCATCGTAAAATGTAGGCCACGAGATTCTCTCCGCCGCAGCGCGCACTCCACGATCAAGCTCGCTACGGCTACCAAATTTCTCAGCTCCAAAATATCGGCATTCACCCGATGTCCCCAATAAAACTCGCGGACTTCTTTCTTTAAATTTCTCAAACGAGCGGCAGCACGACGGAGTCGATTATCGGTTCTAACAATAGAAACATAGTCCCACATCAGGCGGCGGATTTCATCCCAGTTGTGATAAATCACTACCAATTCATCAGGTTCCGCTACATCTCCATGATGCCATTCAGGAATCGGCGGCGGTTCGATCACTTGCTTATCTGGAGGATAGAGACGCATCATCTCCTCCAGTGCCAAGCGTGCCACTACATTACCTTCTAACAATGAGTTAGATGCCAAACGATTCGCTCCATGCAAACCGGTACAGCCCACCTCTCCGATCGCAAAAAGCCCACGCACCGTCGTCTTGCCGGTTACATCCGTTTTTACTCCGCCGCACATGTAATGCGCAGCCGGCACCACTGGAATCGGCGTCGTCTCACAATCCACCCCGAACTTTCGGAGCGTCTCATAAATATAGGGGAAATGCTCTTTCATGAAGCCTTTCGGCTTGTGCGTAACATCCAGATAAACACAAGCTGCACCAGTCTTTTTGATCTCTTGATCAATCGCTCGCGCCACAATATCGCGCGGTGCCAACGAACCCCTAGGGTCCGCTTTTTTCGTAAAATCTTCACCCTTCGCATTGCGTAAAATTCCACCTTCACCGCGCACCGCCTCACTCACCAAAAATGATCTCGCTTCAGGCCCCGTAGCAGCTGGGTTGTAAAAACACGTTGGGTGAAACTGAATAAACTCCATGTTGGCCATCGTCGCTCCGGCACGCCAAGCAAGCGCCACACCGTCACCTGTCGCCGAGTCCGGATTAGTCGTATAAAGGTATACTTTCCCACATCCACCAGCTGCTAAAATTACTCGATCTGAGCGAAACACCGTAACCTCACCACTCTCCCGATTCAGCACATATGCGCCTAAAACTCTGTCGCTAGAAACGATGTCCAAACGCCCCGAAGTGATCAGATCGATGACGAAATGATTCTCTAGAAGCGTGATATTCGGTTCATTCCGTGCCGCAGCCAACAGTGCTCGAGCTACCTCCCGCCCCGTTGTGTCACGCGCATGCAAGATCCGCCGATGACTATGCCCACCCTCTTTACCTAGGGAAAACTTTTCATCCTGCTGGTCGAACTCCACTCCGTAAGATAACAAATCCTCGATGGTTCCAACTCCATCACCAATGATTCGACGTACCACTGCCTCATCACACAAACCTGCACCCGCGTCTAAAGTATCCGCCACATGCTTTTCAACCGTATCTCCCAAATCACACATCCCCTGTGGCAATACCGATGCGATTCCACCTTGGGCCCATGCCGTGTTCGATTCCTCAGCCCTACCCTTTGTTAAAACCACCACTTTTCCATGCTTTGCAGCTCGCAAAGCAAAAGACAAACCCGCGATACCCGCTCCAACCACCAAGAAATCCGATGTCATGTGGACGACATCATGCCTACACATAGACAGATGGAAAACTGAAAATTCAACGCAAATCATCTATATATTCTCAAAATCAACCCTACACCATAGATTTTATGCTATCCTGTGACATGAAAATTTTACAAATCATTCTGCTGAATGTTCTGACCATGTCTGCCTGTTTTGCTGAATCTGCAGCGCATTGGATCACGAAAGGGAACGACTTCGATGCCAATCGCAAGACCCAAGAAGCCCTAGAAGCCTATCAAAAAGCCGATGCTTTAACGCCCAACCAAGCAGCTATTCTTATAAAAATCGCCAAACAATACGGAGACCTCATGACCAACCTCAAAGGAAAAGCCCGTAAAGAAGCCGCGCAAAAATCACTCGAATTCTCCCGTAAAGCGGTAACCATCGCCCCAAAATTATCTGATACCCATCTCGCACTCGCACTCTCTCTGGGCAAGAATACCGAGTTCTTAGGAAATCAGAAAAAACTAGAAGCCTCCCGCGAAATCAAAACCGCAGCAGAACAAGCTCTCAAACTCAATCCAAAATCCGACTACGCCCACCACATGCTCGGCCGTTGGAACCAGGAAATTGCAGGCATCGGTGGAACAACTCGCCTAATCGCAAAAGTTATCTATGGAGACATTCCCAAAGGATCTTATGAGGAGGCTCTCGATCATTTCGATAAAGCCCGTAAAATGAATCCCAATCGTCTCATTCACCAGGTTGAATACGGTCGCACCCTAGCCATGATGGGAAAAGATGAGGACGCCAAACGTGAACTCAAAAAGGGCCTAGCCATGCCTAATCGGGAAGCAGACGACGCCGAGTCAAAACTGCGAGGTCAAGCGACGTTGGATGATATCTAAGATTGTATAACTGGCTTTTTCCTTAACGCGTCAGCCGCGTAAAGTGCGATTGCGATCCAGATCAAACCGAAAGACATGAGTCGGATACTCGTCATAGGTTCACCATAGATTTTCCATCCGATGAAAAACTGCATCGTCGGCCCAATGAATTGGAGCATCCCGAGAGTGCTCAAGCGGATATTCCGACTGGCGAATCCAAACATTAAGAGAGGAATTGCTGTGACCACCCCGCTTCCAACTAATAACAATCCATTGATCCAATTTCCACCGAATGCATCCGGCACGCTATCATATTGCCATATCAACCAGCCCAAAGCCACTGGCACTAACAGACTGGTTTCTATAGTTAAACCATCCAGTGCACCTAGCGAAGATCGTTTTCTAACAACTCCATAAAGAGAAAAACTTAAACCCAACGCTAGAGCTACCCATGGAAAATGCCCCACCCCTGGGATTTGCAACATTACCCCAGAAAACGCCGTGATAATCGCTACCATTTGCAAGCGATTCTGTTTTTCACCAAACCACAAAGCCCCGAACAACATATTGAAAAATGGATTGATGTAGTATCCCAATGCCCCCTCGATCATCCGATCGTTGATCGTCGCCCATACATACAGAACCCAGTTTCCTCCGATCAATATTCCTGAAAGCACATGCCACGAAAGCGTCCGCAGATTCGTATGAATGCCTGCTTTTCTATACCAAAGTAGCGGCCACAGCATCATGCAGGTCCAACAGGTTCTTTGAGCCACAATACTCATTGCCGGAACCGCCTCCAAATACTTCCAATAAATCGGCAGAATTCCCCACAATCCAAAAGCTGCAATCCCCGCCAAAACCCCTCGTGCATTTCCCGTCACGTCTGTCTGATAAGCCACCTCTCCAATCTTTCAAATCAAAAACCCAAGGAGTGACTTCATTCTGCTGCCCCTCCTTGTTTTACTTATCAAACAATTTCTTCACTATCGTGTAATTCGAGTCATTCGCGGCTACTCGATTTTTAACCGTATCGGAAATCGTTTCAATCTTGATGTTTCCCTATCTGAAACCGAAACTACTCGCGTGTCACAGCAACGTCTCAGCATTCCACAATACGCCATGGCCCTTGCCCATGTCGCCAGCCTCCGATCTGAGGATCCCTACCGAAAAGTCGGGGCTGCTGCTCTTGATCATGATAATCGCGTCATCGCCACCGCCTACAACGGTCTGGCCCCAGGCTTCAATGCGCCGACAGATTTTTGGATCGATCGCGAGGCTCGCCAAAAATTCATGCTGCATGCAGAGATCAACCTTTGCTCCCTATTCAAACGGGGAGAAGCCAAAATCGTCGCCACCACCACCATGCCATGCACCGCTTGCATGCAAACTCTCTGCGCCTATGGCATTAAGGAAATCTACTACCAAGAGATCTACCACGCCTCAGATGCCCCCGAAATCGCCAAGCTCTATAACATCAAACTCGAGCAAATCAGTGATTTTCCGATGTCTTCTGGGCATTGAAGAGTGAATGATGAATCGTGAAGGCTGAAAATAGCCCCATCTCCCTCCCCAAATCTCCCAATCCAGTCTTGCGTCCTAAACGCACTCTCGCCTTGCTCATCGGTGATTTAGCCGTTACAGCCCGACGGCATGGGCAAGAAACCAGTAGTTTTAATCATTCGTGACGGGTGGGGAACCAACCCAGGTGGCAAAAAAACTGCAGTCAAAGACGGCAACGCTGTCATTCTCGCGAATACGCCCTTCACCGACGAAGTCCTTTCCCAATACCCACATAGCTTCCTTTCCGCATCCGGCTTAGATGTCGGCCTTCCCGAGGGACAAATGGGCAATTCAGAAGTAGGCCATCTCAATCTCGGAGCGGGTCGCATCGTTTATCAAGATTTCACACGTATCAACAAAGCCATCGCCGAGGGCACACTCGCCCAAAACGAAGTTTTCAAAAAAGCCCTCGAAAAAGCCAAGTCTGGCCGACTCCATTTCATCGGCTTAGTTTCCGATGGCGGAGTTCATTCTCACCAGGATCAACTCATCGCCATGACCCAGCTCGCGTCCGAGGCAGGAGTGAAAGATATCTTCATCCACGCGATCACTGACGGCCGCGATACCTCACCCACTGGCGGTGCGGCTTTTGTCTCAAAAGTCGAAGACGAAACTGCCAAATTCGGAGCGAAAATCGTCACAGTCGTTGGACGTTATTTTGCCATGGATCGCGATAAACGATGGGATCGCGTTAAACTCGCATGGGATGCCATCGTGCATGGCATTGGAACGAAAAAAGATATCCTCGCTTCCGAAGCTATCTCTGAAGTTTACGCAACCCAAAACAAAACCGATGAATTCATGCCTGCCATGATTTTCAGCGAAGCCAACACCCAACGCGTTCGAGATGGTGATGTGGTCTTGTGTTTCAACTTCCGCGCCGACCGCGCACGTGAACTTTGCCAAGCTTTTCTCAGATCTGAATTCGATGGCTTCGATCGCGGTGCGGTCCCGAAAGTTCAGTTCGTTACACTTACCGTTTATGACGAGACTTTCCCTTGTGAGGCAATCTTTGCGCCACAAACCCTCGACATGACCCTCGGTGAAACCGTTGCTGCCGTTGGCATGAAACAGATGCGCATCGCGGAGACCGAGAAATACCCGCACGTGACCTATTTCTTCAACGGTGGTGACGAAGTAGAAAATCCAGGTGAGCGGCGCTTCATCATTCCCTCACCAAAAGATGTCGCGACCTACGATCTGAAACCACAGATGTCAGCCGATGAAGTAACGCAAACGGTGGTCGATAACTTGAAAGATTTTGATCTCGTCATCCTCAACTTCGCAAACCCTGACATGGTGGGCCACACGGGTGTCGTAGAAGCCGCCATAAAAGCCGTTGAAAAAATTGATGCCTCAGTCAAAGCCATCGTCGAGCAAACGCTTCGCCTTGGTGGAAAACTTCTCATCACCGCCGATCACGGCAATTGCGAATACATGCGCAATCCTGACGGTTCGCCGAACACCGCGCATACCACAAACCCCGTCGAGATCATCTACGTCGCCGATGACGCCGCTTCCAAAAAAATGCGTGACGGTATCCTGGCCGATGTCGCACCTACGCTTCTTGAAATGCTGAGTGTCGAGAAGCCTTCACAGATGACTGGTAAATCGTTGCTTTCTTAATGCGCACTGCAAGCATCTGGTCACTTAATCCTAATCCAGTAGCCCATGAAGATCTCCAAAAGCTTCAAGTGGGTAATCGTTCTTCTGTTAGTCGCGGTTATCATCGGATCTACTGCCGCGTTTTTTTTATGGGCGCTTGATGTTGTTACCCAGAACCGTTTCGAAAACCCATGGATGATCTGGCTATTGCCACTAGTGGGTTGTGCGATGGGTTTTTATTACCGCTTTCATGGAAAAAAAGTTCATTCAGCAAACGCGCTGATTCTTGATAATTTTCAAAACGACACCTCGAGAATCCCCTCTTGTCTCGCTCCTAGCATTCTCATTGCTACGCTGGCCACACATGCATTTGGCGGATCCGCAGGTCGTGAAGGCACTGCTGTGCAAATGGGTGCAGGCATCGCTGCTAGCTTAGCACGTTTCGTCGCCTCCACACGCGATGCACAACATCTCCTTGTCTATAGTGGCATCGCGGCTGGGTTCGGCGCTGTCTTTGGAACTCCTCTCGCCGGTGCAATATTTGCCTTAGAATTCACCCGCCACAAAATTTTAAGCCGTAACCTTTTGCCATGCTTATTCACCGCACTCGCCGCTCACTACATTTGCCTATCATGGGGCACTGCCCACACGCCATACCCAAGCATTCAGTTTACATCTAACACTTTTTCATTACTTTGGAAATTCATCGCGCTTGCTGGCATTTTAGCACTGGCAGGAAGGTTCTTTATTTCAGCATCGCACCTCACCACCAAGAAATTTCAAACTTGGTTTCCCCACGAAGCCGTGCGCGGAACGCTTGGAGGCATACTCATCATCGTTTTATTTCTCTGGGCGGGAACCGGCGATTATCTCGGGCTCGGCGTCATGGAGGAAAATAAATCTTCGCTCACTCTAACAAAATTATTATCACCCGATATCCACGCCCCTGCCAACGCATGGTTGTGGAAACTAGCCTTCACGATCGTCACACTCAGCGCAGGTTACAAAGGCGGCGAAGTCACTCCACTCTTCTTTATTGGTTCCGCACTTGGAAACTCGATTGCATGGTATCTTGGTGCGCCAGTAACATTATTCGCTGGCATTGCCATGATCGCATTCTTCGCAGTAACCACAAAAACTCCTTACGCATCTTGGATGATGGGCATAGAATTACTGGGCTGGAAAATTTTCACCCCACTTGCACTCGTCATCTGGATCACGACTAAGCTCAGTGGAAAGAAATCCATTTATCCAAGTCAGGGAGCTATCGCCACGAGTGCCGAATAGAATGTGGAAGAAATTGATGTTATAATGGAGTGACGAAAACGATCCGTTACGCGCGACGCTCTGCGCCGAGAGCTCCTTACAAATATTCAAGCCCTCGTCAGCTTCCATAATCTCGGAACTAACAGCCCACACGCGACCATCAACCCAACAGCCAGACCGCACCAAACCCCAACAGCTCCGTAATCCAGATGAATGGATAGTAAGACTCCGATTGGAATACCGATCACCCAATACGCGACGAAACCCATAACAGCTGGCATCCGAGCATCGTGTAGCCCACGCAACATCGCCACAGAACCAATCTGCAAACTATCAAACAACTGGAACACTCCAACCACGACCATGATCGACGCAGCAAGCTCAATCACCGGCAGTTCATCGATATAGAGCGATGCCAACCACTTTCCAAAAAAGAAAAAGATCGAAGCGCCAATAATCGCCCAAGTCGCGCCCAGCCACCAGCCTGAAACTACAATTTTCCGCAAGCGTTCCACCTGTCCTGCGCCAATCGCTGAACCAATCCTCACGCTTAACGCCATCGACAAACCTAACGGAACCATGAATGCCGTTGCTGCACACATTAGCGCAACCTGATGTGCTGCCATTGCAGTTGCACCGAATTTTCCCATCAATAAACCCGCAGCAGAGAATGCAGAAACTTCACAGATCATTTGTAAGCTCGCTGGGAAACCGATTCCTAAAAACCTCCGCGTCTCTGCTTTCGTAGGCATTCGAAACCAATGATAAGGCACCCATTCACGTAGTCCTTTGGCATGATACAACCAAACAAAAATGGCGACTAGAATCGCGATCCGAGAGATCAGTGTTGCAATTGCCGCACCTTCCAAACCCCACGCTGGGCAGCCCAGATTTCCATAAATCATTATCCAGTTCAAAAAAACATTAAGCGCAACGCCTAACAGAAAAATCCAAAATGCAGGCCATGGCCTGCCCAATGCATCCGCATGATTTTTTAGAGCAAGAGACATCAACGCGGGTACGATTGATGCCATGATGATTTGGAAAAAAAGCCCGGAACTTTGCTCTACTTCCTTGGGTTGTCCGAAAATCTCGAGATGCTGAGAAAGTAGCCACATCACGCCAAAAAGCAGCAACCCTAGCACCGCCGAAATATAGACTCCCAGCCGACAACTCGCGCGACCGGCCTGCGCATCGTTCGCTCCTTGAGCGTTGGAAGTGAATACCGAAATCGCCGTTAAAACCCCAATTCCAAAAACGAAAGGCACATAAAACAAAGAGTTGGCAAACGTCAACACGGCCAACTCCGTAACTCCCAGTTTTCCTATCATTACGGTATCCGCAACCCCTAGCAACATCTGACTCACTTGGCCAATCACCAACGGAAAAGCCAGTTTCAGGGTTTGTCTGCATTCTTGAATCAAGGACATCGGAGGCACTTGATACACACCGCAGTCCGAAATTGTCACTTACTTGTTTACTCAAATTGTCCGAAATCTAGAGGATTTTTAGAACAATGTTTTGCAAATCCGTAATATTACCATCATAATCATCTGCGATGATTTTCTTTCCACGGAAACTGCTTACCTTGCTCGTGATTCCGCTCCTCACGCAATGCGGATACAAAAGCGCGCCACCGACCCAAAGCGTAACCGGCCCTTACGATAGCCGCGGAAACTATGTCGAAGAGTGGGCGGATCAGCCGGATAAATGGTATCGCCCCCCCGCTCCAGGCTCTCACTCTAAACCCAATAAGACAATCGCAGCGAACCATTCCCCAGAGCCGCTCATTTCGCCCGTCAAAACGTCTTCGCCTCCACCAATCACTAACACTGCTCCGTCCAAGGTAAAACCACAACAATCCGTTATCCGCTACACAGTGAGACGTGGCGATAATCTATCTGTTATAGCAAATCGCTATAGAACAACTGTTTCTAAAATTCAAAAAGCAAACGGCCTCAGAAGCTCAGTCATTCGTATAGGTCAGACTTTGAAAATTCCGCGATAAGAATTCAAACCTCAAATCGCATCTTGTCTTTCTAAGTCTTCAAACTTAATTGCAGCAGGATAGACTTCTACTAAAAGCATTTCTATCGGCGTCTTATAAATCAATTTCACCTTCTCAGATTTGGCGATAAGTCACCCTGGGGAGGCTCCCTATCTCAGCCGCTTTTCTACCTTTTCCTCCGCCTGCATTTCGATTGAAATCCCCGCGTCATGCCTTACCTCGACGATCAGTTCCTGCTCTACAACGATACCGCACGCCGGTTGTTTCATGAAGTTGCAGTCGATCAACCTATCATTGATTATCACAACCATCTCTCTCCTTCTGAAATCGCCAATGATCAGCGCTGGGAAAACATTGCCGACATGTGGCTAGGCAGTGATCATTACAAATGGCGCTTACTTCGAGCCAACGGTATCAACGAGGAACGCATTACCGGCAACGCCAGCCCACGAGATAAATTTCAAGCCTTTGCCGAGACGATCCCCTACACCCTCCGCAACCCCATGCATCATTGGGTGCACATGGAACTTCAGCGCTATTTTGGAATAAATACTCTACTCTCGCCCAAAACCGCTGATGAAATATGGGAGAAGACTAACGCCAAACTTTCCGACAAAGAATTCTCCGCGCGTGGTTTACTAAAAAAGTTCGATGTTCGCGTCGTCGGCACCACCGACGATCCTGCTGACTCAATTGATGACCATTTAAAAATCGCAGCATCGGGATTCAGCACAAAAGTCGTGCCCACGTTCCGTCCAGATAATGCGTTTCAAGTGGACCGCCCTGATCTCCTCAACCCATGGATAACTCGGTTAGAAAGTGTTTCTAACATATCCATCACCCAATTATCAGATCTATTGATTGCGTTACAAAAACGTCATGATGATTTCCATGCTGCAGGAGCAAGACTTTCAGATCACGGACTTGACCGTTGCCCAGCGCTGCCGTGTTCTGATATGGAAGCTGCGAAAATTTTCAATCATGCACGTGCCGGAAAAGCCGTCTCAGCGGAGGATAAAGAACGTTTTTCTTTTTATCTACTCGTCTTCTCCGGACAACTCGATGCCGCACGCGGTTGGACTAAGCAACTCCATCTTAATCCTGTGCGTAATACTAATGTCCGCATGTCCGCCAAGCTCGGATCCGATGCAGGATACGACACCATGGGCGATGTGCCGCAGGGCGAAGCCATTGCCATTTTCTTAAACGCTCTCGAATCCCGCGAAGCCCTCCCAAAAACCATTCTCTACAACCTTAACCCACGCGATAACTATCTCTTCGCTTCGATGACAGGAGTCTTTCAGGACGGAATCATTCCAGGCAAAATCCAGTTTGGCTCAGGTTGGTGGTTTCTCGATCAAAAAGAAGGCATAGAAATGCAACTCAACGCACTCTCCTCCACTGGATTACTATCGCGCTTCGTCGGCATGCTGACCGATTCACGTTCCTTCCTCTCCTTCCCACGCCACGAATATTTTCGGCGTATCCTCTGCAACCTCATTGGAGGCGAAGCTGAAAAAGGCGAACTTCCCGATGACTTCGAAACCCTCTCCAAACTCATCGCCGATATCTCCTTCCACAACGCGAACCAATACTTTGGTTTCAACGTTTAACAAAATGGTAGAAACCCCGACGGGATCGCGGCTCGTCCATGACTTAAATCTAATGAAATCCGATGAAACGAATCCTTCTATACCTCTCACTCAGTTCGCTGTCCGTTTTCGCGGAAGCAAGACCCGTCTACATTGGCACGCATGCGGATGGAATCTATCTAGCTGAGTTCGACTCCGAAAAAGGCACTCTAACCAAACCCGCCTTGGCAGGAAAATTCGAAAAGCTAGGATTCATCGCGCTTCATCCCAAAAAAACCGTTCTATATACCGCAGGATTTGGCAGCAAGGTCGGAGCGTTTAGCATAGGGAAAGATCATTCGCTCACCTTCATCAATGATGCCGACTCAGGTGGCGCCAACCCATGCCACGTTGCAGTAAACGCCTCTGGAAGCACACTCGCGGTTGCAAATTACAGCGGGGGTTCCCTTTCGACCTACTCCTTAGATACCGATGGCAAGATCGTCAAAATGGTTTCCAACTATAAAATCGAAGGCACAGGCCCGAACCAAGTTCGTCAAACTGCCGCGCATACCCACGGCGTTTATTTCAACCAGGCCGACAACCTACTCTTCGCTCCCGATCTCGGCGCGGATGAGACGCTGATCTATCGTTTCGATCCGAAAACATCCGAGCTTACACCCAGCGATCCAAAATCATTTAAAGCTCAACCGGGTTCGGGTCCACGTCACTTGGATTTCTCTCCTGATGAAAAACACGCCTATATAATCAATGAACTCACCAACACGGTAACAGTCGCTGCTTTTGATGTAAAAACCGCAAGCTTCACCGAGATCCAAACTCTCCCTACCCTGCCAGAAGATTTCAAAGAGGTCAGCTCAACAGCAGAAATCGAAGTTCATCCGGACGGAAATTTCGTCTATGGTTCGAACCGCGGTCACAACTCCATCGTCGTTTACAAACGCGATCCAGAAACAGGCAAACTCAACTGCCTCCAACACGTACCCTGCGGTGGAGAAATTCCTCGCCACTTCGCCATCGATCCATCTGGCAAATGGCTGCTGTGCGGACATCAAAATTCGAATACAATCTCAGTTCTGAGTCTGAATCCACAAACAGGTTTACTTGGTGAGCCGCAGTCCACAGTGGAGATACCAAGTCCAATTTGTATTTTGTTTCCGTAAATTATTTCAATCCCGAAGGGATTAGTTTGCTGATATACGGGCATTCTTCACATTCCGTATATTCCGTGGTTTGAAAGATCATTTCACACATTTTCCAAACCCAAAATCCCTTCATTTAACGAGAAAAACCGATTTCTTGAAAAGCGATCATGACAAATGCCGTGAGACCATTATTCTTTCCCCGTGAGCTATCAGGTTTTTGCCAGAAAATATCGACCCAAAACGTTTAATGACGTATTGGGACAAGACCACGTCGTCCGCACTCTTCGCAATGCGATCGACCAAAATCGACTCGCCCATGCGTATCTCTTCGTTGGGCCACGCGGCACAGGTAAAACATCAACGGCTAGAATTTTCGCGAAAGCCCTGAACTGCACCGGCGGACCCAAAGTTAACTTCGACCCCGAAGAAGATGTCTGCCGAGAAATTGCCGAGGGTCGCTCGCTGGATGTTATAGAAATCGATGGAGCCTCCAATAACGGTGTCGACTATATCCGCGATCTCCGCGACTCCGTTAAATACTCACCAAGTAGTGGTCAGTTCAAAATCTACTACATCGACGAGGTCCACATGCTTTCTCCTTCGGCCTTTAACGCGCTTCTCAAGACTCTGGAGGAGCCGCCGGATCACGTAAAATTCATTTTTGCCACCACAGAGGTACAAAAAATTCTGCCGACCATTTTATCGCGCTGCCAACGCTTTGATCTCCGCCCCATCCCAACTCAAACCATTGCGGATCACTTGATGCACATCGCTTCTGCGGAAGGAATTAAGCTGGATACCACTGCAGCATGGGCAATCGCAAAAGGTGCAGACGGAGGGATGCGCGATGCGCAGTCGATGCTCGATCAACTCGTCGCGTTCTGCGGTGAATCCATCACTGAAGAAAACGTGTTAGATATCTTTGGTTTTACCTCTCGCGAAAAAGTCGCGGAGTTGACCTCTAAGCTACTCGCTCGTGATACACCGGGAGCGCTTAAATTAATCCAAACTGAGGCCGAATGTGGCCGTGAACTTTCGCAACTGCTCGGCGAACTCATTGGATGTCTGCGCGGTCTTCTTATCGCGAAACTCGATCCATCATCCGATGGCGAAGGCATTCCCGATGAACTCTGGAAAAAACTCCTTGAAGACACGGATGAGTATGCTTCCGAGCGCCTCCTAGCAACCATTGATGTATTTGCAGAGACAGATGGTCGAATGAAATGGAGCACGAACAAACGCCTTCATTTCGAACTCGGTATGATCAAAGCGATTCAAGCGCTTTCAGAAGTCCGAATCACTGATGTGATTAAAGTGCTAACTAGAGGAGCCGATCACTTATCTTACTCCGCGCCTGCCGCTAAGTCCGAGCCAAAAATCGCTCCCGTAGAATCTGCGCCAATAGCCGTTCAAGCTGTTACTCCGCCTCCCCAGCCGCCGTCACAAAAGAAAACGACAAGTGACACCCTTTCCGATTTCGATGCATTGATCGAAAACGCACCAGACGAAGAAGATTTCCCAGAGGAACCTACGCCTGCTCCAATCAAAAAAGCCGAGCCCGCCACTCCCGCACCATCCGAAGCAAAAGTTACCGATGACACATTCCATCAAGATCCATTGATTCAAGCGGCATTGGTAAAGTTCGAAGCTAATTTTTTAACCACTTAATCCAACACTATGAACATCCAGAAATTGATGAAACAAGCCCAGCAGATGCAAGCGGGTCTTGCTGCAAAACAAGCGGAACTCGCGACTCGAGAAGTGACTGTATCTGTCGGTGGCGATAAGGTGAAAGTTCGCGCAACTTGCGCAGGTGATATCCTCGAAATCAAAATCGATCCAGCAGTGATCGATCCAACCGATGCAGAATTTCTTGAAGAACTTGTTCTCAAAGGAGTCCAAGACGCAATCGCTCAGGGTAAAGCGCAAGCTGCAGCAGAAATGGGTAAGCTCACCGGCGGACTCGGTATTCCAGGGTTATAAAACCTGATGATAATCCTCTCCATTCTTTTTTCTCCACCTACCTTACTACGCAATTGGTTATGCCAATGGCGTCAAAATTGGTGAGGTCACAGATACATCCTTCATTCTCTGGGCTCGCCTGACAGAAAATCCTAAAGCAACGAACGGCTTTAGAGATTGGACACCTGAAACCCCAAACTAGACAGTCCCTGAAAAAAAGGAGAGATACGGTTTTCTATTTATAAAACAGGTAAAAACACCGCTATCAAAGTCACTCTTTGCAATGCCGCAGTTGATGAAAACAATTTTACGAATCAGCAACTCATCGATGGACTGAGTCCTGCCACAAATTACACCTTTGAAGTTTAATTACGTTAAGAAGCCGCTGAATCAACTTCCATAAAAGGCTCCTTTATCTGAGCACCTGCCTCCAATGTGGATACTTATGTTAGATTCAAAGTATCGACCTGCCAAGAATTCGAACTACGTGATGATCCAGATAACGGGCATGAAATCTACCGCTCCATGCTAACGCTAAAACCTGCGTTTTTCATCCATACCGGTGACACTCTTTGCTAAGACCGCAAAGAGCAGTTCGCAAAAAATAGGGTTCTCGCCCGCTATCGCTTGGGTCAGATTTACTCACTGCCGTTTCAGAAAAGCTTACATCAACAAATCCCGAGTTATTGGATGCATGACGATCATGATCTCCTTAAAAATGATGCATAGCCGGGACAAACATACGGCGACCTACATGGGAACAAGGCGTTAAGATCTGGCGTGAACAAATTCCACAATCAGACAATCCTTCCCGCACATTTCGCTTGAGAAAATATCTTAAAATCTGGCTACCTGGGGGTGCGGAGTATCGCTCTCCAAACACCATGAAAGACGGCCCGAAAAAATCCATTCTCGTTAAAGATCAATGGAAATGGTTCGAAGAGGACATGAAGGCATTCGATGCCACCTTCAATCATCACGATGTTGATGGAAATGAGACTTACTCAACTGAGATTTCGGCAGCGTAAAAGTGATAGCCAAAAAAAACGGACTACGTTTTCACGTAGTCCGCCTTTAAATGATTCAGAGAAGAAACCGATCAGAGACCGGCTCTCCGGTTAGATGCCTTTTTTGACGACGTCGGTGAGGAGGTCGATCACGCGGTTTGAGTAACCCCATTCGTTGTCATACCAGCTAACCAACTTGAAGAAGGTGCTGTTGAGCTCGATTGAAGATCCTGCGTCAAAAATTGAGGATGCTTTATCGTGAATAAAGTCACTAGAGACCACTTCGTCTTCGGTGTAGTTTAAGATTCCTTTGAGATAAGTCTCAGAAGCTTTTTTAAGAGCTGCATTGATTTCATTAAGAGAAGTTTCCTTCTCAGTTTTGACGGTGAGGTCAACACAGGAAACGGTAGGAGTTGGAACGCGGAAGGACATTCCGGTAAGTTTTCCAGCGACTTCTGGGCAAACGAGTGCAACTGCTTTAGCTGCACCAGTTGTGGAAGGAATGATGTTGATTGCTGCACTGCGGCCACCTTTCCAATCTTTTTTGGAAGGACCATCAACCGTTTTCTGAGTTGCGGTGTAAGAGTGGATAGTTGTCATCAAACCTTCTTTGATTCCGAAGCCTTCTTTCAAAAGAACGTGCACAAGTGGTGCAAGGCAGTTGGTGGTGCAGGAAGCATTGGAGATAATGTGATGCTTGGAAGGATCGTATAGGTCGTCGTTTACGCCAACAACGAATGTGGCATCCTCACCCTTCGCAGGTGCGGAGATGATGACTTTTTTCGCACCAGCTGTCATGTGACCTTTCGCTTTTTCAGCTTCGGTGAAAAGTCCAGTGGACTCGATTACGACATCAACACCGAGCTCTTTCCAAGGAAGACCTTCTGGGGTGCGCGCGGAAACGACTTTGATCTCGTGACCATTGACCACAATGATGTCATCCTCTTCAAGTTCTGGAGAAGACTTCTTCGAGGAAACCTCACCGGCGAATTTGCCCTGAGTGGAGTCATATTTAAGAAGGTATGCAAGGTTGTCAGCAGGAACCAAGTCACCGACTGCGGCAACTTTGAATGTGGTGCCGAGGTGTCCTTGTTCGACGAGTGCGCGAAAGACGAGGCGTCCGATGCGACCGAATCCGTTGATGGCGATGGTAGTCATATGTTTGCTTGGTGAGTAAGTCCGGAGACTTTTGATTTAAACTTACCGCTGTCTGTAGTTTCGGACGCGGCGGCGGGATTGTGCATGGAACGGGTGATGCGTCAACCCCACTCTGTAGGAGGAAAAAATGGGGAAATAAGCCCAAAAAACCAAGTTGAGCCGCCAATTTAGAAAACTTCCTTTGCGCGGTGGGGTCTTTGCGGTTCAACTATCCGCATATGAAAAAAGCTGACCGAGCCTTTCTGTTCGAACTTCTCGAAACTCCTTCACCCACTGGTTTTGAAATGCCGGGCCAAAACGTCTGGGCTAAATACCTTGAGAAAACAGCCTCTAAAATCGAGTGCGATGCCTACGGCTCCACTTGGGCGACCCTTGAGGGCAAATCCAA
>JBILMI010000178.1:0-4535 GCA_044375585.1 Luteolibacter sp.
GGCCGACGCTCCCCACACAGCATGTATTCGGAAGCCATCGCCACCATGGAAGGCGGCCAAGAAGAAGCCTACAACCAAGACGACGCCACCGGCTTCATCGCGCTGAATGCCCTGCGCTTGAAAGCGGTCGCGAGGCAGAAGTAGAAACATCCAATTTTCTTAAAAAATCAAAAATTAACATTCGGAAATCGTCAATAAAACCGAATGATTAAACGCTAATTCATTGCAGACTAATTATCCGCCATTCTGTTTTCTTTTCTCAAAGAAGATTGATTGACGATTGATGATTTACGAATGTTGATGTTTGATTTGGAAAGAACAGACCCTAGCTTGATCTTCTCCTTGCGCTACGTGCATTCTTGATCTTCTTTAATGACGTCAGCAAACCACAGCCTATTTTTCCATGAATCTCACTCTAAAAGTTTGGCGCCAAACCGGACCGAAATCCAAAGGTAGCATCCACACCTACGCTGCCGAAAATATTCCACCAGAGGCCTCGTTCCTTGAAATGTTAGATATCGTCAACGAGCGGATTATTAAAAAGGGTGACGATCCGATTCATTTCGAACACGACTGCCGGGAGGGAATTTGTGGATCTTGTTCACTCACCATCAACGGCGTTCCTCACTCCAAGGAAAAAGGCATCACCACTTGCCAAGTTCACATGCGCAAATTCCGTGATGGCGACACACTTTGGATCGAGCCTTTCCGCGCCAATCCTTTTCCTATCGTCAAAGACCTTATCGTCGATCGTTCCTCACTGGATCGCATCATTGCAGCGGGTGGCTACATCGATATCCGCACCGGTTCAGCCGTTGAAGCAAACTCCATCCCCATTTCGAAACACGATGCAGATAGTGCGTTCGACGCAGCGGCCTGCATCGGCTGCGGTGCTTGCGTTGCAGCTTGCCCAAACGGTTCTGCCATGCTTTTCACTTCGGCAAAAATCTCCCATCTCGGCCGCCTACCTCAAGGACAGCCAGAGCGCCAGAAACGCGCCCTCGCCATGGTTCGTCAGATGGACAACGAAGGTTTTGGAAACTGCACCAACCACTATGAGTGCGAGGCTGCTTGCCCGAAAGAAATTTCCGTTGATCACATTGCACGCATGAACCGTGACTACAGCAAAGGCGTGATCGCTGAGCAATTTGCTTAACACTTAAAGTGAAATTAAACCACAATGGGAGCGCTCCCATCGCGGTTCGTTTTATTTCCAGAATCTATTAACTCAGGAATAAATCGCTCCACTCTTCCTCTTACGTGACATGAAAGCCAAGTTCACTCTTCTCCTCGCGGTGATCACTCTCGGTTTAGGAGCAGCATGTGCCGATGAAAATCATAAAGAAAAAGCCATGGAAACCGCCGCAGAAACTCCTAAAGATCCCACTGATAAAGTTGTAAAAACGGATGAGGAATGGAAAAAAATCCTCACTCCTGAGCAATACCGCATCCTTCGCGAATCCGGCACGGAAAGGCCCAACGGTGAAGTTTACCATCAGTTTAAGGAACAAGGTGAAGGCTCATACCACTGCGCGGGCTGTGGAGCCTTGCTTTTCAGCTCCAAAGAAAAATTCGACTCAAAGTGCGGCTGGCCATCTTTTTACGATCCTGCAAAGGCTAAGAACGTCACCACCAAAACCGATACATCTGGCGGATACGTTCGCACCGAAGTCAATTGCGCAAAATGCGACGGCCACCTCGGCCACGTGTTTACAGGTGAAGGCTTCAACACCCCCACCGATAAACGCTACTGCATCAACGGGGTCGGCCTGAAGTTCGTGCCTGCGAAGAAATAGTTCATTTTTCAACGCAATGCAGTATGAGCGCTGGCGAATTTGAACTAATGGCCTAGCCGTAACTGCATGGATGGATCTGCATTCCTCTGTGATCTCTGAGCCTCTGTGGTTAACTCTTTTCATCACCCGAAAATTTTTAGCGTTTAGAACTTGCCCATTGCGGCAGCTCAAACAATGCTTTCCCAGCAACGGCGGTTTGGCGGAATTGGTAGACGCGCTCGACTCAAAATCGAGTTCCTTGTGAGTGTGGGTTCGATTCCCACAGCCGCTACTTTCTTTTCCCGAGTTTATCCATCGAAGCATGTCCACTCCGCGCAGCATCGGCATCATCGCAGGCAGCGGAATTTATCCGGAGACCTTCGTTCGCGCAGCTCGTAAAGCCGAGCCGAATAGCCGTCTCGTCGTCGTCGGTTTTGAAAACGAAACCCGCGCAGATCTCGAACCTCAAGTCGAAGCCTTCCGCTGGGTTCGCGTTGGGCAACTCTCCAAACTCATCAAATTTTTCGTCAGCGAAGGTGTGACCGAGGCCGTGATGATGGGTCAAATTTCCCCGAAAAATCTTTTCAACCTTCGCCCCGACCTACGCATCCTAATGATGCTCGCGAAAGTCAAAAAACGAAATGCCGAAACCTTGTTCGGCGCCATCGCCGATGAGCTCGAAAAAGACGGTATTAGCCTGTTGCCTGCCACCACATTCCTCGAGGACCACCTTCCCTCCGCTGGACATGTCTTGGGCCCCGTGATCAAGCCTCGGACTCTCGAAGATCTCGAATACGGTTTCGACATTGCAAAGAAAACCTCAGCTCTAGATATCGGCCAATCCGTCGTCGTCAGGTATGGCACAGTCCTAGCTGTGGAAGCTTTCGAAGGCACAAATGCCTGCATCCGCCGCGGTGGTGAACTAGGTAACAATAAAGATGCTGTGCTCGTGAAAGTCTCCAAACCCAATCAAGACTTCCGTTTCGACGTCCCAGTCATCGGCCCACAAACCATCGAAAACTGCGCCGAAGCAGGCATCATCGCCATCGGTATCGAAGCAGGTAAAACCTTACTGTTAGAAAAAGAAAAGGTCATCAGGCTATGTGCCCAACACAAAATCTGTATTCACGCTTTGTAATTTTTGCCAAAGAAAGGTAGCCCCGACGAAGTTGAGGCTACCAAGAGAGAATCCCTATATTTTCTCAGCTTTGATTTAATCATTTCAAGTTTAACATCCTGCTGTGCTCAACTTCACCATCCCCCTCAAATCTCTCAGCCTCGCAATCTTGAGCTTACCGTTGCTCACGCTTGCCGCTGAGGAAAACAAGGATCCACAGCCACCAACGATCGCTGAGATTGATGCTACCATCAAACGCGGTGTCGATTTCTTGATCACTGATCAAAATGCTAATGGCTCATGGGGCAGCGCGACTCGCACCAAGAATCTCAACATTTACGCACCACTTCCCGGCGCTCACCAGGCCTTCCGAGCTGGAGCAACTGGACTCGCAATCTCTGGCCTCATTGATTCAGGAGATACTCGCCCTGAAACCTTTGCCGCAATTGAGAAATGCGCGGCTTGGTCGATCCAAAATCTCCCTCTGCTTCGCCGCGCAGATCAAACCACCACCTATAACATCTGGGGCCATGCTTATGGATTACGTTCACTTGTCCGTCTTCACGATCGAGAAACTAACTTAGAAAAGAAAGTCCTCTATGAAAAACTCGCTCAACAACAAGTCGAACTTGTAGGTCGCTCTGAAGACATCAATGGCGGCTTCGGCTATCTCGATATGTTTGATGATTTCACTTCACAGAAACCCACCGGCATCACCACTGCGTTCGGTTCAGCAACCGTTCTTCTCGCGATGTATGAAGGCCGCCAAAAACTTGGCCTGACCTTGAACGACAAAGTCGTTACCAGATCGCTTGATTCAATCAAACGCCAACAAACCCCAGACAAATCCTATACTTACTCTCACGGCCACATCATACGCCCACGCGCCGATATCAACCGCCCCGCGGGTTCACTTGCTCGCTCTCAAGCCTGCAACGCCACACTTCGCGTTTACGGTCGCGAAGGCATCACCGATGAAGTGATTGTCGAATGGGCCGACCGCTTCCTCGCACGCGAAGGTTGGTTAGCGATCGCCCGCAAACGCCCCGTCCCTCACGACAGCAATTTCAGAATCTCCGGATATTTCTATTACTACGGCATCTACTATTTCACCGAATCTGTTAGATTACTTTCCGCAGAAAAGCAAAAATTCTACGCAGAGAAACTCGCCGCGCTTATCTTATCCAGACAAGAAAAAGACGGTTCTTGGTGGGATTACCCCCTCTACGATTACCACCAACCCTACGGCACAGGATATTCCCTGATGGCACTTAGTTGGTGTAAGAAGGTGATTTCTGCTAAGTCCTAATACATGGGCGCACTCTGCAGCCGGACGGAGACCGGTTCTCCGGTTATTCTTCCTTCACTTTCTTGTTCGCTGCTTTTTTCGCTACTTTCTTCGCTGGCCTTGGTGGAAAATCGAAACCGATTTTTGCGGTAGCTAGATCAAAGGTGAGATGAGCATCGAACTTGCGCTTGGTGCGATTTGAAACAAAACCCTGCAATAGATCGGTTTTACCTTCGGAAAGGAGTTTTAATGCCTGATCTTCTGGGATTTCTCTTTGAAGAATGACGCGTCCGATACGAACTCCGTGTGGGTCTTTTTTAGTGACGATGTCCGGCACGTAATAAGCCTTATCCGT
>JBILMI010000179.1:0-4512 GCA_044375585.1 Luteolibacter sp.
CGCGGATTAGCCTCCAATTTCGGTGCGACCCGTGAGTTGAGCTCCTTCTTCCATCGAGAAAACCTTGGATTTGATATCACCAGTGATTTTCGACTTATCTTTAAGTTCGCAGCGATGTGAAGTGATTTTACCTTCGATTTTACCAAAGACTTTAACTTCTCCAGCAGTGATATCGCCTTTGATTTGAGCGTTTTCGCCTATAGTGACCTTGCCTTTGTCTGAAGTAATTTCACCTTCGACTTTTCCATCAATGATCATGTCATTCGAAAAACGAATAGAGCCGATGATTTCAATTCCGGTGGAGAGGACGTTGGTAGCATTTGACATAGCGGTGAGTATGCAAGCAGATGCTAGCTTAACTGGCAACTGGAAAGAATTATGAATGATGGTGGAATTTACTGCTGCACATTTAGAAATTATGCATTAGTAATCATTTCATTCACTGAAATCCCATGCCACGAGTCACCATCACCGTCCTTGAGGAATCCCCTCAGCCTTATCGTTTTGATCTTAACCGAGAGGTCGTCAATATTGGCCGCAACCATGAAAACGATATTGTAGTCGATTGTGGATCAGTCTCTGGGAATCACGCGGAGATGCATCGGGTAGAAGGTGGATATGCATTGATCGATGTTGAATCGACTAACGGCATCAAGATTGACGGCATTCGTCATAAAAAGGTGATCTTAGATTCGGGAATGGTCGTGAAACTCGGAAATGTAGAATTTGGATTCACTCTCAGTGAAGATGAACTTTTCGAGCTGGCCTCTGAGGTCCAGTTGGTTGAATTGCCTTTGACTGGCTCTGACGATCATGACTCCAAAAAACCGATTTCAAAAACAGCGGATAAGAATGAAGACGAGTTTGACAATTTAAAGGTTTCTGAAGAGAGCGAAAACCCTGATAAGGCAAAAAAACGCGTGCGGTCTGAAAGAACTGAGAAACGGGAACAGCAAGATGAATATTCAGAATCCAAAGTGGCTACCATTGGATCTGGCTTTCTTCTTTTCGCTCTTATCGCTGTCGCTGGTGCTTTTTTCTATGGATCAAACGCGAGACATCAAAAAGATACTGGCGAAAGCTTGCCGAAAGCATTCTTCAACAAAGAAGATGTCAAAAATGACGCTCCAGCTGACGTCGAAGATACGACCCATTAATATACTAAATGGATAATCTTTTGATCAGACATTGAATCGAAACTCGATCACATCGCCGTCTTTAACGACGTATTCCTTACCCTCGATGCGGACCTTACCAGCCGTTTTTGCCACGGCTTTGGAACCGGCAGCGACGAGATCGTCATAATGCACGATTTCCGCAGCGATGAATCCACGCTCGAAATCAGTGTGGATAACACCTGCGGCGGCGGGAGCTTTATCGCCCTGTGTAATAGTCCACGCGCGGGTTTCCTGGACGCCCGTGGTGAGATAGGTGCGAAGACCTAGTAAGTGGTAAACCCCACGAATGAGACTGGAAACACCGGAGTCTTTCACTCCCATGTCGGCGAGAAATTCGGCGGCTTCTTCGTGCGATAAATCCGAGAGTTCTTCCTCAATCCGGGCTGAGATCACCACCGCTTCTGCACCCGAGTGTTCCGCTGCAAATTTCCGAACCTTCGCGACTTCAGAATGCGAGTCGGGATTTTCAACGGCGGATGCCAGTTCGTCTTCGGCCACATTACAGGCGTAAATGGTGCGTTTGGAAGAGAGTAGGAAAAATCCTTTAACAATCTCTAGGTCATCTTCGGAGAATTCGATGGTTAATGCAGGCTTACCCTGATCGAGGTGAGGCATGATAATGTCAATTAGCTCGACTTCCTTTTTGGACTCCTTATCACCGCCTTTGGCCTTTTTCTCACGCGTGTAGCGACGTTTCTCAAGGGCAGACATATCAGCCAAGATGAGCTCGGCGTTGATGATTTCAATGTCACGAATTGGATCAACAGAGCCAAGCTCGTGAATGATGTCATCGTTTTGAAAACAACGCACAACTTGGACGATGGCATCCGTCTCGCGGATGTTGGCGAGGAACTTATTTCCAAGGCCGGCACCTTCAGATGCTCCAGCGACCAGGCCGGCGATATCGACGAATTCGATCGCGGTTGGAACTAACTTATGAGAGCCGGAGATTTTTGATAGCACGGCAAGGCGTTCGTCAGGAACCATCACAATACCGACATTGGGGTCGATTGTGCAGAATGGATAATTCGCAGCCTCCGCCTTGCGAGTGCGTGTTACTGCGTTAAAAAGGGTTGATTTTCCGACGTTTGGTAGACCTACGATTCCTGCTTTGAGCATAGGGCGCGGAGATTGCGCGGCTTAGGGGGCTTGGGCGAGAGAAATTTTACAATCGCTATATTCTTTTAAAACAGGAGATTTCCAAGGGGGTGAAAAAGAATTGAAAATTCTAAAGATTTCCCGATTGACAGGTGACGGGTGGATGCCTAGTTTTCGCGCCCCTTCAATTGAGAGCAATCTCGAGCCCTCAAGAAGTTCCTTTATTATATCGAAATGAAAACATTTTCCGCCAAGCCACACGAAGTCGAACGTAAATGGTATGTGATCGACGCCAAAGGCAAAGTTCTCGGCCAAATCGCCGTTGAAGCTGCACGTTTACTGCGTGGTAAGAACAAGCCGATTTTCACAACTCACGTTGACACTGGCGATTTCGTTATTGTGATCAATGCAGACCAATGCGTTCTGAGTGGAAATAAAGAAACCGAAAAGATCTACACTCGCTTTACTGGTTACGTCGGCGGTAAAAAAGTCGAAACTCCTCACAAACTCCGTGAGCGTCGTCCTACGATGATGGTTGAGCGCGCTGTTTGGGGAATGATTCCTAAAACTCGTCTTGGTCGTGCACAATTCGGCAAACTGAAAGTTTACGCCGGCGCATCTCACCCACACGAAGCTCAGCAACCTGTTGCTCACGAAGTTCGATAACTTACAATTTCCCTAATTATTATGCCAGCTACTGTCACTCATAGTTCCACCGGACGCCGCAAAACTGCTGTTGCCCACGCACGGGTCACCGAAGGCTCCGGAGAAATGACCATCAACGGTCTCTCTTTCGAAGAATACTTTCCAACGATCGATCTCCAAAACGCCGTTATCGCACCTTTCCAAGTGGTTAACATGGTCAACAAGTTCGACGTGCAGGTCGTAGTTAAAGGTGGAGGCAAACACGCACAAGCGATTGCAATCCGTCATGCAATTTCCCGCGCTCTTACCAAGGTTGACCCAGCTAACCGCGGTTTGGTTAAGCCACAAGGATTCCTCACACGTGACCCACGTATGAAAGAGCGCAAGAAGCCAGGTCAGCCAGGTGCTCGTGCTCGCTTCCAGTTCTCGAAACGTTAATCGACTTTTCGGTTCATTTTTACAAAATGCCGCGTCTTTCGATGCGGTTTTTTTGTTTTTATTAGTTTAAGTCTCCGCGCAACTTTTAAGATTCGCTGGGGTTAAAACAAAATTACATGAAAAATTCTATTTTAATTCCGGGTGCAGCGCTGGCGATTGGTTTGGGTGTGGGCTTTGGAATTGGCAAAACAGGGAACGCTCCAGATTCGGAAATCGCAGCGATTGAATCACAAATGCGCACTCGCAGTTCGGACCGCGGTGGTTTGGATACGACACGGGACTCTAAGAGCGAGAGGAAGATCCGTAGCATGGATGAAATCTATCGCCAACCCGGTCAGAGTAATCGGGTTCAGTCATTATTAGATTTTTACGCCAACTTAGACCCAAGTCAGTTTACGGCTGAGGCAGATAAACTAGAGTCATTGCCATTTAATGAGCGTATTCTCGCGGGAGTATTGCTTTTTGGAAAATGGGCCGAAGTTGATCCAACTGCAGCAATGGCTTACACAGATACCATGGGCTTCGGTGGTGCATTTGTCAGGCCAACCGTATTACAAGGATGGGCGAGTACAGATCCTGTAAATGCAGCCAAATATTATACGGAAAATCCGGCTCAGTTCGCAATGATGAACATGATAGGCGGAAGAGGGCGTGGAGGAATGGGTGCTCAAGGTCCAGCGGAAATTATCGCAGGAGAATGGGCAAAACAAGATCCGACAGCAGCTATGGCTTGGGCATCAGGTTTGACGAATAATAGCGAAGCAGCAATGAGCACAGTGCTTTCTGAGGTCGCAAAAAACGATCCGATGAAGGCGGCGAGTATGGCGGGTGAAATGAGCGATGAAGCTCGTGGTGATTCATACGAAAGTATCGCCAAGCAATGGGCACAGAAAGATTTTAGTCAGGCATCTACTTGGATAGCTGGATTACCTGAAAGTGAACGAGCGCGTGCGATGTCTGCTGCAATTGAAGGGCTTGCACAGAGTAATCCTAAAATGGCAGCCGTAGAGCTGGGTAAGATGACGGATCTAGAAGCTCGCGCTGAAGCAGCACCTTTGGTTGCTAAGAATTACGCCAAGACGGATGTGCAAGGATCGATGACTTGGTTGAATACACTTGATGATGCGGCGAAGCGTGATTCGATGCGTGAAGT
>JBILMI010000035.1:0-16771 GCA_044375585.1 Luteolibacter sp.
GCCAAATTTTGATAGACTCGCAGCGATGGGTGTGACGTTCACCAACGCGCATTGTCAAAGTGTCTTGTGCAATCCCTCGCGGACGAGCGTTCTAACAGGGATGAGGCCGACCTCGAGCGGTATCTACGGATTGTCTCCGTTTCTTCGTGATACACCGCAGCTCGCACATTTGAAAACCTTACCCGAACATATGCGTGAGCAGGGATACCGCACCCTGATGGCGGGAAAAATTTTCCACGGCGGCTACGGTCGCAAAGCGGCTGGACAGGATTGGGATGAGGTCGGTCCCAATGTGTCCGGCGCGCCCTTTCCACCTGACAAGTTGGTGAACACCCCGAGCCCCATGAAGGCGGTCGATTGGGGAGTGTTTCCACACGAAGACGAAGACAAGGATGATTATAAAGTGGCGAGCTGGGCAGCGGAGAAACTGGCTACAATGCCAGCTGACCAACCGTTCTTTTTGTCCGCCGGATTTTTCCTGCCGCATGTTCCGTGCTTTGTGACGCAGAAATGGATGGATCTTTATCCCGAGGAAACTCTCATGCTGCCCGAGGTGCTCGAAGATGATCGCGCTGATACCGCGCGTGCTTCTTGGTGGTTGCATTGGAAGCTTCCGGAGCCGCGACTGAAATTTCTCAAAGAAAAGAATGAGTGGAAAAACCTCGTCCGCTCTTATCTCGCATCCATCAGTTTCATGGACGCGCAACTCGGTCGAGTTTTGGATGCTTTGGAAAAATCCCCACATGCCAAGAACACGATCATCGTGCTTTGGTCGGACCATGGCTGGCATCTCGGTGAAAAAGCGATCACTGGGAAAAATTCATTATGGGAGCCATCCACACGCGTGCCGCTGATGTTCGCTGGCCCAGGCTCCGCAACCGGAACGAAATGCGCGGAACCAGTTGAGCTATTAGATATTTTTCCGACTCTCTGTGAGCTCGCTAAACTGCCATTACCGAAACAACTCGAAGGACACTCGCTAGTTCCGCAGTTGAAAGACGCGACCGCCGCTCGTGAATGGCCGGCGATTTCCAATCACAACCCCGGCAACAACACGGTGCGCGATAAAAATTGGCGCTATATCCGTTATGTCGATGACTCCGAGGAGCTCTACGACATGAAAAGCGATCCGAATGAGTTCAAAAACCTCGCTAGTGATCCCAAATACGCAGCGGAGATCGCACGCATGATAAAATGGATACCGGAGAAACAAGCCCCGCACGCCCCGAAGAGTTCGGATCGGATTCTGGAATATCGCGATGGCTTGCCAATCTGGGAGGGAAAACCCATCCATCCGAAAGACCCGATCCCGGGTATCGAGGGACCGGAGTAGGTTTTTAGCTTGAAAGCAACAGGAGTGCGGAGGCTCGCCTTAGCCAGAGAAGCGGAGTTTGCTCCGCGTGGTGAGTAGGTGATTTTATGGGAATGCAAGCCGCCCGCTACGGAGCAAGCTCCCTCGCTCCTGATGTTAATTTTTCCAGACCAAGATTCTGGGTTGCAGATCTGGCATTCATGTTGCATGAGATAGCCTCAAACCATGGCTGCCACTTCTTCCTTCCTCGCCCGCCACATCGGCCCTTCAGAATCTGAAAAATCCGAGATGCTTAAACAAGTCGGCCACGGCACGCTCGACGAGTTAATTTCCGAAGCAGTGCCTGCTGGAATTCGCATGGAGGGAGAGATGAATCTCCCGCCTGCACTCTCAGAACATGAGGCACTCGCTTGGTTGCGCGCATGGATGAGCCAGAACAAGGTCGTAAAAAGTTTCATCGGCCAAGGTTATTACGGAACTCTAACACCGGGTGTTATTTTAAGAAATATTTTGGAAAATCCCGGCTGGTATACCGCTTACACACCTTACCAAGCCGAGATCGCACAAGGCCGCTTAGAAGCTCTTCTGAATTTCCAAACTCTCATTACTGATCTCTCTGGCCTTGATGTCGCAAACGCCTCGTTGCTCGATGAAGGCACCGCCGCCGCTGAGGCTGTGGCGCTTGCACTTTCAGGGAAGCCCAAAGGTAAAACGGTTTTCATTTCGGATCGTTGCCATTTGCAAACCATCGATGTCGTAAAAACCCGTTGCGAGCCGCTTGGCCTGGATGTCATCGTTGGCGATTGGCAAATTTTTGACCCCACCACAGCTGATAACTTATTCGCCGTGATCGTGCAATATCCTGACACCCGCGGACGCATCGACGACTTCTCCGCCTTCTTTGAGAAATCACAAGCCGCCGGCGCGATCGCGATCTGCGCAGCGGATTTGCTTGCACTGACCTTATTAAAATCACCCGGTGAACTCGGTGCAGATATCTGCGTCGGTTCTTCACAACGCTTCGGAGTCCCGCTTGGCTTCGGTGGTCCGCACGCAGGCTTTATGGCATGTAAGGATGCGCTCAAACGCAAAATGCCGGGTCGCTTGATCGGTGTTTCTATCGATGCACAAGGCAAGCCTGCCTATCGACTTTCTCTTCAAACCCGCGAGCAACACATCCGCCGTGATAAGGCGACTTCTAACATCTGCACCGCGCAGGTGTTGTTAGCGGTGATGGCATCCATGTATGCGGTCTATCACGGTCCGGAAGGATTGAAAGGCATTGCTGGAAAAATTCATTCGCAAACTCAGGAACTCAAAGCCGCATTGGTTGCAGGTGGCTACGAAATCGAAGAAGGCGCGTTTTTCGACACGATCATTGTCAAAACCAGTAAAGCATCGGTATGTGTCGAAGCCGCACCTGAACATGGTTTTAACCTACGCTTGATCGATGATTCTCATGTTGGTATTTCCCTCGATGAAACTGTGGTTTCTGAGGATATCTGGTCGCTCTGCCGCTTGTTCAAAGTGTCGCGAATCGATGCCGCAATCACTGGAAATGCTTGGGACGCAACCTTTGATCGAACTTCCAAATTTCTCACCGCTCCAGCATTCAATGCCTATCATTCCGAGACGGAGATGCTGCGTTACATCAAGCGCTTGGAGTCGAAAGACCTCGCTCTCAACGAATCGATGATCGCTTTGGGTTCCTGCACGATGAAGCTCAACGCAACTTCAGAAATGCTGCCACTGAGTTGGCCAGAAGTTTCATCGATTCATCCATTTGCTCCAAAATCCCAAACCATGGGTTACATCGAAATGCTGACGCAATTAGAAAATTGGTTAGCAGAAATCACGGGCTTTGCTGCCGTTTCTCTCCAGCCAAATGCTGGTTCACAAGGCGAATACGCAGGCCTGCTGGCGATCCGTCGTTACCATGAATCGCGCAAAGAAGGTCATCGCGACATCTGCTTGATCCCCGTTTCTGCCCACGGCACGAACCCAGCTTCTGCAGTCATGTGCGGAATGAAAGTGGTGGGCGTGAAATGCGATGAGCGTGGCAACATTGACATGGCGGATCTTATTGCTCAGACAGAAAAGCATCGCGATCATCTCTCCGCGTTAATGGTCACCTATCCATCCACGCACGGTGTGTTCGAAGAAACCATCTGTGAGATCACCTCCATCATTCACGATGCGGGCGGACAAGTTTACATGGACGGTGCTAACATGAACGCGCAAGTCGGGCTTACTTCGCCGGGCTTGATTGGTGCAGATGTTTGCCATTTGAATCTCCACAAAACCTTCTGCATCCCGCACGGCGGCGGCGGTCCAGGGGTTGGCCCAATCGGTGTTGCGAAACAACTCGTGCCCTTTCTTCCAGGTCACTTTGAGATGAAAGACAAGAGCCACGCTGTTTGCTCTGCTCCCTACGGTAGCGCATCCATCAATACAATTTCATGGATGTATATCGCCATGATGGGCGCCACTGGCCTGAAGACCGCCACCGAAATTGCGATCCTCAATGCGAACTACATGGCGAAACGTTTAGGTCATTATTTTCCGATTCTTTACACCGGAAAAACTGGCTTGGTTGCGCATGAGTGCATCATTGATGTCCGCCCGATTTCGGATCAATCCGGCGTCACGGTGGAAGATGTCGCTAAACGCTTGATGGATTACGGCTACCACGCTCCAACCATGTCATGGCCGGTGACTGGTACGTTGATGATCGAACCCACTGAATCGGAATCCAAAGTTGAACTCGACCGCTTCTGCGATGCGATGATTTCCATCCACGGCGAAATCCAAGAAATTATCGATGGGAAAATGGATGCTAACGATAACCCGCTCAAAAACGCACCGCATACCAGTGAGGTTCTGTGTGGAAACGATTGGACGCATCCTTATTCACGCGAGCAAGCGGCCTTTCCGCTACCTTACCTCCGTAATCACAAGTTCTGGCCTACGGTTGCGCGCATCGACAATGTCCATGGAGATCGTAACCTTGTCTGCACCTGCGATTCCGTCGAGGCATACGCACAGAGCTAATGGACTCCAGATGGACCGCGAATCCACTCGCGCTCTTCAAAACAAGCGCAACTCGACTCACGCGGTCCAATTCGTATCCGAGCTCAATAACTCCGTCCCCAGATCGCAATGGTCTGGTTTGGTTTTCCGGTGAGTAAGCAGGTGTTACTTACTTTTTCTAACAGCTCTTTGGAAAGTCCTGCTTCTGGGATGGGTAAGCAACGAATGGCGATCTTGTGTTGCTTGGAAAGTTGCTCTTCCTCTTCGGGAGTTCCGGCCCACGCGGTGAGGAGCCAGCCCGGGTTTTCTTTGCTCCAGTGTGCATGAAATTCTTCTAAATCATTACAGGCAATGATGTTGGCATCGCGGAACTTCAACGCGTTCGCGAGTAGATTATTATGAATCTCCTGCAATAAATTTGGCACGATCTGGATGAACTCCTCTTTGTCCATGAAGCTCTTTTCTGTCGGCGCTTGATCACGGCGTTGCATGCAGACTTTGCGGGATTCAATATCACGCGGCCCAATCTCGATACGGATCGGCGCGCCTTTTTTCACCCAATCCCATTTTTTCTGTCCGCCCTGTAAATCACGAGTATCGACGTGGACGCGGATCGGATCACCATGGAACGTGCGGGTGGCTCTGAGCGTTTTTGCGAGTGCCTGACACGCTTCAAGCACAGCCTCTTTCGTGTCTTCCTTAGGAGTGACCGGAATGATCACAACCTGTTTCGTGGCAACGCGTGGCGGCAGCACTAAGCCATCGTCATCCGAGTGCGCCATGATCAAGGTGCCGATCAAACGTGTGGAAACTCCCCATGATGTCGTGTGTGCAAAGTCCTGCGCTCCATCCCGACCTGTGAAAGAAATATCCTGCGCTTTAGAGAAATTCTGTCCTAGGTAGTGCGACGTTCCAGCTTGGATCGCTTTCCTGTCCTGAACCATCGCTTCGATGGTTAGAGTCATGTCTGCACCGGGGAAGCGCTCGTTCTCGGTTTTCTCGCCGGGAATGACAGGGATCGCCAAATGATCGCGAAGAAACTCTTCATACAGACCATGAATCATACGCGTTTCAACAATGGCTTCCGCTTTGGTTTCATGAGCGGTGTGACCTTCTTGCCAGAGAAACTCTGCGGTTCTTAAAAACAAACGTGGCCGCATTTCCCAGCGCATCACATTCGCCCATTGATTGATCAGCAAAGGTAGGTCCCGATACGACTGGACCCAACGCGCAAACGCTGCGCCGATGATGGTCTCTGAAGTCGGACGAATCACGTAAGGCTCCGCGAGCTCACCGGTCGGGACCATTTTGGTTTTTCCTGTGACCTCATCTTTCACCGCTTCAAGTCGATGATGCGTCACCACAGCACACTCTGTTGCAAAGCCTTCTGCGTGCTCCGCTTCTTTTTCCAAATACGACAAAGGAATCAACAAGGGAAAATACGCGTTCTCATGCCCCGTCGCTTTGAAACGCCTGTCGAGCTGCTGCTGAATTAACTCCCAAATCCCATAGCCCCAAGGCTTGATCACCATGCAGCCACGAGTTTCCGAGTTCTCTGCTAAATCAGCAGCTTTGATGACTTGTTGATACCACTCAGGAAAATCCTGCTCACGGGTCGGTTGGATGGCGGTTTGGGATGCGGACATGACGTTACGCAAACTTTTTCCATCCGGCTCAACTTTGCAAGCCACTATCCGTCTAGCGGATCTTGAATCGAAGATTCCTTAAACAGGCAACGGCCCAATCGTCCCGCCCTCGATAAATTCGGCAAGGGTATAGATTTGTGGATCTCTAATCCCGACTAATCGGTCTTACCTATAAAAACCGATTCGTTGATCAGGTGGATATGGAATATGCACAGGTGTCACCATTTTGATTAACCTACGTGATGAACTTGTCTGCCATAGCTCATTGAGCGATGACGGAAGAACAACGAAGGAATAGGACTTCACGATCCGAACCCTAAAATCCACCTTTTGCATACGGACTTTTGGCAACCGCTCTATTGAACAACGTCAAGAATCGCCTCATTCAGCGCGTTGATTCCGAACTGTATTTCTTCTCGGCTCACAGAAAGCGGCGGCATGAATACAACCGTGCCAAGGATGTTTCTTGTAATAAGGCCGTGAGCCCTCGCGGCTGTGGTGATTTTTAGACCTAATTCTTGTTTGAATTCAATGCCTGCAATCAGGCCGCATTGGCGGAACTCAAGAACGGAAGGATGTTTCGCTTTCAAATTATCCAGCGACTGCCTTAGAAATTGAATCTTTTCCGGTAGGTTTTCTAAAACTCGTTCACTTTCGAACAATTCAAGTGAAGCTAGAGCCGCCGCGCAGCCAATGGGGTTGGCGGTATAACTATGACCATAGTAGAATGCATTTTCAGCAGGACCGAGAAATGATGAATAGATATCATTGGTCGTTAACGTTGCAGCAAGCGGAACTGAACCGCCAGTGATGCCTTTGGCTAAACATAAAAAATCCGGAATTACATGTTCTTGTTGGCAGGCAAACATAGTCCCGGTTCGGCCAAAGCCGGTCATCACTTCATCGAGGATTAAGTGGATTCCATTTTCAGATGTCCATTCGCGTAGCTTCTTGAGCATGCCTTTAGGCCAAGGCCGCATTTCGTTCACTCCCTGAATCAATGGCTCGATCACTACTGCGGTTATAGTAGATTTAAACACGGCGTCTAAGTGATCGATAGAAGAAAGGAATTCAGTTTCGAATCCTGATGATCGAAAGCGGGAGAAGAAACGATTCACTCCACTAAGCGAAGCCGCGCCTAGTGTATCGCCGTGGTAAGCGTCCTGGAATGCGAGAAACCGACTTCGTTTTTCCTGACCTGTTTGCATCCGCGATTGGAGCGACATTTTCAGGGCGACCTCTACTGCTGTGGAGCCGTTATCGGAAAAGAAAACGCGTTCGAGAGTGTTTTTCGGGAAATAGGAAACCAGTTTTTCTGCCAACTGAGAGGCAAGCGGATGACCGAGGCCTAAGTAAGAGGAATGATCGAGCGTAGCGGCTTGCTTCGCGATAGCCTCAGCGATTTCCGGACGGCAATGACCGTGAATGTTGGTCCAGATCGATGAATTTCCATCCAAGTATTTATTGCCATTCGTATCATAGAGCCAGACGCCCTGAGCCCGCACGATCATGACAGGATCATGTGCAGGATCACACCAATCATCCTGAGGAGTGAATGGATGCCAGCAATGGGCTTTGTCTGCGGTGATGGGCGAGAGCATAAAAAAGAAAGGTTAGCACGGCGGATAAAATCCGCCGCCACGGTCACACCTGCGTTTCTGCGCGAGCTTTTGCGAGGATTTCTAGAGTTCCGTGTTGGCTGCACCATTGCGTGATGTAATCGAAGTCTAAGAGCTCGCCTTTTCTCTTTATGACATCCTCCGCCGTGGCAACCCATGTAATCATGTCATTGAATAGCTCCGCTTTCATTTTCCTGGGAAAACGCATCCGATCAAATTCATCATCACTGAGGTGAAACACTTCGATTTCAAAAATTGTTCCGGCGACCTTGATGATTTCTTTACGAGTGGCAGTTACCATTTCGAATCCACCTTGTGGATTTAGAGTCAATCCATCGGGTAATTTTTCTGAAAGTAGTTTCCATGCTGATGCGTCAGACTGAAGAACGATATCTGCGTCTTTTGTAGATCTTGGGATGCCATGATAGTTTGATGAGAAAGAACCCACGACCATATAAGCAACGTTCCCTTCGTTTAGTAAGCGAGTAAAAGATTTGATAGCTTCGGTCGCATTCATAAACTAGGCAGCGTTACTAAGAAATCCACGAAGTTTTTCGAGAAGCTCCAATTCGGAAAGCTCAGGATAATCATTCTTTAAGCCAGCAAGACTTATGGCGCAGGCATCATCAAAAAGTTCAGCTCCAGCGAAAAAAAGTTCGTGGTCGCTCATTTGGTCTGCCTGCCTGATTTTCCGGGCGTAACAATCCGCGACCTCTTGGCGAATCTGCTCTTCGGTGAGTTCCATGCTTGTGACGATACCCAAGAATGAGAAAACGGGAAGTTGGTTTTTTGGGCTGAATGGCCACGGCGATCAAGCTAGGGAGTTTTTTCAGGGGGTGGGTTAGAATTTAGAACTTTTGGGAAACGGTCTAACCGCAGATGGACAGGATGGACGCAGATCAAAAGAATGAGATTTAGTTGGAATTATGCCAGATCGAAGAGAAGAGCCTCGGAATCTGCTGTGGCAGTGAAAATGAAGGCGCCTTCGGATTCAGCGCTAGCGGCGTCGCCGGGTGAAAGCGTTACTTCATTGGTAGTGAGCTCGCCTTTGATCAGCTGCAACCATAACCCGCGGCCACTTGCTAGGTCATGAGAAATGCTCTGTCCTGCTGGGATGCGAACTCGATACACATCTGCGTCCTGATGGATCGTCGCGGAGTCTTCTCTGCCGTCTGAGGAGATCACAAGCACTTTTGGATCGTTTTCCGATTCGGCGGATGGATGCCATTCAGTATAGGATGGTTGGAGTCGACTTGCGTTCGGTTGAATCCAAATTTGAAGCAAATGCAGCGGCTCTGAGCGAGATGGGTTGAACTCTGAGTGAGTAACGCCTGATCCAGCGCTCATGAGTTGGATTTGTCCCGGTTTTAACTCGCGACCATTTCCCATGCTGTCTTTGTGAGCGATCGTCCCAGAAACGACATAGCTAAAGATTTCCATTTCCCGGTGCGGGTGAGTGGGGAAGCCTGCTCCTGGAGCGACAATATCTTGGTTGATCACTCGTAGGCTGCGAAAGCCCATGTGCGCAGGATCGTAGTAATCGGCGAAGCTGAAGGTGTGATAGCTATCCAACCAACCGTGATTGGCGTGGCCACGTTCGGATGACTTGCGGATGGTGAGTCCGGATGATTTCTGCTGCATGATATCGTAACCATGCCACGTTATACCGTTTCGCGAATCGAAAAATTGTTTAAAATTTACTTACCGTCCCACTCTGTATTTTGAAGCACCATCAGGCGTTTCACTTCATCGGGGCGATCTTTGGCGAGGTTGGTTTTTTCAAGAGGGTCGGCCTTGAGATCGTAGAGTTCGATCTCGGTGGGAATGGTGTGAAACGGTCTCGTGGGTTTCGCGGGTCCTGGAATGATGAGTTTTGAAAAGCCATCGATCGCCACCCGCGCATACAAACTTTTACCGGGTTGATTAAGATCTGCGATGTCGTGGCAGTAGGACTCGACGAAAATGGATTTGCGTTTGGACATCGCATCGCGATCTAACAGGTCGATCCCTGGGAGATCGGCTGGGACTTTAACGCCGGCGAGTTTTAGAATCGTGGTCGGGAAATCGGTAATGTGAGCGAGCGTTTCTTCATCACGGAGAGGTTTTACTTTTTCCGGCCAGCGGACAAACATGGGAGTGCGGATTCCCATTTCATAGGGAGTCATTTTGGCACGTCCGCCGTTGTAGCCTTCTGCTGCGTTCCAGCCATTGTCGGAGAGATAGAGTATAACGGTGTTTTTCTTAAGGTCATTCTTGATGAGATAGTCATCGAGTTCACCACACGTCTGGTCAAACCATTCGATCATTGCATAGTATTTTTCCGCTGCGGGCGTCAGGCCTTTGCCTCTGTATTTGTCTAAAATTGCCTTTGGTGGTGTGTGAGGATCATGTGGCATGAGTGGTGCGTGCCAGATGAAGAAAGGCTTGTTCTCTTTGTTAGATGTTGCGATGAAATCGTAAATCGGCTGCATGCCTTCGCGGCCGATGGTTAAACCGTCTCCGCCATGGCGGCCTTGTTTGCCAGTCATGCCATGGCTGAAGCCGGCATCTTTGAAAGTGGCGTTCCAGAGTTTGCCTGTTTGAAAGGTGAGATAGCCGGAGTCGGTCAGTGCTTTGGGAAGCATGAGCGAGTTGCTGAGCAACTGATCCATGAGAGGTTTGCGGTTTAGGTTTCCTCCCGTGAATTGTGGGGCATCCGGCGCTAGATCATTTCCTGTGATGCCGTGGTTACGCGGCATTTTACCAGTTAACAAACACGCAAGTGACGGCGAACAAACCGGCGTCACGTAACCTCGGGTATAAACGAGGCTCTCGGAAGCGATCCGATCGAGATGCGGAGTTTTTACGGTTTCATGACCCATGAAGCCGTAGCTATCAAATGCATGATCATCTGAAATGATCAGAATGATATTCGGTCGATCCGTTGTGGTTTCAGAAAATCCAATGGTGCAGGTTAAAATGAGTGTTAGGAGCGAACAGAGAATTTTCATGGGTTGGAGGGATACTGGAATTTAAATGCTCAGCTTTCGATTAATTCCGCACCTTTGATAAGGCGGCAGAATTCTTTCTTGGTGACATCATGCAGCGTGCCTTCGGTGGCTTCTGGGCTGTCGGTTAGTTTGTAACGGATCCCGAGGCGCTCCCAGATGACGATGCGGAAATATTGGTCACCCTTTTTCCAGAGTTGGTTTTGTGCGAGTTGGATCATGTGTCAGTATGGGATTGTGCAGAGGTTTTGTAAATCTGCTGGGGTGGTAATTTTTGGATTGGGAGAGCTGGATGCGATAAGTTGGGTTTTCACAGAGATGATCTCAAGTGCGGACGTTTCATCGGTGACGGAGAGATTTTCTTTGAGCACATGCTCGTAGGCAGAACGAATAAGGTCGGCGCGAAAAATTTGTGGAGTTTCGATAAACCAGAGGTTTTCTCGAGAGACGGGGGACTGAGTGAAGCCATCGGCATCTGAGCGTTTTAATGTTTCAGTGACGCGGCGTGCGAGTGAAGCCGCTCCATGGGTTTTGGCGGCGGCAATCGTCGCGAGGATGTCAGCCTGCGAAACGAGAGGCCGCGCCGCGTCGTGCACGGCGATGAGTTCTGCTTTTGGAGAAACGGCGGCGAGGCCGTTGGCGACGGAGAGATGGCGTTCGGAACCACCATCGACGCGGCGGACGGGTTTGGTAAAAGTGGTTGAATCTAACAAGACGAAGCGTTCTGGCGGGCAGATCACAAGGATTTCGGTAATCGCATCACAATCGATAAAGGCTTTGAGGGTGTGCGCGAGCACGGCCTTACCATTAAGCAGAGCGGCGAGCTTGTCGAAGCCCATGCGCTGACTGCTACCGGCGGCAACGAGGATGGCGGAGATTTCAGGTTTCAAAGTTTGATAACGCAGATTGAAGCGGAAAGAAGGGCGGAGTGCCAAAGAAAAAGCCCCTCCCGTAAAATCGGATGGGGCTTTGGTTTGAATTTTAGCAAAGCAGATTAAGCGAGCGCAAGAAGCTTGGCTTTGAGTTGCTCTTTGGTAACGTTGGCGCCAACGATCTGATCTTTCACTTCGCCGTTTTTGAAAAACAGGAGAAGCGGAATCGATTTGACGTTGTATTTTACAGCAAGGCTGCGGGCGTCATCGACATTGACCTTGGTGACTTTTGCCTGACCTTCAACTTCAGTAGCGAGTTGCTCGAGGACGGGGCCGATCATTTTGCAAGGGCCACACCATTCGGCCCAGAAATCGACGAGAACGGGTAGATCGGAATCGATCACTTCGGATTGGAAACTATCTTCGGTAAGGTTGAGTGCCATGAAAGCAACTTGAAACCAGAGAGCCCATTCGTCAAGGACGCGAAGGGAAAAAACTTCAATAAGGCTTTGGATTAGAAAGTAGGTGCAATGTCAGGCAAGTTTGCGCCCACATAGACGAGATAAGCCAAACCAGCAGCGGCCAGAGTATTTAGAATTCCGAGAATCATCGTAGGTGAATTGGGGATTAAGGTGTTTGAAGGATTTGCATCCAGTCGCCTGGGTATTCAAAGTCATCAGCATTGAGCCAGATGTTGGACATTTTAAGTTGAAGGCTGAGAACTAGGATGGCAGCAGCTAGGCCCACGCCAGCGAGGATTTTGGTGAAGGATGATGCGCCGCTTTCTATATCATCTTGCTCTGAGATGGAGAGGGTTGCTTGTTTAATGGTGGGTTTGGCGCCTGCGGAAGAAGGCGATAAAGGCCTGGTAGCTGAACCAACTGGAGAGAGAGGTTTCGTGGGCGGATTGAGTGAAACGGTCGCCTTTGGAAGAGATGCTGTCTGAGCTAAGGGGGAAGCAGGAGCGGTTGAATTAGCCATTCCCAGAGGTGGTACGCCGGCAGTCTTAAGGGCGATGGTTGGCGCACCGACAGGAGCGTTAGATGTTGCTAGCTTCTTGGTCTGCGTGCCAGCTGTGGGTGTTGAAAGAGGTTTGGTCGCAGCACCTAGAGGCGTGAGCGGTTTGGTGGCAGCGCGAACAGTTGACGCAAGTGGAATCGTGGGAGCTCCAGTTGCCAACGGCGCTCTGGCTGGCGCTCCTACTGGCGGAGCGAGAGGCATGGTAGGAGTGAGAGGCGCGGAAGTATTGAGGGGCATTGCTGGAGCTGGAGGAGCTGGAGCGGTGCTAGCAGTTACGACGTCCGGAGGCGTTTCAGCAAAAAACGGAACAGGCGCAGGCTTAGCAATAGGCGGGACGATGGCTTGCACTGGAACTTCTGGCCTTGGCGTTGGAGCGGGGACCAACCGTACTGGAGAATTGGCGTTCGCGGGAGGCAGAGAAGCAGCAGGAACCGCCGGCGGAGCATCTGATGCTTTGAGCGTCACGCGAACGGTTTCTTTTTTCAAGGGCACGCTTGAGGTGATTTTGGAAGCTGGGAGTTTATCGTTTTCGCTCATGCAGAGGAGTTTTTGTAATTATTAAAAAAAGCAATTCGAGTCACGGCTGTCAAACACGCATCTCTAAAATATACCAAGTTTCCACCTTGATTTCTGAATTTTCAGGTAAAGGCGCGTTGGTAGATCCAGTAAAATGCAATGAGGGTGATGGTGACAGAGCCAATTTTCTGGATGGCCGGAGTCCATTTCCGAAATGGAATGAGGATGATGAAGGCGCAAATCAAGAGAGCGGCCTGCGCGATTTCGACCCCAATATTGAAGGAAACTAGCGGCAAAGTTAGGGCTTTGCCGCTGAGATCTCCGAGCTTCTCCTTTAATACACTGGCAAACCCCAAGCCATGAATGAGTCCGAAACCAAAGACTAGGTAGAGACGGGAGTTGCTGAGTTTTTTGATGAAAAGATTTTCGATTCCAATCCACGCGATGCTGACGGCAATGAGGACTTCGATCCATTTGCTAGGAAATTGCAGAATTCCAAAAATCGCTAGAGCCAAAGTGATTGAGTGGGCGAGCGTGAACAGCAAGGATTGGCCAAGCAGGGGTTTTAAGCGTGGCACCAGCAGAAATAAGCCCATAATGAAGAGAATGTGATCCAGCCCACTAGGAATGACGTGTCTGAAACCAGAGGCGATCCAGCTTTCTGCCTGCTTTTGTTTTGAGGCAATCGTTTCTGTATCTTCGGTGGTCGCGACTTCCGATGCCTTCACTTTTAGCAGCATATTGGACATTCCAGAAAAAACGCTGAGGGTGTTGAGCTCTTCGCCTTCAATCATGATGATGATGAGTTCGGAATTAAATTGATCATTCCAAAAAACAGAGAGTTCACCTGGGCCGGGCTGAGCTTCGACTTCAATCATCGCATTCGCTAAAGCCCAGCCGCCGGTTTCCTCGGGAAGAACGAGAGGTTGTTTCATGAAATCAGAAAAATGAACTTTCCACTTCAATGTCTTGCCATTGAATTTCAGGGTCAGGAGCTGACGAAGGGTTTGTTCGATCTCGGTGACGTAACGATCTTGTTTGGCTTTCGATGCAGCCATGACGTCCTCACGCATGAGGGGAGGCGAGTCCTCAACGCCTCGCGTCTCTGGCAGAAAATAGGCCATATCAAGTAAGCCTTTGAGAATCCATGTATTGTCGTTGCGTTCGAATTCTAACTCAACAGAGTCTACCTGATGAGCTGATGCGTGCGAAACAAACGTCGCGCAAATGAGGGTGCAGAAGACGAGCCGGAAAAGTTTCATGAAATGGAATTCAGGAGAAAAAATAACATACGACGTGTTGAGCGCGCAGTTGTTAGTCGATTAAAGCGTAAATTTTCCGTCGTCATCGACCCCATGCCAGCCAAGTTTTCCAAAGGCACGAAAGATGCACTGCATGACTTCACCATCTTCTTCGCCTTCAGCGTGTTCAACGGTTGCGGAAGATGATAAGCCGCGATGTGATTCGATACTGATGACCGAGTTGTATCCTTCTAGGTAAATCCAATCTCCCCATGCCTTCGATTCAAGGCGTGGCTCGAGGTGTTGTTTCTTAAGCGCGTCTAACACTTCCTTGAGTGTTGATGGTGCGGATGTATCTGAAAGTTGTAGTAGAGTTTCCATGGAAGGCGTTCGATCAGGTAAACTTTAAAGCAATCGCTGCGATGGGTCTATACGGAAGTCGGGCTTGACAGGATGACATATATGATTTCGCAGAGCCTGTAAAATTGCTGCGGTGGATCGCTCAACAATTAGGCTCATTGCAATAAATGACTTCTATGAAGTGAGTTACGTGATCACATTGTCGCCGATGCTGAATGATCCCGGATTACTAGCCATTGCAATGTTTGCTGCGGTATGTATCGGCTTATCAAAAGCTGGGTTCAGCGGGATCTCGATGGTTTCCGTGGTTTTGTTTGCGGATATTTATGGTGCAAAGGCATCAGTGGGTTTGGCTTTGCCGTTGCTGATCGCTTCGGATCTCATGGCTTATCCCGCATTTATTAAGCACGGTTCATGGAAGCCGGTTTGGAAATTATTACCCGCTACTTTAGTGGGCTTATTGCTGGGTTACTGGCTATTGGGAGAGATCAATGATGGGGCTGCGCGGCGTGTGATTGGGGGTTGCGTGATGTTTATGGTGGCGGTGCAGGCTTTTCGGAAATGGCGACCCGCGTTTTTTGATGCGATGGCGGAGTCGCGAGGTTTTGGCAATTCAGCCGGTGTGATGGGAGGTTTTTCCACCATGTTAGCCAACGCCGCGGGACCGGTGATTCAGCTTTATTTACTCACTCGGCGAATTCCAAAGATGGAATTGATCGGGATTGGCGCACGGTTTTTTCTGCTGATCAATATAATCAAAATTCCTCTTAATGCGAAGCTAGCACTGATCACTGAAGAGAGCCTTTGGGAAAATGCAAAACTCCTGCCAGGAGTTTTCGCTGGGATTGTGATGGGTCGCTGGTTGATAGGACGGATTCCTCAAGCGGTATTTGAGTGGATGATCGTTGGCTTTTCGTTTGTTGCCGCAGCGAGGTTACTTTGGGTCTAAATCAAGTTTGATGAGTGACAACGTTTTAGGTATGAGACAAATCGCGGTGAAGCATGATCCAATCCAATTTTAACCGTCTATCAATTACGCAGTGATCGATATCATCTCATCTGAAATTTCCTTTTATTGGCAGACTCTATGGATGCTTCTCAAAACGCCATTTTTGCATAGTGGAATGATGTGGGGGATCGTTCCGCTCTATTTTGGGTGGTTCATGAATGAGCTCACTAGCGATAAGAAATCATTCAACACAGCGACTCAAAGTGGGTTCTCTTTCATCTGGGCGGGTATTCATTGGAGTCAAATCTATTTTCAAAAAGGCGGTGGGTTATCGCTTATCTTTAGGAACGGACTACCGACGATCACGGCTCTAGTGACATTGATTGTCCTAGTCATAGGCACTGTGGCCTTCATCAGCGGAATTCGTAAACGCCACCCAAAATATTGCTCGTTTCTTGGACATGCCAGGTTCGCTAACTACTTCATGATCGCGATTTTCGCGATACAATCCAACTACCTCACGTGGACTTGGGATAGATTGATTGCGATGGTTGGTTTTTCCATCCCGATCTGGGTCATTGTGCATTTTTCCTTCAAGCCCATTCGTGGTAGATAGCCGCACATTAGAAAAAAACTGAAAGTGTGAATGGGCAACCGCTCTATCAATCAACCGCACTGAATTGTTAGAATAAGGAAAGCAGGAAGGCAGGAAAAGAGGAGAGTGAAACCTTCCTGATTTCCTGCCTTCCTCATTAAAGACTCTTCATTCCATGATTTAAAAATAAGGAAAGCAGGAAGGCAGGAAAAGAGGGGAGCGAAGCATTCCTGCGTTCCTGCCTTCCTTATTCAAAAATAATCTTAATACATGAAGAGTGAAAGGCCACACGCGCTAGCCCCATCGTTCTCTTCGTTTCCTTTCCACCCCGATTAAGTCGGGGCTTTGGGAATGTGGATTTTTAAACAAATCAACCAACCGCTCTAGGCTTGGGAAAGTCCGATTCAGGTTCGAACTGCCCCATGATATCTTTTTCGGTAAATCCCACTTCTGTAAGGTTTCACGCAAGGCGCGGACGCAGATTGCAGCAAATAAAGTTTTGGGGCTGTACTAGCTAAGCGACAAAAAATCGCATAACTAGAAAAGTCAATGTATCAAAGAAAAAGCCGTCTTCCAGCCCGAAAGCAAAGCGAGTTAATCAAACTTTTTGTCGTAGGCGCAACA
>JBILMI010000180.1:0-4474 GCA_044375585.1 Luteolibacter sp.
CGTAGCCGGCTTCCCAGAAGGTCACCCTGCCACTCCGAATCGCGTTGATGAACTCGATCACATGAAAGCTAAAGTCGATTCGGGAGCCGACTACATCTGCACCCAGCTATTTTTTGATAATCATGACTTCTTCGATTATCGGGATCGCTGCCAACTTGCAGGAATCCATATCCCCATCATCGCTGGTATTATGCCAGTCACTTCACTCTCAAGCATGAAGCGCATGGCTGAACTCGCCGCTGGCGCTCGTTATCCTGCAAAACTCATCAAAGCCCTAGATCGCGCCAACTCAAACCCAGAAGCTGTCGAACGTGCAGGCATTCACTATGCTGCACAGCAATGCGCCGAACTCCTCGATAACTCGATAGCTGGGATACATTTATACACCCTGAATAAATCCCACTCCACGCGCCAGATCTACGCATCATTAGGACTTTGATACGCCAAGCTGCATCCTACTGCCCCTTGAACACTCGTCCGTCACCATTCTGCCAGGCAGTTTTCACACTTTGGTAAAGAGCACTTAACTGTGCCTCAGTCATCATTCGATATTCGATCGACTTAGAATGAGTCGTTAGAGGATATTTTTTTTGAACCATGTCTTGCACACTGCTGCCATGTTCAGTTGCCACGCTGTTAGCAATTTCAAGTGCCCGCGCTGCAAGATCAGCTGTCCCAGATTGAGGTCCTGCAGAGTTAGCGGGCGTAATAAAATAAAACCGAGCGAGTGACTGGCCATCTGTATCAACCGTCACCTCATCGACAATCAATACCGCATCCAAAACATACTTATGTCTACTCACCGATGTAATCCTTGATAACGCCACCAAATAATTTCCTCCAGCCAAGTTCGCCTCCCAATATCCTTTTCTTCCTTGCTTATCATTCGTGTTGTTCTGATTCTGTTTAGGATCGTTAGGATTTTGGGTTTGCGAATAACCCATACCTGAAAACACCATAAGCGAAGAAATGGCTAAAATTGAAATTTTTAACATGATTCTTGGATACACCTCCGCCCTTAATTTGACCAGCTCGTAAAATCCTTTATAAAAGTTAATCATTGATCGGATCCTATTTTTCGAGCAACTTTCCAGACATGATTCTTTACCGCCCTAATGTTGCGGCACTCATGGTCGATACGAATGGCAATCTTCTCATTTGCGAGCGTAGCACCATTCCTGGCGCTTGGCAGTTCCCCCAAGGCGGGGTCGATTTAGGCGAAGAAATCGAGCAAGCACTCTATCGCGAAATCCGCGAAGAGATTGGGCTATCCAAAGAGCATTACGAAATCATCCGAAGCAAAGGCGGATATCGTTATCTTTATCCTGAAGATGTCCGTGCTAAAAAAGTTCAAAAGCACGGCAATCACGGCCAAGAACAAACCTATTTCCTCTGTGAGGTTAAACCCGACGCCCCGGAAATCGATATAAATCAATCACCTCGGGAGTTCCGATCTTACCGCTGGATCCACCCCACTGAGTTCGATCTCGAGTGGCTTCCCTCTTTCAAACACGAGGTTTACCGTGCTGTGATGAAAGACTTTTTGGACATCGTTTTAGATTAATGATCTGAGACTGTTTTTTACGAGCTGAGCTTTTCTGGATAATCCCCTCTTGATATTAAGCCAGCAATCGACTGCACGACGTAGGGCTTATCTTCTGGGAAAGTTACACCAAACCAAGTCGCACTCGTCTCAATCACTTCGCAGCTGGTTTTACCCTTTTGTATTAGCGTGTCCACCACAGTCGGAATATAGAATTCACTGGTCTCTTTACTTCCATGTTGTGCGAGGAAGTTTACAAATTCAGATTCGATATCAGCCATAAAGCATTCTGGAAAAGCCCAAAAGTTCATTGAAGCTGGTGCTTTGGGATCGAGCGTTCGGCTCTCTCCATCCAAGCCGATACCCACGATTTCACCTGATTCATCACGGGCGATCTTCACCACTTCCTCAACAGCTATAAGCATACGTTCCTGACTCACCTCACAAATACCACGATTCACGCTACCATGCTCTGAGAGTGTATTTTCCAGCGGATAGGCAATCAAACCACATAAGTTATCATCGGATTTTTTCAGAAACTGACTCGCCTGGAGATATGCATCGCTCCCGTAAAAATCATCTGCATTGATCACAGCAAAAGGACCATCGACAAGTTCTCTTGCTGCACGGATGGCGTGTGTCGTTCCCCAAGGCTTCGTGCGTCCTACAGGAGGAACGTAAGGAGCAGGTAAATCATCTAATCGCTGATACGCATAGTCCACATGAATAAGCTTCGCAAAGCGCTCGCCAATTCCTGACTTAAACGCATCCGCAAAATCCTCCCGAATCACGAAGATTACTCGATTGAATCCAGCTCGAATCGCATCATAGACCGAATAATCGAGAACGGTTTCTCCGTTTGGACCCATTGGATCCAACTGTTTCAATCCACCGTAACGGCTACCCATACCTGCTGCTAAAACGATCAATGACGGCATGAGAAAAACATTACTCAGCACTTGAAATCATGTCGAACCAAACTGCATGAAAATTCTAGTCTTCAAGGTCCATCCACAAAAAACGGGATGGCCAATCAGCCATCCCGTTTTTCTGAAAATCAATAAATTCAAATAATCTTAGTATTCGTAACTCATGTAGAAGTTAAACTGTCCACCTTTGTCAGCTTCTTTGTCAGGTGAGCTAACTGGCACTGCATAGTCCAATGCCAACGGAATAGGACTGATCGGCAATTGAATGCGGATACCAAAACCAATATCGCTATAGATATCTTGCGGAGAAAGATCCCAAGAGCCTGAGTTTACGAAACCCATGTCGTAGAATACAGCGGCACGCAATATTTCAATGATAGGCACGGTATATTCCGTATCAAGATAGGCAAGAGACTGACCACCTAGGGTTTCGCCAGATTGAGTATCACGTATGCCACCAATATCGCGGAATTCAAATCCACGCAGCGTCCGACCACCACCCAGGAACATGCGCTCGAAAATAGGCACTTCATCATTGATTGCATCCGCAAATGCAACCTCACCATTGAGGGAGAGAATGGTATCCCATTTCAGATTCCAATACTTTGATGCTTGGGTTGAAAACGTAATCGTCTCAACATCTCCACCCAGTCCTGCGAGCGAGAGCGAGACATCTAGTTTTTCTCCGCTACGTGGAGTGACTGTGGTGTCGCGACTGTCGTAAAGATAACTAAGCGTGAGAGCACTACGGACAAAGTCACCATCTTCAGCAAGGAACGCAGCACTGGAACCAGCCTCTACGTCAACCGTGATGGTCTCCAAAGAATAGGCGAGTTTAACCGATGATTTCTCAGTTAGAGGTTTTTTAAGGAAAATCGATGCACCGGCGTTCGTCTGGTCATAGACATCACTGAAGTAGGAAGACTGACGGTAGAAAAGTTCGCCACCAAGTGCGAGTTTGCGATCCATGAACCAAGGTTCAACGAGTGAGACACTGAATTCACTGCGCTCCGAGCCGGCGCGCAGATTCATTCCAAAACGCTGACCGCCTCCGGTGAAGTTCCAAGGATTAGTGATATCGAAATTGGTCTGCTCCAGCGTAAGGAAACCCACCACGTTATCAATCGAGCTAAACCCAACGCCAACACCGACAGAACCCGTGTTGCGCTCTTCGACAAGAATATCGATGTCGCGATAACCATTGCCACCAGGAGAACCATTGGCTTGCACATCACTGAAGTATTGAAGATTTTGCAGTTTTGATTTGGTTGTTTCGAGCTCAACTGTATTGAACCAGTCACCCGGACTCATCGGAATCTCACGACGAATCACTTTATCTTTCGTCTTTGAGTTACCTTGGATGTTCACACGTCCGACGCGATAGCGGGAGCCTTCTGTAATCATATATTTGATTGAAACCTCATTCGGACCCGCATCTTTAATGTCTGGCGAAACAACTGCATCCGCATATCCACGTGAGCCATAGAAACTACGAATCATTTTGATATCATCACGCATTTCCTTAGAGGAATATGCATTTCCTCCATTCAAAGTCATCGATGGGTATAGCTCCTCAGATTTGAAAACGGTCATCGGTCCAAAACTGATACCTGCAACCGTGTATTTTTCACCTTCTGAAATAGGAATCACTAAATCCACACGTCCATCCTTCACTGGATCACGACGAATCCCCGGGCTACTTGCACGCAGGTAACCTTTGCTGCGGTAAAAATCCAAAACCGAATCGAGATCATCATCCAAAGTGGTCGATTCAAAACGTCCCGATTTGGTCAGCCATGAAAACCAACCTTTTTCTTTGGTTTTCATTTCCTTCTTCAAGTCTGCCGCAGCGAAAACAGAGTTGCCCTCAAAACGAATCTTACGAACCTCGTTTTTAGAACCTTCATCAATCACGAAAATTAGATCTGAGAGTCCTTCTTGGCCCGTAGCTTGTGTGCGATGGGAAATCAAAACATCCGGATATCCATATCCTTGGTAATAC
>JBILMI010000181.1:0-4413 GCA_044375585.1 Luteolibacter sp.
AACTCCACCTCTCCGCTTCAGCGTCGGGTGACGTTTGGCGATGCCTCACGTGAATCGATCAAGCAGATCGCCATCGATGGCGCGAAGTTGGTGAAAGAACTTGTCCCAACCATTCCGCAAACCGAAGTGGTGTTGCAGTATTCTCCGGAATCTTTTTCCGATACAGAACTCGATTACGCAGCAGAAGTTTGCAATGCCGTGATCGATGTCTGGCAACCCACGCCAGAGAAGAAAATGATCATCAATCTGCCAGACACGGTGCAGTGGACGACACCTAACATTCACGCAGATATGATCGAGTGGATGGGTAGAAATTTACACAACCGCGATTCAATCACCATTTCACTACACACCCACAACGATAGAGGCACGGGAGTAGCGGCCACGGAGCTTGGCCTGATGGCGGGCGCGGATCGGGTGGAAGGAACGCTTTTCGGGAATGGCGAGCGCACGGGCAATCTTGATATCGTCACCGTCGCATTGAACATGAACAGCCACGGTATTCCCACTGGACTCGATTTTTCAGAGCTGACGGATATCCGTTTGAAATACGAAAAATTCACCCGCCTCGCGATTCCAGAGCGTCAGCCATACGCGGGCGAATTGGTTTTCACAGCCTTCTCTGGATCGCATCAAGACGCGATCAAAAAAGGCCTAGATCGTCGTCAGAAAGAAGCCAAAGACGATCCAAATCTCACATGGGGCGTGCCTTATTTGACCATCGATCCACAGGATATCGGTCGATCCTATGAGGCGATCATCCGCATCAATTCTCAATCTGGTAAAGGTGGAGTTGCTTATGTGTTAGATCGCGAACACGGATTTGATTTGCCGAAGTCGATGCATCCCATCGTTGGAAAATACATTTACGATCTCGCTGATCAACATGGTCGTGAACTCACGATTGATGAAATTCGCGATGCGTTTTTCGATCATTTCGTGAACCAAGAAAACCACCTCAGCGTGAAAGAATACGAGCTAGTCCACCAACCCGGTGGAGGCAACGTGCATTGCATTGCGACGATTTCACATGATGGTGAGATCAAAAAAATCGAAGGCGACGGCAACGGCCCAATCAACTCGTTTGTGCACGCCCTTGAAAAAATCGGCTTAAAAGATTTCAAACTCACCGACTACCGCTCGCACGCCGTGCGCGGCGGTTCTGATGCTAGCGCCGCAGCATACGTGCAGCTACAACACGATGACGGCCGCATCCTCTGGGGCGCGGGCGTCGATCCATCGATCGAAATGGCAGGTCTCAAAGCTTTGGTGACCGCGTGGAATTTATTGAGATAGAGCAGCCAAAAAGTAGGCCGCAAGGTAGGGTGCTCCCACCGTCTAAAGACTTGGTAAATAGGTAACAAACATCCGTGAAAATGGTGGGTTAGCCGTAGCATATTTTTTTAACCTGATCGATCATGCGGCCAAATACGCTTCTGGCTCGAATCGATGGACTCTGCAATCGGACAAGGGCTCGACACGCTCGAAGCTGAAGGCCTCGCCGACAATACCTTGGTCATTTTCACCTCGGATAACGGTGGGCTCTCCACCTCCAAGGGGCTCACCGACCTCAAATCTTCCTTACCGAGCAGGAAAAGGCTGGTTGTATGAGGGCGGTATCCGCGTCCCGGTGCTCGTCCGTCATCCAGCGGCCGGCAACGCCGGCTCAATTTGCACGGAACCCATCTACAACACGGATTATGTTCCAACCATCCTTGCTGCAGCGGGTCACGACCTACTTCCAAATAATTACAAAGACGGCACATCCTTTCTAACACATTTAGAAAAACCATCCGCTCCGCCAACAGGTCGCCACATGTTTTGGCATTACCCTCATTGGAGCAACCAAGGCGGTTCCCCCAGCACAGTTGTGCGCGATGGAAAATGGAAACTCATTCGCTAAGCGTGGCCGCCACGCACGGAGCTATTTGATCTGGAGGCGAATCCACTAGAAACTAAGGATTTGGTTGCTAATCAGCTAGAGTTAGTTGAACGATTTGGAAAATAAATCGATTCTTTTCTAAAGAATACCCACACCCATCCGTTCTCTCAACACCCGAGCTTCAAAGGCGACTTTGAAAAGTGGCAAATCGATTTCTTTCAAACTTCTTCATTTTTCGTAAAATCTTCCTTGCCGACTCCTGCTAAATTTCCAAACTCGCGACTTATTCAAGCAATTTGGCATTCCCCATGATCGATAAACTGAAAATCCGCCCACGCTTCACCGCGTTCACCGTCCTCGCTTTCTCGCTACTTACTTCAGCGCAAATCTTTGCGCAAGAGACCGCCGCTCCAGCAGCACAGAAAACCTTTCTTGATCGTTGGGTTATCGACGGGGGACCTACCATGTTCTTCATTGGTGCCGCTGTCGTTGCTTACATCGCACTCTCGGTTTACAACTCGATGAATTTCACCAAGGCCAAATTTTATCCGGCTGATCTTCAGATGGCGCTCATGGATCACATGGTCAACTGCCGCGTCCGTTCCGCAATCGAGCTTGCCGCAACTCACCCTTCGTATCTCGGTCGTCTGGTTGCCTACTCCTTTCCGAACATCGATGCGACCCAACCAGAAACTCTGGGTCGCGATCAAGTTGAGGATGCGATTGCCGATTTCACGAACAATGAAGCCCGCAAAAATCTCCTGTGGGTCAATTACATTTCTCTTTGTGCTCAAGCTTCCCCGATGCTCGGACTACTTGGAACCGTTATGGGTATGGTTAGCGCCTTCGGCACCCTTCAAACCTCTGGCGGCGCAGATCCCTCAGCACTTGCAGGTGACATCTCGGTCGCTCTACTAACAACTCTTTGGGGTCTGATCAACGCGATTCCCGCAATCGTCAGCTTCGTTTATTATAAAAACAAATACAACCAACTGGTTGCGGAATCTGTCCATGCAGCGGAGGAAATGCTTAACGCAGCCATTGCCACGGTAAATGCGGATACTCTCTACGCCAAGATTCCTGAGGGTATCGCCGTTTAAGCTGCCTCACTGCGGCGCTTGTCACACTCTCTCTCGGCAAGCACCAGCTTTCTAAACTCGCGAAAAAACCTATATCATGGCTAAAAAAGGCAGATACACCGGGATGGATGAAGAAGAAGCGAAAATCGATATGTCGCCCATGATCGACATGGTCTTCCTTCTGCTCATCTTCTTCATCGTAAACGCGACCGCAATTATCGTCCAGACCGATCCCAAGGTCTTGCCTCCGGTAGCAAAGAACTCAAAAAGGCAAGAAGACGGTCGGGGCCGAATCGTCGTCAACGTTCGTGAAGACGGAACATTCACAGACGAGCAATTTGTTATATTGCCAGACAAGCAGTCGATTTTTGAAGTTGTCAAAAAACGAAAAGAACAGATAGATTCTGAAGGGTTAAAGCCGAAATTGCATCTTCGGGGAGATCAGTCGGCCATGTTCAAATATTGCCGGACTGCGATCAGTGCAGCTGCAGAAGCGGGAGTGACAGAGGTAGTTTTTGCTGTTTATGAAACCCATAAAGGCGTAAAGTCCGCAAAATAATTTTCTAAATCCCAAACTCGCAACCTTTAGTAAAAATTTTCCATGGCTCGTCACAAGAAATCAGTCGTCCAAGAAGAGGGAATGCCAGAACTTGATATTTCCTCGCTGATCGATGTCTGCTTCCTGCTTCTTATCTATTTTATCGTCACCTCCACGATTACACCGCGCGAGCAGGATCTAGGTATGGCTCTTCCCGCAAACTCGCCGCCCAGCAGTGCGCAGCCAAAAATCGATCCTATGCTTATCAGGGTCGATGCCGCAGGTGCGATTTTCACCGGTGCTGGTGATGCCCAACAATCCCTTGATACGGACGCATCGGTTCGCGAATTACCATTACTCAACAGTCAACTGCAGCTTTACTCGGCAGCTGCTAAAAGCGCAGGAAATAATCCTCTGGTCCAGATATGGGTCGATCCAGGTACAACCCAACAAAGGGTCATCGATGTACTGAACGCACTTGCCGCGGTAGAAATTTCATCGGTTACCTTCACGGATCTTATCGAGTGATTCACAGCACAAGAAATTTCCAGCTAATTTTTTAACGTCGCTGGCCGTTACCTATTGCAAGGTCACGCTCTCGGCGTTTCATTTTTCATACACCGAACTCCCCGTTAAAAACTCTAAACCAATCACAAAACAGCCATGAAAAACTTCATTTTATCCGCTACGTTGCTGGTCACCTCCTCATTATTACTGCCAGCTCAGGAACTGGCCACACTTGTCGATGATGGGCTCAAGGCCATGAACGAGGAAAAGTGGGAACAAGCTCTCGCTCTTAATGCTCAAGCAATCGAGAAACATGGGGAAGATTCGAAATCGGCTTTGGATACTTATGGCCCACAATTCGGCATGATTTGGTTTCGGAAAGGAATCTGTGAACTCCAGCTCAAGAA
>JBILMI010000036.1:0-16420 GCA_044375585.1 Luteolibacter sp.
GAGCAAGAAAACGAAGACCAAAAAGCTACCAGCTTCTATCAGAACCACGCGACCAATTTAAAGAAATCCCACATCGTGAACGATACAGAAAGAATGCTTAATCACGTGCCATTCGGGACAGACAATTTATAGGAATTAATACTGTTCATGTGAACAATATTTTATAATATGAGCGCATGAGACGTTCACGATGGTTGGCTCCTTGGAAAGATTCTTTAGAGAAACGGGCGATTTATCACTGCGTGTCACGGGTGGTGGACAGGCGGTTTGTGTTTGGAGATGAAGAGCGGGAGCATTTCAGGATGTTTATGCGGATGCAGGAGAATTTCTCGGGGTGTCGAGTTTTGTCATACTGTGTGATGTCGAATCATTTCCACATACTACTGGAGGTGCCGCCGGTCTGGGCGTTGGAGTTGGATGACGAGGGGCTTTTGAAGCGTTTGTCCGCTATCTACAGCGAGGCGTTTGTGGCAGAGATAGCTAAGGAACTGACGGAGGCTAGGTCAGAGGAAAATGAAGAGTATGTCACCGAGATCTATCGGCGCTACACCTACCGCATGCATGATCTGAGCGAGTTCATGAAGACGTTGCTGCAGCGGTTCACGCGTTGGTTCAATCGGACCCATGACCGGACAGGAACCCTGTGGGAACAACGTTACAAGAGTGTGATTGTGGAAAGTGGAGAAGCGGCACGGACGATGGCCGCGTATATCGATCTCAATCCCGTGCGGGCGGGAATGGTAAGCGATCCGGCGGAATATCGCTGGAGCAGCTATGGCGAAGCAATTGGCGTTGGGGAGGAAGAGCGGACGCGCGGTGGTTGGGGTCGCTTCGCCTGGAGCAATGATGAATACCGAAGAGATGTTGGCCTCGAAAGACAACGGGACGGTGCTGTCGGATTTGGGGATGGCGAACATGCTGCGGACGCGGGTGAGGTATTTTACGGACGGAGCGGTAATCGGGAGCAGGATTTTTGTAAATGAGGCGTTCGAAGCGGCACGGGAGAGGTTTTCCGAAAAGAGAAAAGACGGAGCACGGCGAATACGAGGCATTGGCAAAGCGGCGAGTGGGGCGCTGTGGAGCGCGCGGGATTTGCGTGTGCGGCTGTGAGATGAAATTGAACCCATTTAGAAGATGCAGCCCGCCCATGCAGGACAAACGCAGGGCAGACATGGTGACGATATTTCACTCTCGATTTGGCGAACTGGAGACCGTATCTCGGGATTTACTCGAATGGGCGTATTTTTCTCTTTGCAATACCGCAGGGCTGGGCTAAGCGTGTCGCCCGCCTGTAATGGTGGTCGTAGCTCAGTTGGTAGAGCCCCGGATTGTGATTCCGGTTGTCGCGGGTTCGAGTCCCGTCGATCACCCCACTTTTTCCTTCGATTTCGGAGCACTTTCCGAGTTCGTAGTAAGAAGTGACCAACCGTCATATTCTGAATGCAACCGCTGGAAAGCCGCATCCAATACAAGTTTCGCAATTCGCTTTTATTAGCGGAAGCGTTGACGCACCCGAGCTTGGCTTATGAGTCACAGCGCCCTCATTTTGACAACCAGCGTCTGGAGTTCCTCGGCGATGCTGTGCTCCAACTTGCGGTGACCGAGGCGCTTTTTAAACTTTTTCCTGCCGCCTGCGAGGGACACCTGACCAAGCTGCGTTCTAGGGTCGTTTCCCGCAAGGCATTGGCGCGTTTTGCAACAACGATCAATCTCGGCGAATATGTCTTGCTTGGAAAAGGTGAAGAATCCACCGGTGGCAGACGGCGCCTCTCTACTTTGGCTGATGCTTTCGAATCTTTGATTGGCGCGGTTTATATGGATACGGGCTTGGAATCCGCCAAAGAACTCATTCTCAGGCTATTCGCAAATGAGATCAAAGAGATGGTGGACAGCCCGGACGAGCGGAACCCAAAAGGCGAACTCCAAGAATCCCTGCAAGCCATCCATCCCATTGCGCCAGTTTACCGAATCCTGGGAGAAAGTGGGCCGGATCATCGCAGGGTATTCCAAGCCGAAGTGACTTGGCAGGACAAGTTGCTCGCTACTGGCAAGGGAAAGAGCAAAAAAGAAGCCGAAGCCAGAGCTGCGGCGGAGGCATTGAGGCTGCGTAGCTGGGAAAGTATAGTTTAGAGTTGCGACTTTGCCGCGACTGCGTTTGTTTTCTCTCGCTGTCAGGTGCCGTAGAGGTTTGGCAAGCGAACCCCGCCAGGCCTTAATCGGAGCAACGGTAGTTTGTCCATTCTTGCCGCGGTTACCTGGCGGCACTTTTTTATTAGCGAGCCGCGCCTCCGTCCTGCTTATTTTGGCAGAGAATCTAATCCGCAACCGAAGAGCAACGCCGGAATCGGCGTCCTCAGGCCGGTACTGTGAAATCCTTTCCGCAGAGCGGCACAGATCCAAAACCTGATCCGTTCCCGTTTCGGTAAGGACTTTTGGCAAACGTTCTAACGGAAAGAAATGGGAGGCTTGTCCAATTGGTGAAAGAGTGGTCAATCATCTGGCAGAAACTAGCGTAAGATATTCCGATCTCGATTCATATCGAATACGTTAACGGTGGAGATGTTGTTGGAGCAACAGTTGCAGCAAGGAATAACGATCGCGCAACAGTCAGAGAGTGGATTGGGTGATTTTCAAGATCATGCAGCGCGCATTCATTTCATCTTCTTTCTACGATAGAAGCAGTAGAACATCCCTGCGATGAGAAGGATCAGCAATAAGATAACACCACATATTGTAAGCCACGGGATAGGTAGCTGCATGATGAAAGTTTGATTTATTGGAGCACGAAGAGCACTTGCCAGTGGAGTGATCCAGATAAGAGTTTTACCGAATTCTTCGATTGTGTGAGCGTTATGCGATGTGGCGGCTTTTGGAAGGTGGATGATGGTAGTTAAGTTGTGGCCTTTGAGTTGATCACGTGGAATAAATACGGCTCCTGGAATGGTTTGAGTGAGATTGATCTGGCGTAGGAAACTAAGATTAGTTCCTTGGAACTCAATTTTCGTATTCCCGATTAAATCGGACGCAGCAGAAGGTAAATTTTCATAAGTAGGACCAGAAGTCACATTTACAAGATTCAGTGCATTATCGAAAGTCATATTGACATTGATTTTTAACTGATCGCCAAGTGCAGCTGTCTCAACCGTATAACTAGTAAAGGCCGAGGTGGACTCCAAATAATCTGTGACCAAAGCACGGATACCATTCTCACCACCGTGAATTTTTGCCGCCTGCAAGGGCAACGAAATTTTGACCTGCGCTTTACCGGAGGCATCTGAGTTCAACCACACTTCTTCATGGCAATCGAGGCATGAAGAAAAAAGCAGAGTAGTGAGGCATGCGAAAAGTAGTCGGAACATATGAAAAATCAGGCTAGCTGATCGGATGAGCGAAGCAAGATATCTCCGATTTCAACATGTGGCGGAGCGGTGAGGATGCTCATGATGCTGTGCGCGACATCTTCCGGCTGAAGCATGCGGATAGCCGCGCGAGTTTTCGAGAGAAGCTCCTCTCGACCGCGAAAATAATTTTCGAGCAAGGGAGTATCGACAAAGCCCGGTGATACGCATGCGACTTGGATGGGCGACTGGATACTTTTTAACTCATAGCGCAGAGAATCCGTGATCGCGCGCACGGCGAATTTAGTCGGCGCATAAAAGCCACCGGATGGAGGAACGCGATGGCCAGACATCGAGGAAATATTGACGATGCGTCCGCCGGATTTCGGAAAATGCTTCAGCGACGCCTGACAACAAAGCGATAGGGCCAAGACGTTCACGCGCCACATTTCTTCCCAGTCAGCTGGATTTCCATCTATGATACGCGACATGTAGGCCGTGCCTGCACAATTCACCAGACCATCGATTTTGCCAACCGATTGGAACATGCTTGAGATTTCTTCACGCGAGGTGAGATCAGCTTGAATAGCAAAAACATCTGGATGCAATGCGGTGGGTTTCCGGGTGACGCCCAAGACCGCAGCACCTTTTTCTAACAGCTGTTCACAAAGCGCACGGCCGATGCCGCTGGAAGCACCGGTTACGAGATAGGATCTGCCTGCTAGAGAATTCATCAAAAATCTGTGGAGCGAATCAGCATCCGTCAGCAGTGTTCGCGAAATCTGCTTTTCCAGCAAACAAAGCTTCTAAATTGGGCAAGTCCGCGGCGCTTTGCGCAGGTTGAGAAGCGACGACTTTTCCTTGGTGAAAGACGAATGCACCCGGCATTTGTAAGCCATCACCTGCGAGATGACCCACGCCACAGCCTTTGAAAATAGAATGCGCACCACGCCACCAAACCTGCGGACCGAAGAGTTCGAAAAATCCACCTTTACCCAAACCAAACGCGCGGTAGAGCTCGCAGCGCGGATCCGCGATTCTCACGACATCTGAATGCTGTCCGAGGTAATCAACTTCCTCACCAGACTGAAGCATGTGCACCAGAACTAGCGACGCGTTGTGTTGCTTGGCTTGCTTTTCTAAATCCTGCAACCCGCGTAAAATCTGACGTGTGAACGTGCAGCCAAAATGCCTAAGGAAGACCATTACCAAAGGTCTTTCCATCGATGCGTCCGTGAGTTTTCTGCCATCGGAAAGTTGATAAATCGAAGCCGCCTCATCGATGGAGTAAGGTTGATTACGCGAGGGTGGAATCCCAGTATGAGCGCGCAACGCGGCCCAGAGAATTAGGCCAAAAAAGGGCAGCCAGATGACGTCGTTGACCCCTAACATGAGCAAAGCTGTCGCGGGTAGTTCTTCTCTAAATACCGCGCTTCCAATTAGGCTAATCGCGATGATCGATGCGATGAATCCCAGCAGCACAATCGGCCAATGTTGGATTGGATTTTTTGCAGCGATAACCAGACCCAGACCGAGAATCGCAGAAATGATACCGAACGTTTGCCACAAGATGGGCTGCCATACAGCTTCGCATTTAAAAAGCCCAAGGGCATGCATCGGGCAGAAAAATATCCACGCGGCAAACAAGAAATGATAGATGCCTCCTGTCACCAGAACGATGCGCATCCACTTCATGATGCTGCATTTTTCTCCATGGCACTGAAAATTCATTACTTAGAGTATCGGCGAAATGAAATCCCGCAACGGAAGATTTAAGCGCTTACAACCACCAAAATGTGAGAGCTCATTTAGCTCTCAATACTTGATCATTTAGTGCGCTTTGTGTTTTCAGCGATTAAAATTTCTTCTGCACTTCTCCGAACAAAACCTCACCTCATCCCAATCCTTTTCCCACTTTTTACGCCATGTGAATGGCAGGTTACACGCAGCGCAGGGTTTAGTGGGGAGATTGGCTTTTTTCACGTGTTTCGGCATAGGGCAAGATCGGTTAAATGTTGAATCGCGCAATTCCCGTGCACTTTTAGTGGGCTCATTCCATACTCACGGTCGTTTTGTCAAAGCGACCCTACCCGCTTTCAACATCCCACAACCCGCCGCGACATCGATCCCTCGGCGCTGGCGAAAGGTGCATGGAATACCGGATTTACGAATGATCTTTTGGAACTCCGCTCCGCTTTCACTCGCGGCGCCCGCAAAGCCGTTGGTTGGATTTAATGGAATGATATTTACGTGGCTGTCGATGCCTTGCAAGAGCGCGACTAATCTTTCTGCCGTTTCTAGCGAATCGTTTTTTCCAGCGATCAAGGTCCATTCAAAAAAGATCCGTTTGCCAGTCGTATCACAGTAACTTCTGCAAGCTTGGATCAAGCTTTCCAAATTCCATTTCTTACTGGTTGGCACCAATGCGGAACGCTCTTCTTCGGTGGAGCCATGTAGGCTGACCGCTAAACGGTAAGGTCGATTTTCTTCCGCCATGCGGAGGATATTCGGCACAAAGCCTACCGTACTGATTGCGATTTTTAACGGACTTATTGATGCGCCGCGTGCATCGGAAACAATATCCATGGCTTTCATCACAGAATCGTAATTATGAAGTGGCTCACCCATGCCCATGAGCACGATGTTGCGCAGGCGACGATGTGGATGGCTCTGCGCTAACATCCGCCTGACGTGACGAACTTGTGCCGTGATTTCACCAACTGTTAGATGTCGCACGAACCCCATTTGCCCGGTCGCACAAAACACGCAACCCATCGCGCAACCTGCTTGCGAGCTTAAACAAGCGGTGAAGCGGCCGTCATATCCCATCAGCACCGTCTCGATCACTTGGCCGTCTTGAAGACGCAAAAGATATTTCCGCGTCAATCCATCGCTGCTGTGAATTTCCTGCTCTTGTTCGGGGAAATCGATGAAATAGGGCTTCCCCTCACCCACATTCGCTGCGACCCATTTTTTCAATGGAGGAGAAAAATCGAGCGATGCCAGATCCATCGCGTGATCACGGTGCACAGCTCGCCATAAGGCTTTGGCATGGTGCTTCAAAACCCCAGCATCAGTGATAGCGGTTTCGATCTCGGAAAATGACAAGCCGAGCAAGGATTGTTGGATACGATTCACGGCTCAATGGGGACAGCTCTTGGGACAGCGACAGGTGCATCTTCTTCAATCGGCGTGGCGCGCGGAGGGACAACTTCCGCTCTTGGTGCCGCAGGCTCCTCCACAGGAATCGCATTCAAATTAGGCTTCACTAAAACAGCTTTTGGCGGCTCAGGCTCAGGCTTCACCTCGGCTGGGCGCGCTTTAGGTATCACCTTAATATCCTCTTTAGGCGGTGGCGCGTTGCGCATACGAATCTCGACGCGACGGTTGGGGGCTTGTGTTTTCGCGTCTCCCGACGTGATCAGTGGCTGTAGTTTCCCAAAACCGCGCGTAAGAATTCGCTCTGGATCCATGCGCATGGATTTGACCAAATAGTTTTTCACCGCCTCCGCGCGGCGCTCTGATAATTGAAAATTGGATTCATCGGAACCAATTAAATCGGTATGCCCCTCGATCCAACAATACAGGCTGGGGTTTTTGTCGATCAGCAAAGCGAGCTTCATCAGTCCGACTTTTGCGCTTTCGCGCAGCTCGTGACGATTAAACTCGAAGAGCAAATCACTAGGCAGAAGTGTTTTCTTGGAAAGTAGAAGGTTTTCGGGAAGATTGAGGAGTTGATCGAGCGATTCAACACCATCCAACTTCCCTCGATCGACCAATCCTTGATTACCTTTTTTGATCAACTCATCAGTGAAATTGGCCATTTCGCCATCATCCACTTTGACCGCACCTGGATCGACAATGATTTGTCCAACAGCTGCAGGCTGAAGGTCCGTTGTCATTCTTCCGAATTCAGGGAGATTGGCTTCGAGATCAAATTTCGATGAAATCTCATTCGCCACGATATCAACTTCACCACTGGCGAGTGGATTGGACATTTTAAGCGCGTATTCCGGATCGATGACATTTGGCGAAATATCGATCTCTACCTCTTTCGGGAGCATTTCCAGCAAATCGATCTCATCCAACAAATCCGCCGTCTCATTTGGCGGAGTGATGATATCTTCAACTGGTGGCAGAGATTCTTCCACGTAGGGCTTTACTTCGACCCGTATATCGATGGGTTCGGTGGTGAGGTCATCGGACGGCAAGTTACCGAAGGCAATTTTCACCCTATCTAGGGAGAAAAACAGACACACATGGAGCAGAACAGACACAACCATGGCGACCGCCGCCCAGCGCCCGAGATGATCGGGACCGGGGAGTCGGTAACCATCGGTATCGCGCTCTGCGCTCCAACGAAACTCCTGTTCCATAATGGTCATCATAAACGATGCTTACGCGCTGGCAATCTCGGAAAAAATAGACTTACCTTATACACGGCATTGTTCGTGCTTAGTCCGACATCAACCGCTTTTTAAATTATGCCTGCAAAGAAAACGACTCCCAAAGTAGCCGCCAAAAAAACGGCGGTTCCCGCCCGCCCGAAAAAAGCCCATGCCAAGAAAGCGACGAAAATAGCTACTAAAAAAGCCAAGAAACCGACTGCTAAGAAGCCTAAAACCAAGAAATCATTAGCGAGTTATGAAGCGATCACGCACGCGGCTTATTTGAACTACCGCCGCCGGATGGATCTGGGCCTTCCTGGTGATCACGATACCGACTGGCTCGAAGCGGAGCGCTCAATCGGAGCCTAGTCATTCAAAACCATCTAACTATCGGGCTAGGGTTGAAAAAAATCGGACGAGATTCATTTAGCGATTGTCATCTCGGTGAGATTAAAGATAGTTAGGTTATCTTGATAAAAAGTGTAGTCAGTAGGCCGCCTAATCATGGCGTTGCCGGGATCATTTTAGATCCCACCGGTTCTTCCTCGATTGAGACGAACGCCGAGAGCGCTGACTCTGGAACTTTTCCTTCCGTTAAACTTCACCCTTCCATTGAAACCCCATGAATCCTAGTGCCATGGCCATGCAACCCGCTCTATTTGACCAACCCAACGCCGTAGCCGCTACCAAAACGGCTCGCAAATCCCGCCGCAAAACGACTAGCAAAGCGGTGGAAGAATTCGGACTCAAAGCTCCCTCGCAAAAAGGGAAGAACTACGTGCTCGATACGAATGTCTTACTCCATGATCCGGGCTGCTTGGAGCGCTTTAAAGAAAACCATATTTGCATCCTTGTCGATGTTCTCGCTGAGCTTGATAAATTTAAAAGCGAGCAATCCGAGCGCGGAGCGAATGCTCGGCGCGTCCACCGCCGATTGACCGATATTTTTGCTACGGCAGACGTAGTAACTGCTGGAACGCCTACTCTAGGTGGCGGCACGATTCGGCTAGTGATTTACGATCCGGTGAGCTGCCCTGACAATTCTGAGCAACTCAAGCAGTTCTATCGAATTTTCCCGGATCGAGAACGAGTCGATCACCGTATCCTTGCGGCGTGTTTTCTACTCAAGCAATATAACCCAGATGGGCAAGTTGCACTGATCACTAAAGACATTAATCTTCAGCTTAAGGCGCGTGCCGTCAGCATCGAGTGCCAAGACTATCTAAATGACAAAGTCGATGTCCGTGAAGTTTCTAACTACGATGTTCGCCGCGTAGAAGTGGAAGCATCTGAGTTGCACCGTTTCGCCAGTGTCGGAGAAATAGCATTGGAGCAAGAAAGATATGAAGGCGTTACGATCAATGAATATGTGCTGCTCTGCAGTGGCGAAAAACAAACGATTCCGGCGCGCCTGCAATTCGATAACAAGTTTGTGCGTTTGAATATTCCAGAGGTGTTAAAAATTCCCGATGGTCAAACTTTGAAACCTTTGAATCTTGGCCAACGCTGTTTGATCGATGCATTGCTCAATCCAGATATTTCTCTGGTGACATGCTATGGTCATGCCGGAACGGGTAAAACTCTTGTTGCCGTTGCTGCTGGTTTACATGAAATGTTCAACCGCAAATACAATGGAATTACGGTCAGTCGTCCGGTCGTTTCAATGGGTGATCAGCTTGGTTTCTTGCCTGGTTCACTCGATGAGAAAATGCGTCCATGGCTACAACCTATTCACGATGCGTTAGATTTATTGATGCGCCCTAGCGTTCCTTTAGGTCCGAAACGCAAGCAGCAGAAACCTGCTACAAGTGCCTTTGCTGCGAAGAAGCCTTACGAGATTTTGATGGAACAAGGCATCCTAGAAATTGAAGCGCTTTGCTACATCCGTGGCCGTTCGATTCCGAATCGTTTTTTCATTCTAGACGAAGCTCAACAGCTCACTCCACAGGAAGCGAAAACCATCGTGACACGGATGTCGCGGGATTCGAAGTTGGTGTTGGTGGGAGATCCTGCCCAAATCGATAATCCTTATGTCGATAGCCGCAGTAACGGTCTCGTGTACACCCGCAATCGCCTGAAAGGTCAGCCGTTTACCGCACACGTCGCACTCAACCGTGGCGAGCGATCTGAACTAGCCGAGGCTGGAGCGCAACTCATGTAGCCCATGCGTTTTCAGCCATTCATCACTAGCAACCGCTATCCAACTTCTAAAAAGGTCTATTTTAGCGTAGCCTCGGATTGAGGGCGATTTGCGCGAGATCCGCCATAAGATTAGCGGCGACGATAAGGAATCCGTAAAAGAGCACGAGTCCTTGAATGAGGAAAAACTCACGGTCGGTAGCCGCGTTAACGAAGTGCTGACCCATGCCAGGAACTTGGAAAATCGTCTCGATCACAAACGATCCAGAAATCATACCTGCAAAAGCCGGGCCGATGAATGCGACAGCTGGGATCAAGCCTCCGCGCAATGCATGACGCATAATAATTTTATGCCCAGGGACGCCTTTGGCTTTCGCAGTACGAATGTAGTCCTGATTAAGCACATCTAACATGCCACCACGCGAAAGCCGAGCAAGGTAAGCCGCATTGATCATTCCAAGCGTCACCGCTGGAAGAATCCAATCCGTTGGAGAGCTCCAGCCTGCAACATTGAGCGCCTGAAACTGCAACCCAGCAAACACAGCCAACAAAGGACCGATCACGAAGCTCGGCAGACAAATACCGACCATAGCAAACGAAAGGCAGGCGAAATCGATGGGTGTATTTTTTTTTACCGCCGCGATCACCCCAGCAGGAATCCCAACCATGAGTGCAATCGCCATCGATGCTAAGCCTAAGGCTAGGGACACAGGAAATGAGTCACGAATAATTTCGGAAACTTTCACTCCATCTTTCTTGATCATATCCCCAAGATCTTGATGAATGATTAGATTTTTTAAATATCGGGCATACTGAACCGGCAGAGGTTTATCTAAACCAGTATAAGCTTTCATCCGCTCAAGCACATGTTCAGGAATCGCCTTCTCCTCTGTGTAAGGACTACCGGGCATCGCACGCACGAGAAAGAAGGTCAATGTGACGAGAACAAATAACGTCAACAAGCCTTGAAAAAACCGGGATAGGAGAAGTTTGAGCATGACCTTGTTAATCTTTTTTCTGCGGGACGAGACGGACAGATGTGTAAGGATGACAATCGAGAAGCAGCGGATCCCAACCTTGGACTGATGGATGAATCAAATAATTTTTTGATCTCCATGCAACGGGCGCCATAGGTGCTTCTGCTAGCAGAATTTGTTCAGCTTGCTTCAATTTTGAATACCTCTCCGCGGGATCTGTGAGCTGGAAAGACTCCGCTAGTTTATCAGCAAATGGCTGACTGAACCAACCCGTGTTGTTGTTGCCGTTACCAGGAGACCACATTTCCAAGAAAGTAAGCGGATCGATATAATCGCCTATCCAGCCTCCCGCGCAAATATCAAAATCTAAAGACTGCATCGCAACGAGATAGGCGGTCCATTCTTTGTTTTCGATTTCAATTTCCACTCCGAGATGCTCACGCCACATTGCTTGAACTGCGGCACCGATCGTTGCCGCGGCTTCACGTGATGAGACCAGTAGCTTTAGTCTTGGGAATCCCTTGCCATCAGGGAAACCAGCCTCAGCGAAAAGTTTTTTGGCCTCTAGAGGATCGAACTTCACATCGTGTGGAGGTTGGTAACCTTGGGTTGGTGGGGTAAATCCGTAAGGAGTATGGTAGCCACGAAATACATTCTTACATAGCGCTTCGCGATCCAATGTCATGCTCAGCGCGCGGCGGACTTTCATATCATCCATGGGCTTTCTGGTCGTATTAAAACGAAATAAGTCGGTTCCAAAATACGGCTCTTGGCGCAACACCGAGGAATTATTTTTTTTCATCATATCCACCACTTCAACTGGAGCTGTGTAAGTGACGTGAATTTGACCATCGCGAAACATTCTTGCTTCGGTATACGAATTGGTAATGGGTAAGAAACGAATGCCATTGAGAGCGACATTCTTTTCATTCCAGTAATAAGGATTACGCTCAACCTCAACGTGATCGTTTCTGCGATATGACTTAATTCGAAACGGTCCATTACCCACGTGGTTTTTTAACTTCGACCACGGGTTGCCAATTTGGCCGATGGTGCCATATTTCAGAACCACATGTTTAGGGACTGGATACCATGTGTAGTGCTTGAGTAATTCTCTAAAATAAGGCGTCGGCCCACGCAAGGTCATCGTGAATGTCCATTTATCGATCAACTTAATTCCCACTGTGGAAAAATCTGTGGTTTCGCCCTTATTGAAGGCCTCAGCGCCTTTTACGAAATAGAGCATTTCGGCATATTTAGCGGCGAGGTCCGGAGTGAGCATACGCTCATAGGCGAAAGCATAATCTTCAGCCGTTATTTCTTGGCCATCAGACCACTTTGCATCTTGGCGGAGTTTTACTGTCCAGACTGTGCATGTTTCATCAGGAGTTACCTCCGAAGCTGAGCCTGTGGATGTAGCGAGATCCTCCGATGGATGGAACTGGATCAAACCCTCAAATAATGCGCGCATGATGTTGCTGTCCAAGACACCCGTGACGACCTGAAGATCTAGGCTTTTGGGATCATTCGCATTCCCCATGATCAAAATCCCCTCACGGGTCGCTTGATCGACTTGGCTTTCCTTTTCACAGGCAGCCAAGAAAAGACAAAGGGAGAAAGCGGTCAGTTGGCGTAACATCACTTTGAGAAACATGGCATAAATGCTCTGACATGGCAGAATAAACTTCACGAACTAAAAATTACCCGAGAAATCCCTATTATAAGAGTAGCTTATTCAGCGACAGGCTCTTCTTGCTTCACTTGAAAATCCATGAACTTTTTATGTTCAATAGGCATTTCTTTGATCTTGCTAAAATATTTCTGATAGAACCTCGCTAATGCTCCGGCCTCCAATAGTTTATTATAGCCAACAGAGCCTTTCTTTTCGAGATCCGTTCCCCAGTCGGTGATCGCTGTTTTAACCGCTTCGTCTTTGAAATAAATATCGAGCATATTGAGAGCGGCCTTAGAAACCAAGCCTTCTGAAGATGCTGCATCCGCGGTGATGACCATGTTGTATGCGTTAAGAGCTTCTTCCAAGCGTTTCAACTTATGTAAAGCCAACGCCTTGCAGTAAAAAACTTGGACGCGTTGGTAATCAGGCATTTTCTCTTTTTCGCGCTCAGCGGCAACGACCAACACGCGATCCCAACTTTCCGATTTGACAGCATCCCATAAGACATAGAGATCGAGTTGACGCAGTAGGTGCTCACTCGTTAGTTGTTGTTTAGAAAAACCCTGCAAGGCCTCGGCGAGCCCTTTTAAGTCTCCCATGTTTCTCAGGCATTCGAGCTCATAAAATGCGGCTAAAACGTTGTAATTTCCGGGAAGATTCGCGACGACTTTGGTCTGATTCTTGTATTTTGCGAATTGCACTTTTGCATCTTCAAATTTACCGGATTCGTAAAGATCCATAGCGGCTATATATTCTGCCGGCTCCAAAAAGAAGATCACCTCGAAATCTTTGATTGCTGATACGGTGGTGCCCTCCGCCGTGACCGGATACCGATACTCGATCTGGTTAGCATTTGCAGCAACAACGGCGCCCACAAAATTTTTACCGCCTTCTTTAGGAGCAAATGCGGCTTTGATCATGAAGGGCTCTTGAGCAAATACGGAGACGGCAAGAACCGGGATGAGTGATGCTAGGAAAAATGGTTTCATTGGTTTTAATGATTTAAATGTTAGGAGAGAGATAAGTGGCGATGGGCATACTATTTTTTTTCTCTTTCTCTTTGGATTTGTTCCATGGATTTCACATTAGGATCGGCAACATACTTTGCGGTAAGTTTTTCAACTTCCTTCCAAAGATTGAGCTCATCAGGGGTGAGCTTATCTTTAAAGCGGCCCGTCAGTTCGAGATAGCGGAAGCCGCCTTCGTAAGCGCCTTGCCTGTCAGAGGGAATATTCGGATCTGGGTTGATATTATTACGTGTGTAGGAGAGCTCCATCCATGAACGGATCGCTGGGGCAGAGATTTTGATATTGCCCATATAAGTCGACCAGACTTTGACATACATCTGAATCGCATCTTCGATCATTTTACGTTTCTCAAAGCTTTGGGCGAGAATGTATCCGATTTCTGCGCTGTATTTAGTGAACCCGTTGATTGCGCCGATGGCTGGGTCACGATTTAGATATTCATTCGCGCGCTTAGCGGCCCCTTCGAAATCGCCTTTATCCATAAGGACTTGGATAATCCTATAGAGGGAGAATTCACGTTGGCTCTTATCGTCTGAATCCGCGAAGACACGCTCGAAATCTTCGATGGATTTCGCAAGTTGGTCTGGCAATTTGGATTTTCCGTACACGTCAGCGCGTCCCAGTAAAGCATCGAAGCGATAAGATTGATCCTGACGTGAGAGGGCTTCGTCGTAGTAAGGCAACGATTCAAGCGGGGCTGAAGTTTTGGTGCGGAGATAGTCGCCAAGTTTCACCAAAATGAAGTTTGAGAGCTCTTTGAAATTAAATTCGGTTTTTAGGTTTTGGAACAAAACTTGAATCATGGCATTCAAGTTGCGCTTCTCATTGTCATCTTTTGCTTTTGCTAAGAGACCTTCATAAACCCCGATCACAGCGATGCGTAGGAGGGCGCGGGCCACTTTGTCTTGGACTTCAATACCTGGGAAATTGAAGTAGTGCTCCTTGAGTTCGTCAGGTTTGTGAGACTTGAGATAGGCTTCGGTATAAGAGTTGATGGCTTCTTCCAATCCGTAAGCTTCTTGAAGCTTGGCCATTTCGGTAATGATTTCTTGGAGGCGTTTCAGTGCTTCTTCGACTCGACCTGCTGCCTCCATGGCTGGCATTTGACCAACGGCGGTTTGCGCGCGATAAGGCGAGCCATCTGAATATTTCTCCCAATATTTTTCTGCATAAGTGACTGCCTTTGGGAAGCGAGTTGTGGCATCTTCGTCAGGCTTGTCGCTGCATAGCAGAGTGACTAAGTAGTAGAGCGCTTCGCCAGCAATGTTGCCATTTCCTCTGGCCTCTGCTTTTTCCAAAGACATTTGGTAAGCCTCGATTGCCTCATTAATTTTACCCTCGCTTTCAAGCACATTGCCCTTGAGGTTAAGTGATTGGTTAGCACTATCCGTATCGGGAAAGTCTTTGAGCAAGCGATCAATTTTTTCCACGGCTGCTTCCATTTCATCTTCGGAATAGTGGGTGTTTGCTCGATCTAACAGCGCGAGCGGGATATAGCTTTGATCAGGATCAGCTTTGTATTTATCAAGGAATGCATCGAGAAACTTGGCTGCGTCTTTCCATAACTGTAGGCGGTAAGCATTGGATGCTTGAAAGTAGGCAGAGTGCATCGCGAACCGACTCTCTGGATAGGTAGTGATGTGTTTTTCTAGATACGGAGCCGCGGTGTCGTATTTGCCAGTGTAGAAGTAGGAACCACCAAGCACGAACAATGCAAGATCATGCTCTGGCGAAGGGGTTGGCAGCTTCTCTTTGGTGATAAGGTCCGAAGCAATTTCAATACAGGTCTCATAGTTTCCATTGAAGAACAAAGAGGATAGCATGAGTCTCATGATGGCCGGTTTGTGCTTAGATTCGGGAAAGGTTTTGAGGAAAAGTTCGCTATAACTTTGCACCTGATCCATCTTACTGAGGAGTGAGGCCGTGCGGATCAGGCTAAACAAGTTGTCTTCACGTTTCTCGGATCTCGAATACATCGTTTCAAGTTGCAGATAAGCAGCATAGGAGGCAGGCACGTAACCTTGTGCTTCGTAAATGTATGCGATGGCTGCGAGCTTGATCATTTCGAGCGACTTATTGCCGGCATGCTCTGCCTTCAACACAGAAAGATCGTTTTCCATCTGTGCTCGGTTCAGTTTTGCTGAGCCATCGATCAATACTGGGATTTTACCCATGATTTTGATCTTCGCCGTGAGATCATCAATGGCGACTTGGGTGGAAGGAACGAATTGGTAGAGAGCCAATGCAATTTCAACTTTTTCAGCAGCAATAGCATCACCCGCAAGCTTCATGAAAATCTTGGAGAAGCGCTGCATTTCGAAAGGCTCGATCATGAGGACCCCTTTATTTTTTGCTAGAAAGTCGAGAAAGCCTTGGTCGCCTTCCTCTTTTAACGACACGGAGACTAGAACTTGAAAGCCTGAGACGATAGCCGAGTTCGGGGTGGCAAAGGCGGCTTTATTTTTGATTGCGATTTCCAAATGCTCATTGCCTTTGGCTATGTCGCCGACGTTGTAATAGCAAATTGCCATGTTCACATGGAACAGGCCTTGAGGATATTTATCCTTCGGTGAGCGCTCTTTGATAAATTTATCCCATTGCTCGATAGCTACTTGGTATTTTTCAGCGCCCATTGCTGCCTCACCCCATTTCAACAGAGCTATTTTTTCGAATGCATTGCCATCTTTCTCAGGAGTGTTGGGGAAATCCTTATAAGTGACCTCAAAGGATTTTATGGCATCGTCAAACTTCTTGAGCTGGAGTTCACAGATTCCTTTCCGAAACCAAATCATGCCGAATTGTGGGCCATAAGTATCCAAAGCCGATTTCGAATCTTCCCCATGTTTCTCGATTGCTTGAGCATTAAGAGCGAGAG
>JBILMI010000002.1:0-51037 GCA_044375585.1 Luteolibacter sp.
ATGCGTAAAAAAAACATAACGCGCCCTGCAGAACCACCACCATCCCATTAACGAATTCTTCTTCACCCATAGCGATTTACTTCCCAGTTCCCACAGCGGCGCATCGTTAGGTTTTGTCATCAACACCACCACCGTCTCGACATCGCTGAGCTGAAGCGCTTGCTCCAAAGCAATCACGCTATCCTCATGATCCGGCCAACCCCAAATCACCGCGACATCACGCTTTGGCGTGAAACGGCACATAAAGTATCCGAGGTTTCGTAAGAGTTTGAGCATGGAATGCAGAGCAATTAATGAGGAAGGCAGGAAGGCAGGAATTTTTTGAATTAGGATATTTTTCCTACTCTTCTAACTTAGAACCATGGTGTTGAGAGTGATTATTGAGGAAATTAGGAAGAGAACATTTGAATCTTTTCCTGCCTTCCTGCGTTCCTAATTTAGAAATATGGAATGCAGAGTGAAGAAGTCTGAAGGCCAAAGATCGAATATATCTAATCGCACCAGCGATTCATTATCTGACTTTCGACTTTCGACTATCCTAATCCTAGGCGCTAGTCTTCAAACTCAATATTTGAGTCGGCGTTGATTCTAAAGCGTGCTTTTGTTTGAGTTGTGCTGATGCCTGATGTTCTTGTTAGATAAATAACTTCACACTGCGACTTTAGATCATCGAATTTACCGTCCCAGTCATCGCCCATCACGAACACATCCACTTCATGCTCTACGATATCCAGTTTCTTCTGCTCCCAGTTATCCTCGGGGATCACGAGATCAACGTATCGGATCGCTTCCAGAATTAGCTTTCGCTCTTCATAAGAATAGAAAGAGCTCTTATTTTTTATGCGATTGAATTCATCGGTCGATAATCCAACAATGAGAAAATCTCCCATCGCCTTAGCGCGTTTCAGCAAATTGATATGACCCCGGTGAAGTAGGTCAAAAGTGCCGTAGGTAAGGATTTTTTTCATAAAGATTAATAAATAGTTTAACCGCAGATGGACGCAGATGAAGAGGCATTGATGAGGAAGGCAGGAAGGCAGAAAGGTCGGTGTTCAGTGGGCTATTCAAAATCTAATCGCACCAGCGATTCATGATCTGACTTTCGACTTTCGACTTTCGACTTCTTCAGCGGTTTATCTTTTTAAAGAGCATGCCTTCAACACCACCTTCCATGTTTTGGCGACGATCCATAAAATGCCGTCGGTGATGCCATTGAGATAAGGGTCCTGAAACAGCGTAACGCCATACTTTCTGCGGATGGCACGCGATTCGCTAAACTGGTGCTCAGCAGCAAGCAATTGGTGGATCGATTCCGATTTGCCTAAATTGCGCTGTGATAAGTTGCCTCCATGCATGCGGAAGTCCGCAACAGTGATTGGCACCTGTTGGAATTTCAGGCCCGCTGCATGGAGTCGGATATAGAATTCGCTATCCATGGTGTATTTGAAGTCAGTGGACAATCGGTGGCCTTTATCCAGCACGTTTGCTTTGCGATAGAAAGCGGCCGTGGAACCGATGTAGCAATGATGATGAATGTGGACGAAGGGGGACCAGCGGAAAGCCATCATGTGGCGAGTGGTTTTACCTGCCTCGTTGATGAAGTCCCAATTGCCATAAACTATATCAGCATTTGAACGGTTCAGTTGCTCTAACAGTTTGGATAGAACATTGGGCTTCAGTCTGTCGTCAGCATTTAGCCACATCACCCATTTGCCCTTCGCGCGGTCGAAGCCCTTGTTGATCGCGTCGCTCATTCCCTCGTCGGCCTCCTGAGACCATGTGGCATGGGGGAAATTGGCAGCCACTCCGGCACTGTCGTCGATTGAGCCACCATCGATGATCAGGTGCTCGAAAGTCACTCCCTCTTGGCTCGCGACACTTTCAAGGCAGTCGCCGAGAAATCGCCCGTAGTTGAGGGAAGGGGTGATTATCGTGAAGTCCATGATGATTCGTGCGGCCTGACTTTGAATTATTACAGTATAATTAGTGAAGCGATGAGGTTTAGGAAAGCCGGATCCGCTCTAAGGACTCATCAAGTCCAAAAATCTTCCTGCAACGTTTTCGGCATGTAGGTTTTTCGACCAATGCTTGGAAATTTTCTCAGCATTCCTGAGTCCGTAGTCCCATGCGGCGAGTTCCTCGCTCAATGCGGTCGCATGGCCTGCCGCATCATCCAGATCCACAAGCCTTCCGGAATTTTCCGAGACAAACCACTCGAATGCTGGCATCGCCACTGAGCGTCGAGCCACCACTGAGCAACCTGAGCACAGCGCTTCTGCGGCAGCGATGCCAAAGCTCTCGTATGCAGATGGGCTATAGAAAACCTTTGATTCTCTGAGGAGATCAGCAAGTTCATCGCGCCCAACAAGCCCGCGCAAGTCCACTCGGGTGCGCCTGTTAACTGGTAATTTGCTATGCCATTCCGTGAGCTCTGGCGTGAGCTTTCCGGCAATCACCACCGTGACAGAGTCATCGGTCGCTAGCAGATTCCCTAGCGTATCCATCAGCAGCCACGGCCTTTTCTGTGTGATGTCGGGCCACCGCCCAACACAGACGATTTGTCTCTGCTTGGATTGTCCCGAATATTGGAAATGTGATTCTACTGCGTGCGGGATCATCTTCACGCGGCTCGCCAAAGCGCTTCCGTCATACCACCTGCAGAGCCTTTTATATCGTTCTAAGGCCAAGGGTGAAACGCAGGTAATGATGTTACCGTATTTCAGATGTTGAGCACGCAAAGGATCTGTTAGAAGTAATCCGATGCTCAACCCGCGAAGTGCGAGTTTGAAAAAACGTAGCCAAGACTTTAGGTCGCGACCTTCCCCTCCGTAAGTCCACTGTGCCTGCAGCCAGTCGCGAGTGCTGATCAACGGGCTGACTTGTCCGCCGCTGTCTTGGCTAAGGATAAGAAATATTCCAGCATCTCGAATCGCTTTTGCCACATTTCTAAACTTAGGGCGTCCCCAAGCATATAGCACGATCCCATCGATCCCCAGTGACTTCCACCACTCCGCCGATTCCAAGTTTTTGTAATCGGTGCGAATGAGATCGTCACCGTCTTCCGGTTTCTGTTCTCCCGGCATCACCGCGCGGCTTTCAATACCAATCGCTTGGAAACCACGGCAAAGCAATCCGCTGTCTCGGGCAAAAAAATCTGGACCTCCGCCGAAAGCGACTGGAGTGCAGGTGAAGATTCGCATATCGGCGGGAAGGGGGAATGAAGGAGCCAGATTTTGGTAAACGAAATCGTGCCGCCTATTCGTCAGCGGATTCGTTGCTTCGATGCTCCTTCTGTCGCCATGTTAGCGTTGTATCGCAAGCCATCAGCCCATCCCAAAAGAGCAAAAAATACGAACATCATCCCGAATCGGTCTCTCATGATTCCGAGATCCAAATACCCGTTCACCCACGAGGAAACCAAAACAGCACAGATCATTGGAGTCACAGTGACAAGGGTGCAGCAACGGAAGAATGCGATTTTTGAATCCCGGGATCGTTGGATTAACAACCAAAGCGCAGCGAGCGAAGAGGTTAGAATCGTGATTCCGATCATCACCGCACTCGCCCAAGGAAGGATTTGATCCGCAAACGCGATTTTGTTTCGTGAGCCTAACGGGGCAAATCCGGAAGGGTCGTGCAGGTAGAATGGAAGGCTGATGGAGATGCTGGTAACAACAACGAGAAGAGAACCTAGGATGGCGGCTTTGAAACCGGATTCCTTCCACATCGCGGCACCGAAAAGCGGAACCAGAAGAAGGAAGTTTACCCGGGATGCGAGGCAAACGCCCAGAAGAATGCAAGCGAGCCCGCGTTGCCACTGAGGGGACGAAGGATTTCCCCAGATGTTCAAAGTGAATAAGAACAGAAGCGCAACAAAGATCCCGTTGGCAATCAAGTCCCCGCCTGAGATGAATTCATACTGTGCCGCTGTCGAGATGCCAATGGGAACCACCAGCACCCAGAGAGCCGCTGCCTTGTCCCTCAGGAAAAAACTCGCGGTCAAAAGGAATGCAGCAAGCCAGAAAACATTCTGATATCCGGGGTTTCCAAGTGCGACGAAGGGTGCGGATAGCAAGATCGAACCCGGTAGAATGGAAAGTGGCCCAGCGGTTTTGTTAGAGGGATAATACGGAGTCTCGCCGTTGCAGAGGCGGGTCACTGCCATTTCCAGACCCTCATCCCGATCGCTGCTTTTCCCCGGACCCCGGCCATCCTCAAAGGGGTGGAGGATGATGAAGGAAGTCGCGAGTCCGACAATGATGAGAGTGGCGAGGCCTTTGAAGTGAAGCTGTAGAAATGGGGAGAATCGTCTCGTCAGGGCAGCGGTTAGGAAAACGACCGCCACCACAGCGACCACGTATCCCGCCACGCCCCACAGACCTGCGATTTTTTGGATGAAACCGGTGGACGGGAATGCCAGCAGGATCGCAAGAATCAGAAGAGAACGATTACGCCCTGAGGTTTTGTCGCGCTGCTTGTGGGTTGCTGCTGGTGACGGGTTCATTTCAGATCAGGCCAAGGGCGTTGATGTCTTCAAACCATGCCTGGAGCAGGATTTCTTCTTCCTGTCCCACCCAGCCATTGCGGATTAGGGTTTCATAGCAGCTTTCCATCATCTTGCGGGTCGAGTCGCTGGAGTCGAACGAAAGCCCCATCAGTTCCTCACGCATTTGCGCATTATTTGCGTAGCCGGGCAGCTCGTCGGTAAAGTCCTTATGCAAGTCATGGTCGTTGCGTTCTTGCCAAACGGTCGGCCCGTGGAAAAGAACCCCCATGCCCTTTGCTTGCAATACGCGCTGGGCGACAAAACTTCTCCAAATATCAGTCATGCGGAAGCTGCATTTCGCGGGAAGATAAAGCAGAGGAAATGCGCTTTGGTGGAAAGTGGTGTTCTGGCTGTTGAACGGGCACCAAGCGCCGCTCATCAGCAGAATGGGATCATGCGCGATCTCGAAGTCGAAAGGCAGGGGAAAAAGCATGCGGTAAACGGCATCCACATCAGGATCCGAATCCGCGAGTCCCTGTTGGATCGGGCACTCGTGATCGCCCAGATGCCCTGCGACGGGAACCTCGTCCCGGGCATGGTTAAGCGGCAGGCCACGCGGGTAGATGAAATTTTCGCTAAAGTATCTGTATGCGTTCACCCAGCCATCGGCTTCCACCGTCCGGCACCGCACTTCGGATTTTCGCGGAAGCCAGAAGTTCTCCCTCGGGTGATTGTCATCATCGGTTTCGACGATCACTTTGGCACCGGCTTCCATGGCCGCGAGGTAGCCGACGTTTTTTCGGGTATAGCTGCGTTCGGGGCATTTTGCACCCAACGAGAATCCGCTGTTGCGTTGTGCTTCTAGGGAAAGGTAACGGCAGCCGTCCAGATTGAAATCCACGGGGCTTTTGCTGTCCCCTGCCACGATGAAATCCCAGCCATGTTTGGCGCTGCCGGCCGCAAGCTCACGCAAGGCGGTATTGGGCGGATTGATGGAAGTAACGATCAGGGCGGTGGACATGAAAGAGTAGGGTATCAGATCCTGGGTGATCTTCCGAGCAGACGCAGCACGAAGTAATGGAGAAGGACTTTCACGGAATTCCGGATCGCACCTTTCGAGACGCGTGGCGAGGGCGCCCGGTAGTGAATCGGAACTTCGATTAATTTCTGACTGCGTAGGAGGTGTCGCAATTCGGTCTGGTAGAAATGGGCCCGGGAAAGCAGGGGATATTCCACCACTTCAAGCAGCACCGAGCGGCGAAACGCCTGGAAGCCGGATGTCATGTCCGCGAGCTTCGCACCCAGAAGTATCCTCGCAAGAATGGACCCGCCCTTGCTGAGTAGCCTGCGCTTAAACGGGGAGTCCACCATTGAGCCGCCGTTGATGTAGCGGCTTCCGAATACGCAGTCGTTGCCTTCGTTGAGCGATCGCAGGAACGCGGGGATCGCCCTAGGGTCATGGGACATTCCGCCATCCATTTCGATGATGATCTCGTGGCCATCCTTTAGTGCCTCCCTGAAACCGTTGACGTAGGCATCCACCACATTGCGGTTTTGCGGAATCCAACGGGTCTTAAATCGGGGATCGGCCTCACCAAGCTCCTTGCAGCACTCGAGCGTCCGATCTTTGGAAACCCCGTCGATGATAAAATACACAGTTCCTCCCTCCAATGCATCCATGACGCGGCGCAAGGCTTCGGCAAGCTCCGGAAGTTCCGCCTCTTCGTTTGCAAGGGGGATTACTGCAGCCCAGTTGTCGGGATAGATTAATGTCATGTCGGCTGGTGTGTGATAAGGTTTGACCGTTACGGAGTGAATCAGAACCACCCACCGATGATTTCCACATAGCGTCCGACTGGGCTGGCAACAAGAAAGTTGTGAAGATTCCAACAGACGGGCACACCGAAAAACAGTAGATACCAGTCTCTTACTGGGATTCGATGGATCAGTCTGGCAAGGAATGTGCGGGTGAGTTTATCGACAAACGATTCGATCCATACCGGAGCCCTACGGCCTGTTGTATGGAGTATCATGGAACCGACTATCCAGAGGAACAGCCACCTCCCGTAATCAACGCCGAGAAGGAAGAGCGGCGAAATGAATACAAGCTGAGTCAGTAGGATCGAAACCACTCGTATGCGGTTCTGAATGGGCAATGGGATGCCTGAGCTGGAGTCACGTCTGGTGAAGAGAACCATCAGTAAAAATGAAACCGCGAACACGATGATCCAAGCTAGCGGTTGGTAAAAGCCGGAGGTGAGCATGTAAAGGCTGAGCGATAGCCCCTTCTCTGTCGTCCATCCCAAGGCGGCAATTGCGGCGGCTGGCTCGTGAATGCCGGCATTGCCGATACTGCCGGATTCGATAGTTTTCCAAAGCGGAATCAGGGATTCGTTGACAGCCTCGGCTTGTTCTGGGGTGCCATGATAAATCAAAGTCAGCAGGAAACATATTCCTGCTGGCAGCAAGGAAAAGCTCCGGCGGACGATCTGTGAAACCAGAGATTTTTGGTCTGTGGGATCACGGAAAAATACAAATCCTGCCAACGCATAGAACACGAAGGCTTCATGGCAGAGGATAGCGATTCCCGCGGTCAGATTGAGGGCGAAAATGACAAGCGTGCGAGGCGCGCGCAATCCGTTAACCATCAGGCAGGCGAGGAGGAATAGCAATCCGAGGCAATCCTTGCGGACAATCGAATCCTGATAGGCAGGTAAGCCCATCACGATACAGGACAGGATAAGTGCAGGAGGAAAAGACACCGTTGCCCGGCGCAGCAGCCAAGTGAGGAGAACCAGAAAACAGATCATGCCGGCCGCAATCGCGAGATGATTCGCACGGAGGCCGGTCGCATCAGAGATAATTCCGATCAATGTCCCAGGCAGGCCACGGCGGACAAATCCACCTGAGTAATTGATCAGCCACTCGGTCATCTCATAGCTTGAGTGCCCCCATGAGAGTGAGTGAGCGAGTTGAGTCCCAACTGCGCAGATCAACAGGCCGATCAAGATGACAAGCGCGGGCGATGTCTTGATTAATGCCATGTCGGCTGGTGTGTGATAGTCTCGGTGCCCGCGACTCTCGACTTATTGATCTTACTAGATGCCCTGTTACTTCGTGAAGATCACATTGCAGTTAGCTCCGTAGCGCAGCAATTTAGGAAAGGCGCGGAATAACCACGAATCCAGTTTCTGCACAGCATTTGAAACAAATCCGAGTCGGTCCGAAAGTGCCTTCATTGGATAACTAAGAAAGTTGAATATCTGCACTTCACACTTCGCAAAGCCCATTTTCTGCATGCGTTCGAATTGCGAGAAATATAGGTTACTTTCATCTCCGAGTTCATGTTTAGCCATGCGCACCGCCCGGATCGCAGCGACCAGTAGGTTGTGACCCATGGGCTCAAAGATAAAGACGAAGCGCCCGCCCGGTTTGAGCACTCGGACGACCTCGCGCGCCAGTCCGTCAGAATTGTGAGCTAGGTGATGCAATGCCGCCTGACCCCAAACCAAGTCAAGCGAATTGTCCGCGTATTCCGACATGTCGAAGGCATCACCCGCCACATAGGAAAGGTTTGGTAGGTGTTTAAGTTTCTCTTCAATCTCAGGGCCCGAAGCAGCGTAGAGATCGAGTCCGATCACTTCGGCATTGGGGAAATTCTCCGCAAGACCGGCCGCTAGCTTGCCGAAGCCACCGCAGATTTCCAAAGCCCGTCCGCCACTTAGATCGATCTGGCAAAGTTCGCTGTATCCGGCCAGAAACAAGGGTAGGTCTGAAGGCGGAAATCCACCGACGCCCGGAAGCATGGTCTCCGCACGCGGATCGAAGGGTGGGGTGGGATGGACGATTGTGAGAGACATTTGGCGATGCAGGTTAAAAATATGTAAAAAGATTAAACTTAATCTGTATATATGAGGAGCGCATTATTTTCGACCAAGACAGGCATTTCTAGGTCGCGTTCGCTGACGTATTTTTTGGTGGGTTCTATGGTCGGATAAGAAGGATCATCGCCGAAGATTTTGGTATCTCAGATCACGATACGGAAGTGAAATTTGGGGTTGGAAAAGATCGCCTCCAATTCCCTGATGATGGGCATAGTAAACGAGGTGCTCTTCATTGAAAACGGGAATGATTATGGAAAGCAGTATGTTGTGAAAAAAGAATGGCGCGCGCTTGCAGAAAACGCACGAATAGGTTGGCACGCTTCGTCGCAAAGCTATCGGCATCATTCCCATCTTTTTTCGCTCATGGGAGCCATGATTCCTGAGGTAAACCAACGGTCAGGCATCATGACCTGTTGCTCAGCTTTATTCGCTAGCCAAGCCGCCCACCATGAGTAACTGCTGTTGGCGATGATGTGATGCGATGCCTGTGACATTAGGCTCATGTCGTGTAAAGGGTTGCTCGCCATTTTTTTGGAGTCCATCACCTCGACGTCTGGTTTTTTAAATTCGTTGACGCACCAAAGCGGATCATCTGAAAACACAAAAAATCGAGGAAATTTCAGTCGTTCTCGGAGCTCTTCCATCGCATCATCGTAGTAATCCTTGCCACATACGTTCAACGCTGGGTGATCAAGGTAATCCCCACGCCGGACATGGACCGCCACGGAGTTTTGAACAGCGAGCCGAGGATCCAGTTTAGCTTGCGGTGCGAGTAGGCTCTTGAGTTCGGTTCTTAGGTCCTCGGCGATGCTCGTAAAGTATTTCGGCGACTGAAAGAAGCCATAAAGCATGCAGTCTGCGGGCGCGTTCGTGAAGGATGGATTAAAGCTGTGGTCGATTTCAGATTCCTTTAAAACTGGGAATCCAAGATATTCCCAGTAATGCTTACCATGAAACTTTCGCAAAGCCCGAGAGGCATACGAAAAGCGGCGCATGACCTTTGCGCGTAGCGGCAGTTTCAAGAAATGCGACACTTCGGCCCAGGTGTCAGCGTTGTAGCGCGAGGCATCAAGAACTAACGGAACCCCATGTTTTTCCGCCAGTGCGCGACCCAGTGCATACTGAAACATGATGTTGCCAGTACGGCCACGTAGGGGAATTCGGATCATGCTTAGAACGAAGAATTTTTTTAATTAGGATATTTTTCTGTGTTCCCGCGTTTCTAACTTAGAATCATGAATGAAGAGTTATTAATGAGGAAGGCAGGAAGGCAGGAATTTTTTGAATTAGGATATTTTTCTGTGTTTCTAACTTAGAACCATAGAATGGAGCTATTCGCGATGTGCCCGTGAGGATCCGCCGGGGGCGGGTCAAAACCTGAGATGCTGAAAAGCACTAGCGGCAAGGCCGCTAAACCTACTCAAGCTTCCTCACGGACACGATCCCGACTCCGGTTTGACATGTCGCCCCAGCTAGAATCTCGCGTCCCTTACTCTCTGTCACGTTGCGATTGTCATCAATGACTACGCTCTTTTCGATTTCCCAGCCATCGGAGAACCATGAGATGACGGTGGAAGGTGAGAAGATCCGATGAGCATTGAATTCAATTCGCTGAGGGCCGATCTGGGTTGACAGGTATAGTATTCCCTTAGGCTTCACCATCTTCTTTAGTTGATCCAATCCCTTGAGGTGGCCTTCAGGGTCGATAGGGTCACCATACCTTCCGAGTCCGAAGTGCTCGATCGTGTGGAGGCATGAGAGGGAATCCGTGCATTCTCTCCATTCCGCCGGAATTTCCTGCATGAGATCGAGTTGGTGGAAGCGAACGTTGCGTATCCCGAGGGATAGCGGTCGAATATCGATCACCTCGACTTCGCGAAAAACCGCCAGATTTCCCACAAACCCATCAATGCGTGAGCCGATATCTATGTGGCGCTCTGGCTTAGCCTCGTGAATCCAACGGGCAACCACCTGATCTTGGAAAAAATAAGCTCCGAGATGCGCCGAATCCTCTCGCCATTCGCCGAGGATGGGGAGCTCGCTGCCGAATGGAAACCCGTCATTCTTTAAAATCGACTGAAATGCCGCCCGATCCCGGCTGTAGCGCCGCCAATCCCCAATCAGCGAAAGCCAGCTCTTGGGCCTGATGCCTGCGTTGCGTAGAAGATGGCGTATCATACTAGAAATCGCAGTTAGCACTGCGATCTGTAGGATTAAAGATTTTCATAGCCCCGACTTTATCAGGGCGGAAAGGTAACGAAGAGGACTAAAGATCTAGCGCGCATGGCTTTTCATTTTTCATACACTGAGATTATTTTTGAATAAGGAAGGCAGGAAATCAGGAATGGAATATCTGAATTTTTTCCTGCCTTCCTGCGTTCCTAATTCTAACCATTCAGTGCGGCTGTCTGTTAGATCAGTTGCTACGAGAAGTGACCGCGACTCTGCGGAACCCCTCGATCATGCGATCGACCACCTTAGCTGCCGCGAATCTCTCGCGCAGTTCAAGGCCGATTCGGCGGACATCCGGCGCGGGCATCGCAAGGACTTGGTCGAGCGCATCCCAGAGGGAGTCTGGTTCAGCGAGCTGAAAAGCTCCTACCGAAGTGGATTCTCCTAGTATCTCCTCGACTGAAGTGCCCTTTACGAAACACACGGGCGTTCCTAAATAGTAAGCCTCGATCGCAGGCAGGCCGAAGCCTTCGATCTCCGATGGAAGGATCAGCGCCCTAGCTTCTCGGATCACAGTCTGGAGTTCATCATCGTTGAGAAAATTGTGTCGTCTGATAAACGGGTGAGCCGCGATCAACTCCTCCGATTCTAGGGGCACTTGGCCGACAAGCGTGAGCAGCGGTGGGGTTCCTCCCGATTCCGAGCGTGCGATCCACCAACGGACCAGCTTATGGGTATGCTTGTGGGGCTCCCGTGAGGCCAGATGAACCACGTAATCTTTTTTCGGAGGATCTTCTGGTTGGGGAGTCTGCTCATAGAAGCATGGCTCGTAGGTGACTAGGATTTCTTTCTCCGGCAGGCCCTGTCTCAGCATGAAGGAGCGGATGTTTTTCTTAGAAATCTCCGAGACCGTAAAAATGGCATCGGCATGCTTGAGGGTGAATGTGAGTATAGTCTTCCAATAAGCATACTCAATGGGCTTTCTCCAGCCGGGGTGATAATCTTGATAGTATTGGATGATCGTATCGTGGACGGTGACAACCGTAGGTGCATTGAGCAGGTTGAACCGCGGCAGGAACCCTTTTGGAAAATACCAGATATCGGGAGAGGCGGTGAACCAAGCTAGCACCGGGTGCAATTGGTCAGTCAACAGTCGCATGATCCGGGAGCGCGTGCTCCATGGAAGAATTGTGTTTTGCGCTCCTTTTTCCGGGCCTTTCAGCGACGACAACGTGCAAAGCACTTTCAGGCCAAGATCCTCTCGCTTCGCCATCTCATCGAGGATCACCTTCGACATCCTGGAAATACCAAAGCTCCTGCCATGTCCTGGGTTTTGATCCGCGAGATAGGCGCTGATCGAAATCTTTGGAAGTGATCCGGCAGGATAGGCTCGCTGATCGCCGGCATAAGCTGAGTGTTCTACCGTATGGGGCGGGAATGCGGCTCGAATCACCTCCGGGCCAAGAGGGCTGGTGAGAGCATCCGTGTCCTTTGATGGCGTCTTTCCATCGCTTGGGACAGGTCTTTTGTCGCCATGTGGCGCCGGCACGGTCGGCCACATATCCCTATGTCCCTTTCGCTGGCCTGTCTCCGGAGACGGGGGAATACATGTTTCCGATACGGTGGCACTTATCAGGGAGTGGATTTGTGCGAGAAAATTCTCCGGAAGGTAACGCTCTTCGTAGAAGGATTTCGATTCCTTCGAGAAGTCCAATCCGCTTTTTGCCTGCTCTTGGAACTCAATCAATGCTTCCGCATATTCATCCGGTGAATGGATCGGGCATAACCTGGCTACCTTGCAACCTTCCAATAGGTCCGGTATCCCGCGCCAGCGGGTCGTTACCACCGGCAAGCCGCTGCCTAGTGCCTCGATGAGCACAAGGGGAAACGCTTCGGATGCGTAATGGGTGGGAAAAAAGAAAACGTCGCCTTCCGCATAGGCTTGCCACTTCGCCTGTCCGGTCAGTTGTCCCGGAAATTCAACCATTTCCGACAAGCCCAGCTCGCCGAGCATCTGACGGGCTTCTTGCTCGAATTCGGCCGAGAACCAGCGACCGACGATTTTAAAGAGGAAATCCCTCCCTTTACCTAGACTCTTTAGCAGGGATGCGGTACGGAGGACTTCGATCACCCCCTTCCCCTCTTGCAGGCTACCGACAAACAGGACGACTGTGGGGCCGGAATGCGATTTCGCCCGTGGTGCCAATGGCGGCACTTGGACGCCATAGGGAGTCCATGCCCATCGCCTTGCACCAAGAACCTCATGCGGGGCCGGGTTTTCCCTTGCCACCTCAAGATTCAGATCGGCACAGCCGTAGGCGATCCGGGCGATCCAACCCCGCAAGGTGGATTGCGAGCACCATTCACCGACACCTCCCGCATGGTAGAGATACACCACGGTGCGGAAGCGCGATTTGATCAGCGGCAGAAGGATCATGTCCCTCAGGAGCGGCACCCAGTTCGGGCTTGCGGGTGGATAGAGGAGGATTCCGTCTTTGCGCCCCTTGGTGGCATTTCGAACCGCACTCCAAAGGTTGAGCATGTGGAGGCCTTTGCTGAAACGCATCCGGCCGATTTCCTCCATCTCGCTACTGAAGGCCATCCTGACCCTGCGGACGTCATAGCCCTCCCACACCGCGTCGAACAACAATTGCGTCGCCACCGCCTGACCGTGCCATGGGGGAGGGGTTTGCCCCACGATCACCAATAAGGGCTTTTTTCCAAGAGTCGTCATGATCCTGCTTTCAGTTGATCGCGCCCGATCATTTGGCTGGCTGCGGGAAGAATAATATTTTGGACATGATCCCTATGTTAAACTTATTTCCAAGGCTCCGTCAAATAAGACGATTGAATATTCTCCTTCGAAAAGTTTCTGATCATGTCATAGTAAATTTTATTTTTCATCGTATCAATCCTTAAAGGATCTTCACGTATCCTTAGTATCAATTCGATTATATCCTCGGGATTTTCGGTTATATATCCGGATAATTCGTTCTGGATAATATGCGGAGCACCTAGCGCATATTTTGTTGTGATGACAGTAAGCCCCATGGCAGCAGCCTCCCCAACCACTTGGGGAAAGGAATCCATTCTTGTAGGAAGTACAAAGACATCGTGTGATTCAAAAAGTAATCGATGTTCCAGTGTTCCAAACTTAATGTTCGCTCGATACGAGATTCCAGGAATATCAGCGGACGAATCGTTGGTGGCCATGGTTAAAACCCCGTGTGGAATGCGCCCTTTTTTGACAGCTTCTATCAATACATCTCCACCCTTCCTAAACAAGTCACCACCCATAAACAGAAATCGCGGAGACGCCGAAGTTTTGCGGGGGGGCATACTCAATGAAGCAAGGTCGAATGGTGCTGGAACAACGCAAGTTCTTGATTCTTCTATTTCGTAATCAAGAATAACACTTTCTCTTGCCGCTTGAGTCATGCATAAAATCTTCCTGCAGCTGTTTAATACCATTCTATGGGCATGCCATACCATGGTTTTTCGGTTCTTGTCTCCCAAAGTCCTTGGATAGAGGCAGCGGGTCCAATCGAGGACTATGCAGGTTTGTGATCGCTTCCAAGAACCGAATGAGAAGAGCGCGGGACTTATACCGTGGAAAAGTATTTTTTTATTCTGACTAGTTGCCTTTTTGACAATTGATCGAAGCTTGGTGGCTCCTCGCATCCTATCCCGGAAATTTCTTCTGTAATCGATGCCCTTCTCTAGATTTTCCGCCTGGTCAGCCGCAAAACGGTGGTGTTCGCAGCAATCGCCAAGGAGACTGTTCAGGTTGGTTTCGTAAGTACGATTTCCGAGATCCACTGGGAATGTAACCAGTAGAAATGGTTGATGTTCGGATTGAGTCACTAACAAATATCGGTGAATAATTAATCTTTCAGGAAACCCTGTATTCCGCTTTTCCTATAATCAGATCCACCACGGCGGTCAGCCAGATCATGTGAACGCATTCGATGTGGTTGTAGGCGCGGCTGTTGACCCAGAAATTTAGCGTTCCCGCTGATTTGAGAGGATTGTCCTCAGCAAATCCTGTGAAGGTGATGACCGGAACGCCCACGGACTTCGCATACTCGGCGGCCCTGAGGATATTGGGCGATTTGCCGCTCGAGCTGATCAGGATCACCGCGTCGTTGGCGTCCATGTAAAATTCCAGCGCCTTCGCCAGCCACCATTCGAACCCATAGTCATTGCTGAAGGCGGTGAGAAAGGCGGGGTCGTGGAAGGTGACGGAGCGGATACCTCCTTGTTTGGTGAAATCGTTCGCCAAGTGTCCCGCGATGGCTGCGCTGGCACCATTGCCGGCGAAGATCAGTTTGCCGCCTCGGTCGCGCACATCTTGTGCGATGCGGCGGAACTCCTCGATGCCGGTGAGGGCATCCTGGGATTCGATCAACTCGCGGTAAGGGAGCAAATATTGCTTGAGCCATTGCTCCGGGTTTTCCTGTATCGGATCATTCATGTGGATGGGATGATGGTAAGTGGTGAGAGCATATCATGCATTAGAGGGTGATGATTCTTGAAAAGGGTGGCGGCGTGAGCGATTCATCCAATGTGCGCTCTTCCCAGAGTGCTTGGGCTTCGCTAGGCGGGACACCACGCCATTCATAGTCACGCATGAAGCGCGCCTTGCGGATGGCTTCATCGATTTTGATCCAGATGACCATATCGGACGAATGGAGGATTTCTTGCACCAAAGGAACCGCCACGCCCTCAAGTATGACGGTCATATCCTTTGATAGGCTGTTGCTTTCCCGCGTGGGTGATGGTGCGCGGCGAATTCGGTTGTAATGGGGAATTTCAAGCGTGAGGCCGGATTCCCGGTTGCTGCGGATGACCTCCATGAGTTCCCTGATAGCGACAAGGTCATGGCGACTGGCAAAGTCCTCTCCTCTGAGTGCGGGCGGGTGGATGAAACCGTCCAGGGAAATGACCGTCGATGCGCGTCCGAGGTTTTGCAACGCTTCCGCCAATGCCGAAGCGAAGCTGCTCTTGCCCGAGTGTGCCGGGGCTGTGATTGTGATGATGCGGTGGCTCTGGCATTCGCCGGCGATCTCTTCCGCCTTCGCAGCGAGCTGCGGATAATCATCCAGGAGGAAATCGACCGCGGATTGAAGGTCGGGGGAAATGTAATCCGGTCGCACCGGGTATTTGTCATCGCAGCCCGCATATCCCGTCCGAACGAGGATCGAGCGCAAACCCGCATTCCTCGCAGTCTGTATGTCGGTGGTCGTATCCCCGATCAACCAAGACTTCGAACGTTGGATAGGCATTTCATCGCAAGCACGGTCGATCATACCCGTTGCCGGCTTACGGCAATCACAAGTGATCTTGAGTCCGGTGATTTCCCCGTCGAAGCCCTTGTCAGGGTGGTGGGGGCAGAAATACCAGGAGTCGATGAAGGCGCCCTTTTCCCCTATCAGTTGGTCGATCTTGCCATGGATGGCGGCGAGGGTTTCGAGGCTCGCCTCGCCGCGGGCGACGACCGGTTGGTTGGTGACCACAGCAACCGGGATCGCCGCATGGTTCAGCCGACGGATGGCTTCGGGAGCCCCCTCGATGAGCTCGACCAGATCGGGATGATTCAGGTGATCGACTTCGCGGATGATGGTGCCATCGCGATCAAGGAAAACACTGGAACGGGGAATGGAAGATCGCTTGCGATCCAGCAATCCGCTGCGGACATCGCTCTCGACTTTGGTGAGCCGCTCCGGCGTGCCCATGTCCTTGATGTAGTCGTATCCCCGATAAGCGGCGATACGCGACCCTTGGGCTAGCATGGATGGAATCAGATCTTTCGCGAAGTCCGACTTTACCGGATGATCGGCCCAGGGCTTTAGCGCTTCCTTGCGGAAAATATACAAGGCCGCATTCACCAGGTTGCGCCGCCATACTCCCTGCGGGTGAGGGTATCCGTGCACCGCGCGCACAAATCCGGACTCGTCCACCTCCACCAAATCCGAATCATGCGGGTGATCGTTCGGGTGCACATAAAGAGTCGCGTCCGCACCCGTTTTGGCATGATGCCGCCACATGCGGGTGAGATCGACATTGGTCATGGTATCGCCGTAGAGAACGAAAAATTCCTCAGGAAGGATCTCATACTCCGCCAGCACGGCACCCGCCGTTCCCAAGGGCTCCGATTCCACAATCACCTGGATCGGGATGCCGCCGCAGTTCTTTTCGTGATACCGTTGCCTGATGACCTCGGCGCGGTGTCCTGCGAAGACGGTGACAGTTGGCGCGCCATGTGAGCGGGCCAGTTCGAATTGCCACTCAAGGAGGGGTTTTCCCAGCACGGGAACCATCGGCTTGGGGATATCGGCGGCCAGGCTTCCCAAGCGGGTTCCTTTGCCTCCGGCGAGTATCAATACGGGGATCATTGATTCTCTTGAACGATGTCTTGAATCGCGCGATCCAACGCTCCGGCCGAATCCAACCGGGGCTTCCAGCCAAGCTCCTCCAGTTTGGCAACGGAATAGTAAAAGCGCGGAACATCACCGACCCATCCGCGATCTCCACCCGTATAACGAATCTGGGCTTTCCCTCCCATGTGCTTCACGACGCTTTCCGCCATGGATCGCACGGTCGCCCCCGTGTCGGAAGGGCCGATGTTGAAATAGTTCAATTTCCCAGAAGCGTGGGTGGTGATGTAAATCATCGCGTCCAGCAGTTCGGACACATGCAGATAGGGTTTCTGCTGGGTTCCATCTCCGAGGACCACGAGCTCTTCGGGATTCTGGCGGAGCCGGCCGATGAAATCGAAGATCGCGCCGTGCGTGGCGCGGGGACCCACGACATTCGGGAAGCGGAAGATCCATACGCGTTCCAGATAGGACTCCAGCGCCGCACTGATCGCCGCCTCGGAGGCCAGCTTCATGGCCCCATAGTTGGAAATGGGAAAGAGCGGGCCGATGTCCTCTTTCATCGCACCATCGTGCACTCCATAGATGGCGGATGTGGACGAGAAGGCGAGCCGCTTGATACCCAGTTCTTTCATTACCGAGAGCACCGAGTGTGTGGTGAGAAAGGTATTCCTCAGGTCGATTGACGAATCGGAAACGCCCGCGCTGATGTCGGAGTTCGCGGCCAGATGCCAGACCTCGTCAATCAAATGGGCGGAATGAACGGGTTTGAGCAGATCCATGCAGAGGGAGGTCTCCACGAGATCCGCATCGATCAGGTGATAGCATGATGATTGCTGAGCCTTGACGATATGCGCCCGGGTGCCGAGCGAGAAGTTATCAATCACGGTGACACGATGCCCCGCGCCCAGCAGGACTTCGGCAAGCTGGCTACCAATGAATCCGGCTCCGCCGGTGATTAAATAATGTTTCATGTGTTTAATGGACGAAAATAATCTTGCTTCCCTGTGGCTCGAAACGGAACGAGACCTCCTTGAGTTCCTGCAGGGATCTTCGTACCGCGTTCTTGTGTTCGTCGGCGACGGAGAGCATCAAGAATCCTCCGCTACCTGCTCCGAGAATCTTACCACCTGTTGCACCCGCCTTCCGGGCCGCTTCATACCAATGGTCGATCCGAGAGTTCGAGATATTGTCGGAGATGCTGCGTTTCAACAGCCATGATTCATGAAGAATGGCACCGAATTGATCCGGCCGGTTGGCTTCGATTTCATGTTTTAGATCGTGTGCCAGACCTACCATACGCGCCATGGTTTGCTGCTTGTCCGCCTTGGTGGCCAAGGCCTCTCCCTGGGATTTGAGGAGCGCTGAGGCGCTTCGTGTCATCCCTGTGTAGAAGACAAGGATCTGATCTTCGATCTCACAGATGGTGTCTCGGCGGCAGATCACGGGATCCACGCAGACGGTATCATCCTGATTGAATCGGATGAAACTCAAGCCACCGTAGGCCGCCGCGTACTGGTCCTGCTTTCCGATCGGCTCACCGCAGCGTTCGATTTCGATTTCGCAAGCCTCCGCCGCCAGCCGCTCCGCCGGGACATGCAGGCCGCGATGGGCGTAGAGCGCGTGCATCAGACCGACAGTGAAACTGCTGGATGATCCCAGCCCGGTTCCCTTGGCGGGGATGTCCGCGACGGAGGTGATCTCGATCCCATCCGTCACTCCACTCAGCTTCATTCCCTCACGCACCAAGGGGTGGGCGATTTGATCAACGCACTCGACCTCCTCCGTCCTTGAATAGCTCACCCGGATGTGGGAATCGAATTTCTCACTCACGGTAACATAGATGAACTTGTCGATCGCGGTGGAAATCACGGCCCCACCGTGTTCCCGGTAATAGGAAGGTAGGTCGCTGCCGCCGCCGGCGAAACTCATGCGAAGTGGTGTTCTGCTGATGATCATGTTTCGGTGTTTCGGTGTTTCGGTGTTTCGGTGTTTCGGTGTTTCGGTGTTTCGGTGTTTCGGTGTTTCGGTGTTTCGGTGTTTCGGTGTTTCGGTGTTTCGGTAAGAGAAGAGCGGGAAGCCACCGGGTCTTGCTCTCCAACCGACTCACTGAAGCACCGAGCCGCAGGCCACCGAACCACCGGGTGCGGAGCGGGAACGAAGCACCTCCGCATAGATCCGCTCGGTGGATTCCATATAACTTTCAATCGTGTAGTTCCTGAGAATCCGCTCCCGCGCCTTCGCGCCTAGAACCCTCATCCGCGGAGGATCCGCCTGGAGTTCCAGAAGCGCCTTGGCAACGCCCCCGACGAGTTGGCTCCGGGATGCCACCGGCACCCGGTAACCGCAGTCGTCGGAAACAATCACATCAGGCCCGCCACATGCCGCCACAAGCGGGACGCATCCCGCGAGCATGGCCTCCATGAGTGTGGAAGGGGCGTTGTCCCGCAGGCTGGGTAGCAGATAGATGTCGCTCTCGAGAAGTTCACGCACATAGCCATCACGTGGCATCGGCTCACCGAAAATGACCTCTTCCCCAAGACCAAGCTTCTTGGCCTGCTCGCGCAGGTGCCCGATCTCAGGGCCATGGGAACCGACACGATACCGGATTCGCAATCCCTGTTTCTTTGCCAAGGCGATGGCGTCGAGTGCCAGTGAAACACCTTTGCGGCCTTCCAGCGCACCGCTTGCAAAGGCATGGAGAAAACGCTCGTCACGGCGGGGTGGCTTTTCCGCGCTGCCCAGCGCCTCCCGCTCCTTGGCTGTGAACGAGGTGACCAGCAGTGAGTGGATACCCTTCGGCGTACCACGCAATTTTTCCAGAAGTTCGAAGGCATCCGGATTGCTGGCGATCACCGCATCCGTCCGCCGGATCATCGTCCTCAGTCCGGGGCTCAGCCGGCCCACCGCATTGCCGGCATAACGGACGAGTTCGAAGAGCATCGCTTTGGGACTCAGGATTCCAAGAAGTCCCGGCGGAAATTTCTCCGCTCCGCCCACCGGCCCCCAGACAAACGGAATCCCCATGTCATACAAGGGAACCGGCAAACGCCAGGTCGCGAAGGTCACGTGGTGGATTAGGTCGAACGGCTGTTCCGCTTGCAGGCGGCGGACAGTTGCGGGCAATTGTGTAAGGAATGACCGGTAGCACTTCCACCAGAATGCCTTTTCCCGTTGGGGGCTTGGTGGTGTCTCCCAGTTCGGGCCGATGAAATGAAAATGCAGGGAGGATGGGATCAAGCCCTCCTGGTGAGCCCGATTGATCTCAGGTTCATACCCAGCAAGTAACACCACATGAACTTCATGTGTAAGGGAAAGGTTCAGTGCTACTTTCCACCCGATGGATGGTTCGGAACCCCGGTAAGGGCTGCAAGACGCTGCGGATACTAGGATTTTCATACGCTTAGGAATTTTTTCGCTTGTCTCATCGATGGAACTTCAACGAACCGGTAAAACAACCAGGCGCAGACTCCTATCGGGACCAAAGAAAGCCCCAGGATCAAGAAAGCCGAGGTGGCTTCGAGTTTTCCTGCGATTTTTAGGAGGAGCTTGTTGGCGACACTGATTAGCGGTTGATGGATGAGGTAGAGGCTATAGCTAATCGTTCCGAAAAATGCAAGAATCCGGATTCCTAAGGACTGCCGGTGGAAGAGGCTCCTTCCTCCGATTATATTCCTTGGGGTTATGGCGTGCGCCAAAATGGAGGCAGTTGCTGTCGCTACTGCTGTAAATTGGAAGTGCTCGCAAGGACGGATAAACCACGTTAAAATAACCATTAATATACTTATGAACGTAAACCATTTGGAACTTAGAATACCGAAATCGTGTCCAGCGATATATCTCTGCGCAAGCCAAGCCCCTATTGCCCACGAAAACCAGAAGTAGAACGGCCCGCATGTCAGTAGCCGTGAACCATCTCCTGGCGGGTAGACGCTCATTATGCCCAGAATTCTTAACGTAACTTCAAAAATAAATGCAATCCCCAGTGCCTTTCCCCACCCGTATTTCAACGCAATAAAAAAGAGAGCCGGGTAAATGAGGTAGAGCTGCGCTTCGATGGAAATACTCCAGAAGGAAGGATTGATCCCATAATGCGTAGTTTCGAAAAAGTTGTGAACCAGCAACACGTGGGTTATGCCCTGCCACAAGGCCTCGCTTGTTCCGTCGATTTGTCCAATAAAAGCATCGCCCGCAAGAAATATGAGAACTGTCAATAGGTAGGGAGGGTAAATCCGCCAAAAACGTTTGATGAAGAAAGCTTTGATGGGCGCCTTTTGCGATAGAATACGCTGTGTTGTTGCAGTTCCCGCTTGATGCACTGATTTTGCATAGCTCAGATGGATGCAAAACCCGCTGACAACAAAAAAGACGGCCACACCAAAATATCCCACCGTGATGGGAAGGAAAGGCAACCAGTCAAGACATTGTGTGATGTCACGATGCCAGCCATCCCAAGCTACCTTCGCCGACCCGTGAGACCAAAACATCACATGGTGGAAAAACACCATGATGATGGCAACTCCCCGGATGACATCTAAGGATTGCAAATGGGATGTGGTTTCAGCTTTCATCAACGGTTCAACCAAGCGGAAGCTCTGGACTTAAAACCTAAAAACTGAATCCAATGCCTCCACCTGGATACCAATGGTCAACGGGTTCTTCCTCCCAGAAAATGAATTGCCTGTCATTGCGGCGGGAGAACAGGAACAGTTTGTCTGTGACATGCGAATTGTCGCCAAGGATGACGGCGGTCGGGGACATCTTGTCTTTAATCGTTTCGTATTCGGCCGCTTCGTATTCGGCACTGTGGTCGCTGTCGTTGATGAAGATATCGATCGGGTCAGCCAATGCGCGCAGGCTTTCTATCGAATCGCCGTAGAGAATTTCACCGACATCCGCGTATTTGCCGCTGAGCAGGTAGCCGGCCACCGGATTCAGGTCGGTCCCGTAGTAGCGTCCCGGCTCGCCGTCATTCCTGTTGCGGAGCAACGCGGCGCAGAGAACGACCGATCCAAGCCCCTTGTCGACGCCGGTTTCGACGACGACTTTCGGCTTCATGGCGCGGGTGATCGCATACCACCCGATCCGTTTGTGGAAACGCGCTTCGCGATCCGCCTTGTAGGCCAGGTCGCTCTTCGCGGTAGCCGCCGCGACATGTTCTTTCAGCGAAACGTCACTCTCTATTTCCCTGACGTATGAGAGTAATTCGTCGAACGGCTTGCCTGTCACGATGGAAAGCGCCGAAACGAGATAGTTCTTGTTCTTCTCGCTGAGTTCGTAGGTGAAGTTCGTCGTCTCCCGGGAATGCAAGAGCCATGACAAGCCTTGCTTCAGCGAAGGCGAGAGATAGCCACTTAGCGTCCTCAATCGGTAGACAGGAAAGACGATGGCACGTAGCAAGGGGTTGGATTTGATGAGTTCTTTCATGGAGTTGTAGTTGGGGATTGGATGCTTTCCGTAGGGTTAATTTGACGAGGCGAGGGCAGCGGCGATTCCTTTTGCGAAGGTGGAGGCCATTGTCTCCGCCGAGAACGAGTAGCCCTTCGTCCAGGCGGCCCGCTTCATGGCAGCAAGGCGATCAGGGTTGTTGAGGAGATCGACCGTAGCGTCGACAAAGGGTTTTGTCCCGGTCCACGGAGAAGTGATGAGACCATTCACCCCGTCTTCCAGGTAGTCGATCTCCGGGCTATGCTTGGGATAGTCCGTGGTCAGGGTCGGCAGGCCGAGCGCCATGGCGTCGTTGATCACCAGGCCCACCACGCCGGGATTGATTAGCACATCCGCGATCGCCCAATAGGGGACTTTGTCCGCGTTCTGAAGCGGCCCGGGGTAATGGATCCAAGGATGGTCTGCCACGGCGGCTTCGACCAGTTTCCTGTCCTCGCCGTCGCCGATGAAGATCATTTCGAATGTCGGGATGCGTTCCCGGATGGCCATGGCCGCCTCCAGGGTGAATTCCACCCGCTTGTTGACATAGAGTCGCCCGGTGAAAACCCCTACGGGGCCGGGGCCGATCCCGAGCTTGTGCCGCCAGTGGTCCAGGCCGTCCGCCTTGACCTCCGCGAGGCGGGTTCGCAGTTCCACCGTATCGGTTGCATTCATCACCGAAGTGATGCGTTCCTTGGGAAATCCGAGGTCTTCTATGATCCTCGCGCTCAGGTTGTTGTAGGCGAACCACCAGTCCACCCGGGTGGAAAACCAGCGCTTCGCCTTTTCACTCCAGCGTTGATCGAAGTCGGGATCGAAGCAGCGGCCATGTCCCCAGAACGCGTTCAGGCGTCCGGTTGCCCGGCGCCAGAGAAGGCAGGCAAGGAAAGACAAATGACGGACTTGCTGGGGTTGGATCAGCAAATCGGCCATCTTCACCTCAAGGGGCATTCTTGCCCATTGAAGTCTCCCTTTCCCCAAGCAGCAGAGAGGTCGCAAATAGGGAAGATCTCGATACTTCGCGGGAATACCCGCTTCGTGGACCCAGAGTGTCATTTCGATTCTCTGTTTCGCGAGCAGGTGATAAAGCACCCCGAAAAACCGGATTCGATATTCCTCGACGCTCTCCTGAAGAATGGCGACGGAGAGTGGCGTGCGTGAAGCGGAGAGTGGATCCACAGGTGTTAGGGGGCCTTGGGATTAGAATTGAAAATAGATGAACGGGGAGGTGTTCTGGGCCGCAAAAATTAAAATCACCATCACGCTGATCAAACTCCAGGCATAATTTTTGAAAGCCGGGTTCTCATCCGGAAGAATGCTTTTGAGTGCGTTTTGCGCGAACGCATGTGCCAGATGCCAAGCTACCAGCAGGGTCATGATGACAACGCTTTGACTCTGATACCAAACAACACCTTCGCCTGGTGAGAATGCGCCCCTGAGGAAAGTCATAGTAGTTTGCCAATCCGGACTGCGGAATGGAATCCAGAGCAAAGTCACCAGCAGGAAAGTGGAAATCGTGCCGAAAAACACCCGACCCGGGAGATGCTTCCCAGAGCCCGAAGATGATGGCCCAAAGTCCGAATAGAGTTTTTCGATCAACAGAAAGAATCCATGAAGCATCCCCCAGATGAGAAAGTTCCAGGAAGCTCCGTGCCAAAGCCCACCGATTGCCATGGTCAGGAACAGATTGAGATAGTTTCTGAACCTGCCTTTCCTACTGCCGCCTAGGGGGATGTAGATGTAGTCCCTGAGCCAGGATGAGAGACTAATATGCCAGCGTCTCCAGAAATCCGTAAGGCTGGACGCGTTATAAGGCATTCGGAAATTCTCCGGAAGGGTGATGCCGAGGACTAGCGCCAAGCCAATTGCCATCAGGGTATAGCCATGAAAATCACAGAATATCTGAGCCGAGTAGCATAATGCGGTGAAAAAAAGCGTTCCGGCACTGTAAAGTCCTGGGTTTTGATAGACCGCATCCACAAAGACGGCGAGGTTGTCAGCGGCTACCAACTTCAGAACCAGTCCACCAAGGAACAACTGGGAGCCTTTCCGGATTTTTTTGGCATCGAATGAAAGCGGGCCAGCGATTTGCGGCAGAAATGCCGCAGGGCGGATGATCGGCCCGGCGACCAAACGGGGGAAGAAGGCCATGAAGAGGGAAAACTTCCTCAGGGAGCTTGCCGCCTTCACATCGCCCCGATAGATGTCCACAAGATAACTGATGAGCTCGAAAGTTGTGAATGAAATAGCAACTGGTAGGACGATTCCAAGCGGATCTGGTTCTTGCTGGCCGGTCAATTGGAACCACGTGCGATAGAACAACTCCGCATATTTGAAGAAGAACAATCCGCCTACAGACATGGAAATCCCCAAGGCGAGCCAGCACTTTCTGCGGAGTTCAGAAGTCTCGCGCTCCAAAGTGATCCCAAGAATCCAGCCAATAAGGGTGTATGAAATCAACAGGACGAGGAACCTGTAATCCCATACGGAATAGAAGTAGTAACTGGCGACAACGAGCAGGATCTCTCTCGAATCGCCTTTTTTGAAAAGGGAGAGAAGAATTGCCAAGATCGCGAAAAATGCGGCGAAATGAAGCGACGTGAAAATCATCAGACAGCTGGTTGGTGGATGCTCAATTACCGCTTAGGGCGCCGCCGAGATGCTTCGCCACGGCAGCATGTCCGAGAGCGTTGATGTGCCCCGCACCAATCACCGCGTTCATAAACCCATGTCCAGGTTGCCCGCATTGGCGGTAGGATTCGATAAAAGGAGTATCAAGGGTAATCAAGTTCGTGCCTGAATTGGTGGCAGCAGCATTGAATATGCGAGTCGCCTGCAAAGAAGACGGCGAAACCGAAGCCCTGCGGTTCTTTTCGTAGGAAATGTTCGGAATGTGGATCACGAAGGTCTTCTGGTCCTTGGAAATGGTTTTGATGATGTAGGATAGCAACTCAATGGTGATTTGATCGCCATTCGCGACCTGTGAGGTCGTGATCTGAGTTTCTTTGAATTCAATCTCGCCGCCTTGGGTGATCAAAGGTTTCGCCCTCCTCATCAGATGAGTGGCAAGTGCGGACCGAGAAATCAAGGGTTGAACCATGTTTTTCAGCCTCTGTCGGGCGGATGCATGCAACTGGACATCTTCAATTTCATGGTCTTTGTTGCGGGACAAGTCGTATTTGGCTCTTTTCATGTCAGCAAGATCGCCATCCGTAAGGACGATGGCCACGACGTCAGCTTGGATGTCAGCTTTAAGTCGCCTATAGATTTCAAGATATTCCAAGGGGCCGGCATCCGAACGTCCGCCGTTGATGGCTTGGAGATCCGGACGTTCTTTCATAAGCAAAGAGCAGAAATTCTCGTGTCTCGGAACCTGTGCTGCTTGGGTGATTGAGTCTCCCAGAAACCAGACCCTGCGGCGTCCTTCCTTCGGTCTAATCGGGTCCGTGTTGAGTCCCAGGTGATTCAAGCGGAGATGCGCGCCTCCCTCAGAAGCGTTGAAGAGGACTGAATCAGGTTGATAAACGAAACCCAGCCGGGCGTCGTAGATCTGATTGGAGGGACTTGTAAGGTAGATGCGGGTGATCACCTCGGCGCAAACCAACAGCAAGATGGCAAAGCAAAGCATTTTCCAGATAACCGCCCATTTTCGTAGTAGTTCGACCATAAGAATTGAAATTCAGTTAAATCGGCTTTGAGGGAGCTTCAATGGACTTTGGCGAACAAGACTTGTTGTCACTTATGAATGTATCGGGCAGATGCGTATTCAGGATTTCACTGTGATGTGAATCACGTCATTCCATGAGTTGAAATCATGATCCGGAAATATTTTTTGGGAGAGATCCCGGATGGCGTCGAGTTCCGGGTAAGCGGGATCGCTGCCGAAGCAGCGGGCATCGTCGATCATGATGCTGAATGGATGGCGGCATTGTGCGGCGATTGCAGCGAGTTCCTCATAAATCGGACAATCCTTGGAGCCTCGCCCGGTCATGCCGGCCGAGTAATGGCCGTCCAGCCAAAACAGGCATGGGCCATCGATACCGGCCGCCACCCTCGTGAGTTCCACAGCGGAGTCTCCTGTGATAATTTCAACGTGAGGAATGTTCCTGAAACGGGATCTTGCGATTTCGGCGAGCTTAGGCTGCACCTCAATGGATATCAGCCTTTTGCAATTGTTTCTGAGCGCCCACAGGGTATCACCCATATATGTTCCAGTCTCGATGAATTTTACCGCTCCGATGCGTAGTGCTTCGGCTCTCAACATTGCACGTTTGACTAGATAGGGCGGCGAGCCAACCCAACCCACCGCCCGGAATTGTTTCACCCTACGGAGGAACTGAAAGGTTTCGCCGGCCTCGGCGAACCATGGGAATACACGCAGCAGCGAATTACGAAGCTGAAGAACGGCAATTTTATTTTCGGCGGATAGTTTCATAGATAGATTTGGTTTGGATTAGCCTGCAATGGTGGACCAGTGTGAGAGGATCTTCTCCTCCATAGGAACTTTTGCGCCACCAATACCCCAGGCATTGGGGGAGATGACCTTTTGTCCGGGATTCCGGTTGAGCCAGGCGCCCCACCAGGAATAGCTGCTGTTGACGATGATGTTGTGGCTGGCACGTGCCATCAGCCGCATGTCCATGAACGGGTCAAGACCCGCTCCCGGAAGATCGACGAAGCGGCAATCGGCGTACTGGAACTGCTTGCGGCACCACTCGAGATCGTCGCTGAAGAAATAGAACACGGGATTTGGCAACTGCTGCCGCATCATATCCATGGCGCGGAGGTGGTAGGTTTCGCCGCAGACGCGGGTGAGCTCCTGATCGAGGTAGTCCGTGCGGCGGACGTGGACGGCCACCGATTCGGTAGCGGAGAGTTCCTCGCGCAGGGCGAGCGAAGCCGCATCCCAAGGCAGGGAGTCCAGATTGATCTCCTGGAGGAGCGTTCCGCGGATTTCCTGAAAATACTTCCATGACTGGAAATAGCCGAGAAGGAGGCTGGATTCGCCGAGTTTGAGGAATCTTGGGTTGAAGGAATGGTCGTGATCCGGCTCCCGGAAGATGTCCTGAAATTTCCATTCCAACCAGTGCCGTCCGGTCACGCCGCGCAAACAGCGGGCGGCCAGCGCCGGGCCGCGCCGGATCTCCGCCGCCAGCGGCAGGCGTTGCAGTTCGAGTGCCTGCCGGTAATCGCGGGTGGCCATCCATGAGGCGTCAAGGATCAGGGGAACTCCGTGTTTTTCCGAAAGATATCTACCGGCCGCGTATTGGAAGAAATTGTTGCCTGTGCGGCCACGGAGTACGACTCGTATCACTGGAGGGAAGGGATTTTGGATTTTGAATGTTTGATTTTGGATGATGGAAAGACTTAGTACGATTCACTCGCTTGAGCTTTTGACGATTGACGTCAAGATGCGGATGATCCTTTCGATATGTTCGATCGCTCGTGAGACTTCGGATGTTGGTAGCACTTTTCCGTCACGGGTAAGACGGAGCCAATAGTGGGATTCGCGAGCTTCCTTGGCCGCTATTGCCATTTTCGACCGGAAATCCGCTCGACTCTGGGCCGCCTGCGCCTCCTCTACGTTGGCTCCGATACTGGTGCCAGATCTCCAGAACTGGGATGCGAGATCGAACTCTTTTTGTGCCCGCATCTCTTTGGAGATCCGCATCACCTCGAGGGCAAACGCGTATGACTCCTCAATAATCAAATTGTTTTCTTTCATCATCTTCTCATCCAAAATCCAAAATCAAACATCCAAAATCATTTCTTCCTACACGCGTTACGCCAAAGCCCGATGAGGCGGATGAAGTAAGCGGGCCAGTGGAGGTAGGCCTCCCAGCCGTAGCAAAGACGCAGAACCTGCCAGTGGGTCGGCCAGTAGAGGGAGGATGCCAGGCGGAAGGGCTCCTTGAAGATGGCGCTCGCCGGTTTGGAGACTCCGAATGAATCAAGCGGTCGCCCGCGGGCGTTTACGGCCGTGGCAGAACCCGCGACCTCCGTGGCCAGTCCCATGGCTTTGGCTCGGAAACAATAGGCGATGTCGCCTCCATAGTGAGGGAACCTTTTCGAATCGAGAATCCCGACCCGTTCGACCGCCTCGGCATGGATGGCAACCAGATTGCCGTTCATGATGTCAACGGCCTCGTATTGACCTGGCAGGGGCTGAATCAATCCTGAGACTCCGTTTTTAGATCCACTGTATGTGACCAGGGTCGGGTCTTCCGAATCCCGGCAGATGCCGCCGCACATGCCCCGGGTGGTTCTGACACGTTCGACCACGCAGGCGATGCTGTTTTCGTCCGGCAGGCAGTCGTCGTTGAGCCATACATGGACATCCGCAGAGGCCGCTTGGGCGGCCATCATGCCGGTGGCGATTCCGCCGCCCCAGTAGAGGTGGCCGTTTCCCTGAATGACTCTGATTTCCGGGTATTCCGCAGCCAGCATTTCAGCGGTGCCGTCCGACGATGCGTCATCCACCACACAGACCTGGTATTTCTCCAATTCTCCAAGTGCGCGCAGATTGGAGAGGCAGGCACGCGTGGTCTCCCGCCGGTTGTGGACGGGGATGATGATCCAGATGTTCTTGGACACTTGATTCGGTAGCCTTTGGCTCGGTGGTTCGGTGCCGCTGCGCGGTCGGTGGTTCGGTTGCCGCTGCGCGGCTCGGTGATTCGGTGCATCGGTAAGGGAGAAAGGATCAGTCGCTTCGCACCGGTTCTTTCTCTCTTCTCTTACAGAAACACCTTAGAACTGGTGCTTCCGTTGCCTGCGGCGCGGTGTTTCGGAGAATCGGTTGGAGAGGAAGACCCAACGGCTCTCCGCTCGGCATTTCGCTCTCCTCTTACTGAAACACCGAAACACCGAAACACCGGCTTCACTTCACCCCTTCGACGACCACGGCGCGGATGGTGCGGTCGATTTTCTCGATTTTTTCTATGCCGGGGATGCGGCTTTCATGGGCGGCCTTGGATTCGGCTTGGAATCCATGCTGATTCAAAATTCGAACCAGTCCGGGTGTGTCATACATGCACTTGTGCAGGTGCCCCTCGTCCACCATACCCAGGATCTTGTGCTTCAAGTTGGCACCCTTGCTTTTCAGAACCAGTAGGGACTCCACAAAGCGCTCGCAAGGGATCTTTCCTTCAAGATAATCGTCAACCGATGATTTGAGATCCGGCACCACGATCCGGAGCACCCCGCCCGGCTTGAGAACCCGGTAGCACTCGGTCATGAGGTGCTCTCCATCCTCCCACCGCAAGTGCTCAAGGGTGTGGGAGGTGTAGATGCATTCCACCGAACTGTCCGCCCATGGCAGCGGCTCCGCCAGATTGTGGAGGACAATCCGCGGGTCCCAGTCGATATGGAACAAATTGAACGCCTTCACGAGGGAGCCCAGAACTGGTATGCTTGCAACTTTCGCGCCCAAGGAGTAATCGACGTTGATCCATCCTTCGATAAAATAAGGGCCGCAGCCGAGGTGTAGTTTCATGGGTAATATGTTTTAATTTGTAAATTTTAGATAAAGACAATATGGATCACCGCCATAAATCGATTACATGCTTCCAGTGCTCGTAATAGGCCGTGCACCGGGTTTTGGTATCAAATCCATTTCTCACGATCCTGGAGTTCTTTGTCAGATTTTCCTGTGACATCGGGGCATTTATTGCGCTTTTGATTTCTGTGGCAAAGTTTAATGGGCTTGGATCAATCCATCTGGCCACCACCCCTTCGAGCTTGAAGTCAACCAATCCCGGGCAGTCGGCAAACAAACAATCGCAGCCACTGGCAAGCGCTTCCACAGCCGACAATCCAAAGCCTTCGTAAATCGATGGCATGACGTATAGATCGCAAGACCAGAGCCAACTTTGGATGTCGTGGCTTGGTCCGACGAAATGAACCCGATTTTCAACTCCGAGTTCATGTGCAATTCGTTCATCAACACCGAATGGATGCCGATTGCCAACTTGGTAATAGTGGATTTGGGCATGATCAATCATTGGGATCGATTCAACGATGAGACGATAGTTTTTAACATCTGAACCGTTGCCAACAGAAACCAAGACTATCTGATTTTCCGGGATACCAAGCTTTTGACGGGCTTGGATCTTTTCAGTTCGTGTCGGTTGGCGGAATCCCGAGGAATCGAACCAATTCCAACAAAGTTTGGTTGGGTTCTTAAATCGCACCGACTCGGTTTCTTCAACCGAAGGGCTGATGGCTATAAAACTTCCCCCAAGTTTGCGAAAAATCCAGCGCTCGACGGTTTTGCGCAATCTCAGTGAACCAGTAAATGGAAAATTATTGTGAACTGTCCGCACAAATGGAATTCCAGTTGATTTTACAGCGAAACAGATGGGAAGTGATAGCCCTTCCTGGTGCAAATGTACGATGTCGGGTGCTATTGCCTGGATGTGAGATTTGAGGCGAACTAGCTGTGTCAAAATCCCCCCTGCCCTGTTCACGTGGCTGACCTCCCAATTGGCAGCACGGAGTCTGTCGCAGAAGGCGCCAGCTTTCTCGGAGAAAGCAGTAACGTGTAGAGAACATCCGAGGTCTCGCCAGATCGGGCCTGCCAGTTCAAGCATGACCTCCGCACCAGATGGCTTTAGTTCATTGAGTATATGGAGGACTTTCATCGGTTCAGATTCGGGCTTTTGGAAGCATAGTGATTCAGAAGTTTTCGGTAGACTTTGAGGTGCTGTTCTGCCACCGCTTTAGGAGTGTAGCGTGCCTCGGCATCCTCTTTCGCTTGGTTGGCGCAGCGCCGGGCGAGTTCTGGCTCGGTCAGCATCCGGCGAACCGCTGTGCGGATCGATTCCGCACTGTCCGGCAAACAGAGAAGTCCATTGCTCTCGTCCTGGATCAAGTCCGGGATACCCCCGGCCTTGCTGGCGATCACGGGAACCCCCGCGGACATAGCCTCAAGAATCACCATGGGACAGTTTTCCTCAAAGGAAACCAGGGCGAGCACCGAGGCTTTTTCCAACTCACGTTCGATTTGCTCACGATTCAAATGTCCGGATTCCTCGCACCAACTGAAACGGTCGATGCGCTCGCCAAGTTCCGCGCCGTATGGGGTGTTGCGATCCAAGTGGCCGCAGAAACGAACAATAAATTTCAATTCCCTTGCGAGCGGCTCCAATGCATCCACGAATCCGACCTGGTTTTTCAAGCTGTAGATGGAGCCGACATAGAGGATGACTGGCGGATCCGAAGGATTCCGGGCAAGCTTGAAGTAGCGGGGATCCGTCGCATTCGGGATGATCCACGTCTGTTTTGCCCAGTCTTCAATCTGTCTTTGGGCATGCGATGTGATGCATATCAATCCGTCAAAGCGGGGAACGGCGAGTCTTTCAAGGAAGCTTTGCAGTTTCCAGTAGGGTCTGGGCTGTAGTTTTACGAGAGGGTCGATCACCCGCAGTATCCCATGTAGGGTCAATAGCTTTGGATAGGGAAGCAGAGCCCCGCTGACCGCGCACCAGCGCTCGCCTCCCTGGGCATGGACAATGTCGGGCTGGATGTCATTCACCATGCGACGAACGGCACGGATACAACCGGAATGCAGCGTTCTCAAGAAACCCCACTTCGGCACATACTCGCCGTGAAACCAGATGTTGTCCGCCAGTTTTTCCGGACAGGGAAGCGTCCGGGCGAGACAGCTTACAATATGAACCTCAACCTGATCCCTACCCAGTTCCTCAAAGCCCTTGAGTAAGGCCGTTGGAGCCGTGCCGAAGTAGGGCACGGGCATATCCTTGTCGAAGCGGTCATCAACCACCAGAAAGGCGATACGGATAGGGCGGGACATTATGATTGTTATCGGTGGGGGTATTGCCTTTCAATACCGGCGGGATTATGCGATGGGGATGTCGCGATGCAGGCGTCTAGTTGAATTTCCTTCCAGCTTCCGATGGGGACAGGAACTCCCGCCGTTTGAAGAGGAGTTTTGCCGCAGATTCGAGAAGGATGTAAGCCCTTGCCGCAACCTGAAGACTCCGGGAAGCGGGAGAGGAAGAAGGCGTTTGCCCGAAGCGTTCCATCCAGGCGGAGCAGGATTTTTCATTGAAGCCAGGCTCCAGTTCGGAGAGTTCGGTAAGTACCTGGAGATGGTTTCGTCTCGTAAGCAGGGTAAGCAGGGATTGATCCCAGCGGTGTTCGACGAAGCCGGGACATTCACCCTCGAGCTCTTCGGACTGTTCGCCTCCGATCAGGCTTCGCCGGGTGCTGAGATCGGCCCATTCTTTCGTGAATTCGAGTGTGGCAGGCGTCTTTCTCCAGATTGACCAGGATGCCTGTATTTGGGGCGATTCCCGGTATGCAGGTTCATCCAAACCCAAGTGATCAAAGGCGATTTTTTTGGTCCAGAGCTTGTTGGGTCCCCACCACGGAATTTCCACCCCGGGAATGCAGTCTTGGTTCGTTACGTCCAAGTAGGAATTCCAAAATTGTAGAGTCGAGGTGATGATGATGGGATCCCGCCGCCCTACATCTTGATAGACGATCAGGTCGCCATCACTCGCCGAAGCCAGCGTGCGATGAATGATGTGCGGTTTCCAAGCATACCAACCGAACCCTTTTGACTCTGGGAATAGATCGGCGTGGCGGCGTGTGAACCCATCCTGATCGAGGCGAGTGGGATTCCAGGTATGAATGACATCCGCCTTGCCGGGATTGATTGCACTGCGTTCAAGCAGCCACTGACGCGGCCTGAAACTTGGCGTTGAAAACGAGACGAAATGAATGCGTGGCGTCATGCTGGTGAACGCTCATGCACCCGCGGGTAGCATGGATCGATAGATTTCGAGGTGGGCGTGAGCGACGATCGCAGGGTGATGATTTTGTAGCACTTTCTTGCGTGCGGCGGCGGCCATTTGCTCGCGTTCAGCGGGATGATCCAATAGATGCCGGATCGCGTCGCAAATCGAAATTGGGCAGCCAGGGTTGAACAGCATTCCGGTAGAGCGATCGGTGATCAGATCAGGGATTCCTCCTACGCAGGAAGCGGCGACAGGAAGTCCCGCAGCCATTGCCTCGAGAATCACCATCGGCAGGTTCTCCTCAATGGAAGGAAGTGCCAGCAGAGTGGCGGAGGCCATCGCTGCGCGGATGCGTTCCCGATCCGCGAAAGGTTCAATTCCACACCAGGAATGTTCATCGGCGAAGGATTGGATCGCACGGACATAGGGGGAATCCTGCTGCGCCTTGCCAATCACGCGTACTGTGAATGGGCAGGATTCCCTGAATGGGGCGATGGATTCCAGAAAGTGAAGGATGTTCTTGTTGGGGAGCAGATCCGCAACGATGAGAATGACAGGAGGTTGGGCGGATGGATTCCTGGCGACAGAGAAGAACGACGAGTCCACCGCATTGGGCACGAGCCATGCCCGGCGCGCGAGAGGTGCCGCCAGATCATGTGAATGTGACGAGAGGCAGACGACCCCTCCGCACCACCGGATGGCGATGTTTTCCAAAATAGCCGAGATCCCGGCGAAACTCCAAAGGGGCGCATGGGATATGCGAGCTAGGCGACGCATGTTCCCATGGATGGTGATCAGGTTCGGATAGCCGGAAAAAGCCGCCGTCAACGCGCAGTCTCTCTCGGTGCCTTGGCCATGCACGAGATCAGGTCGGATTTCCGAAAGGCAGTTTCTGACGGCGAGAATGTTGGTGATGTAAGCAGTTTTCAACCATGCCCTCGGCGATACGTAGATCGAGTGGAAGTGGATATTGGCAGTCAGGCGGACCGGGGATTCAAGGTGTCTGCGTGCGCAGGAAATGACATGGACTTCCACTTCTTCCGGCATGGAAGCGAAGCCGTCGAGAAGCGCCTGAACCGCCGTGCCGAACCACGGCCGTGATGGGGCGTAGTCGCGGCGATCTTCGCGGTTATCGGTGGTGAGCAGCGCAAGGCGGAGCATGGGGAGGCATGTGGCGCTACTCTGGCGCAATGAAGCCTTCGATGGGTTCCATCAAGGCGATGACCGAAAGGGATGCGTAGGGGAAGAGCTTTTTGAACAGGCCGGTTTCGATGCGGAGCGCAGCATTGGAGCCGAACATGCGCTCCACCAGCATCGAGAAGGGAGGGATCAGAACGGTGTCGAAACCCCAAGACAGGATCCTGAGACCACAGTGGCGCTCGGCTAGGCTGCGGAAGTGGCTGTGATCCCAGGACTGCAGGTGCCCCTCATTGACATTGCAGTCCCAGTGGGATCGGGTGCGGATGAGGTCATGGAACGCGGATAGATTGGGGACAGCGACTAGAACCCGCTTGCGGGCGATGCGCGCCAGGGCGGTCAGAGTTTCCTTGGGGCGCGGGACGTGCTCGAGGACATGGAAACAGGTGACCAGATCGAATGACTTTTCCCCGAATTGTCCCAAAGGATCGCTTGTATCGAGAGCCACCGCCGTTCCGAACGCTGACGAAAGACGCACGCATTCGGGATCCGTATCGGTCCCCCAGGTTTCCATCCCAAGATTTCCGCATAGTTTCATGGTTTCGCCACGGCCGCAGCCGAAGTCCAGATGCCGCCAACCCGAGAGGCCGGTCTGTTCCCGGGCAAGTAGCTCCAGGGCCACTTCCTTCCACAGATCCTCGTAATAATGGGATCTGGATGCTTTGGGGTCAATTTTGTAGGGAATGTGAGCGACACTCATGGTTTTGGTTTTCTGAGGTATTTATTGTGTTTTAGTAGATTCAAGTGGTGCGGTATTTTTTGAATTCGTGCCATCCGCTGCGTATGGAAAGGAAGGAGAGGGCCAAGCCCGTGGCGATCATGGCGTAAGACCCTCCTTTTTCGGGCCCGAAGTCACCTGCGAGCAGCGAGAACCAAAGTCCCCAGCCGGTGAGCAGGATGGCGATGACACCGATTATGGCCGGCGAGTACAAGGCAATGAGACTGCTGTCGCAAGCTTTGGAACCGAAAGCGGTGAAGTAGGGTATGCGCACCAGCATGGGCATGAACGCGATGGCGGCGGCCACGCCAACAAGGCCGTGCCTATGGCAGAGGAAGGAGGCCACCACAAATGTGGCAACGACTTCGACAGCCAGAACAACGGAGACCAGTTTGGCTTTGCCCGCGCAATAAAACAATGAGCCGAGGTGTTCGGCTACGGCCAGGCCGAGCAGACCGGTCGCGATGAGCGCGGTAAACAGATAACCTGCGAAGAAGTCGGGACGGGCCAGGAAACCCACCACGGTTTCATTGGCGAATATCGCCACGAACATGACCGCCCCCGTAGCCCAGACAGAAAGCCAAGTCGCAAGCCGGTAGAGCGATCGGAAACGCGGCATCTCCGCCGCAACGTAATGTTTCTGCACACGCGGATAGAACGAGTGATAGGTGCGTAGGGCGACCGAGGCGAGCATGACGGGCACCCTCGTTGTGACATTGTAGATGCTCACCTGATCGAGGCCGAGTTGACGGCCGATGATCACCGAGGGAATGCTGGCTATGGCGGTGGGGGCAATGCCCCACAGCATCATCGAGGAGCTGAAGCCGATGATGGGTCGGATGGATGCGGTGGAAACCGAGCGCAGCTTGAACCGCAATTCCTGTCCGCCGGTTTTCAGCAGCTGCCGTAGCCAGAAATACTGGACGATAGCGACAACTGCAGTAGAGAATACAAAAGAGCGGACGCCATAACCCATTTCAAGCATGATCCAGAAGATCAGTAGGTTGAGCCAGGGCATGGTGCCCTGAGTGATCATGGACCAGTGCAGACGGTCTTGGCAGAGGAAAACCCCGGGAATGGCTCGCATTGGCAGGCCCAGTGCGGTGACAATCACCGTGCCCAGATACACAAAGTTCGCATCACTTGCCAGAGTTCCCGGGATGCTGAAAAAGGACAGGAAAAAAGGCAGGAAGCAAAACCCGGCGATCAGGATCAGGGTAGCCTGCGCCGCCAAGATGAGCATGATGGACGACCAGGTGCGGTCGATGGAATCCTGATCGCGGCTGTGTATGGGGTCGGCCATGGTTCTTCCCGTCATGGTGGCCACGCCGAGGTCGAGCCAGAGCAGGTAACCCACGACCTGGGTTACGAGGTTCCAGAGGCCGAGGTGCTCCTTGTCAAGGAACCTGACTGCTAGCGGTAGTGAGAGGATGCCATAGAGGGCGGTCGAGCCGAAACAGAAGTATCCGGCCCAAAGGTTTAGAGCAGGGCCGCTTCTCAGATAGCGCCAGATCGTCGAAGTTATCAAATTCAATCAGATTGTCCTGGTGCTTGGTTGCTCTGGCCGCGCGGCCTCCAATTGCCGCGAAGGATGGCATCCGGTTAGGATCCCGAGGAAATACGTCCCATCTGTGCCGTAAGGGCGGGAGTGCGTTGATGACCCTGCATACGCGGGATGGGATCCGGTTCAGGGGCCTGGAGCCGCAGAGCGGATAGTTCGGCCACCCTGATGTTGTCCAAAAGGCGGATGATGCCTGCGGATGCGATCAATTCGACAAAGCCCGATTTGTAGGATCCGAACACGAAGATGTAAAAAAACGGTTCGATCAGGAATGGGATGCAGATGAACAGCACGTAGCTGAGATATTCCGAATGCCGGTAGTGCTTGACGGCCTTCCATGCGTATCTCGCGAAGCCAAACAAGAGGAACAGGCCGATGATCAGCCCGATGACGCCGGTGAAGCGTATGGCCTCGACGTGCCACCCGTGGTAGCTGCCTTTTGCTATGAACATGTCGATGCTATCGCCGTCATAGTTACCGGTTCCCTCCATTGCTTTCATCTGGGCATAATGTTCGGCTTTGGAATAGCCAAACCCGTCGCCAAGCAACTTGTTTTGGATATACTTGTCACTCGTGAGGACAATTTTCCACATCTCGAAACGCCAATCGGAGCTGGCTTTGGCTCCATATTTCGCTTCGTCCGAAACCTCAAAGGGCAGGAAAGAGAGCGCCCGCTGGGCACCCATGGGCAGATTGGATAGTCCCAGGGTGGCACCGGTAACAAAAAGTAACAAGGTTACCGCGACCGCAGCGGCGACGATATCCAGCGGCTTGCGGCGGATAAGGGATCCGGCAATAAAATAGCACGCAACGCGAATGAGGGCGCTGCGGAAACCGCTTAACAGGACAAACACAACGGCGGCGATCGCACAAAGAAAAGGCCAGAACGGCTTGGGAATGGCACAGGAAAGCGGCCTGCGGAATGCAAAACAGACCAGCGCGAGAGTTATACCGATCGGCATGAAGCCTCCGAAGCGAGTATCTGCATCGAAAGTGAAGCTCGCGCCAGCGGAATTGGACTGATAATCAACATTCGAATAGAATCGACCAACTGCCACAGATAAATTGCCCGAAAGGTTGGTGGCCGCGCGCAACAAGTCGTCCCCGATGTTTGCGATGATCACGAGAATGGCGACTTTTTTGAAGGTTTGGATATCGGTTTTTACAACAGACAGAAGGAAGTAGCAGGTAATCCCGACGGCATAGTCGAAATAGGGGCGACCGCCGAATATATCATTTCCAAAAAGCGCGAGGCCGGTTGGGTTCCGGACGTAAGTTTGCCAGAGTGCGAAGGCTTGGAGGAGCATGAAGGTGTCCAGCCAGGTCCAGCGGAAGGTGAACATGGGAGAGCGCATCAGGAACATTATCACCATAAAAACCCCGACGATCGGAGTGGCTGCATACCATGGCTGGGGGAATCCTGGAATCAGGGTGATTCCACCGGTGAAGGCCGCTGCAATCGGGATGACGACCCACACATTCCTTCCAAGGGCTAGCAAAACCGCAAGGGTGATACCCGCTACAACCCAAAGGACAGCTTCGACCTGAGAGGTGGCGGCGCCCACCCCAAGGTATATGGCAACGAACATCGCGATGATGATGAAGATGATGCCTTTGATTTTACTGGAATCCATGTGTTCAGATGATGGGAAATTTTAAGTTTTAAACGACAAGAAGGAAGGTTGTCATGTAAAGGGGATTGTCAGGCGGTAGGGCGCAGCGGCTCAGTTCTGGTGCGTGCGCACATACGTGAAATTAACCAGTGAAAGTCTGAGATATACCGAGACGAGTAACAGGAGAGCAGCCGAAGGCTACCGCGTTATCGTGAGATGGGGTGGAGAGCAGACGAAGGCGGATTCGCAGTCCCAAATGAAAGCGAACTCGATTCGGCTTACAACCACGGAGAGCCTCATAGGGTATGGCGAAGTATGCCGCATGAGAGGCCAAACCTTTCCCTTTACATCCCTCGTTAATGAGGGAGAAACGGGTTATTGTGGATGGTTGGAATGAGAATGCGGAGAAGGTATAATGTGGAAGCGTTGAGATCTGTTTGGCCGGGAAGCTGCGAGAGCGGCGCCAGACAGAAGTCAGAGCTGCCATTGAAGTGTAGAGGCGGGGTAATACCCGTGGAGCGAAGGGCGGCAGGAAAGTCGAAAGGACGAGACCATGAAACACGAAGAACCATCTGCGTCAGTTTCACAAAGGGATAAACAAGCGGAAGAGGACATGTGGCAACGCTACAAAGCCGAACGTGGAGCTTATTCGGAGCCGATGCTGACAGCCCCTTGATAAAGGGATAAAAGGAAACAAGTGGTTCAGTCTGATCGATAAAGTTTGGTCAGTGCGGACACTTGAACTGGTCTTGGAAAAGGTGAAGTCCAACGCAGGGGCATGCGGCGTGGACGGCATCACGATAGAGCATTTCGCAAAAGACAGCCAAAGTCGGCTGCTCGCCGTCAATGAGCAATTGAAACAAGGATTCTACTAACACAAGCCTGTGAAAATGGTGTGGATTAAAAAAACTAGGCCGCGTCGTAAAGCGACCCTTGGGGATACCCACGGTCACTGATCGCATGGTCTAGGAGGCTTCTAGAATGGTCATCGAACCGATTTTTGAAAAGTAGTTCGCCAAGCACAGCTAGGGGTTTCGCCTCGGATGCGATTGCAAGGATGCTTGGGCGTGTGGAGGAACTGCTTCGCGCGATACTTGTAGACACGCTGCCGCCCTTGGTTGTGTCGCTTAGCAGGCGGAACTATGAAGTTTTATGGGTGGTGGATGCTGTTTCTAGAGAAACAGTATAGTAAAAGTCTGAGGAATGGGAAGGTTTGCTCAAGAAAAAAATGAACTGATGAGATGGGGGATGTTGAATGATGAAGATCGCGAGTTCCGACGGGTCGGGGTAGGTGATTTGGGCGGTCTGACGAGTGTGGAGGCTTGCCTCTGCTTGGGAGTGGCGGAGCTTGCTCTGTGTGGTTTGAGAAGAGGGGAAGAGAGAAAATGCGCGACTGGATGAGAGAAGAAGCGCGAGTATGACGATATTGGGGCAGGCGTGAGTCGCGCGGTTCGATTGGAGGGTTATTTCAGCATGAGTGCCAGTGCTTCTGTTAATGTCGTGGCGGGTTTCCAGCCGAATGCGGAGAGTCGGTCGATGTTGGCGCGGGAGTGTTTGACATCGCCGGGGCGGTCTGGGGCGTGGGAGATTTGGGAAGTGGAACCGGTGAGTCGGATGATTTCGCTGGTAATTTGGTTGATAGTGATGCTGCCGCCGTAGCCGACGTTGTAGATGCCATGCATATCCTGGTTGAAGGCGGCGTGGGCGAGAGCGGCGGTGACGTCTTTGACGAAGATGAAGTCGCGGGTTTGTAGACCATCGCCGAAGATGGTGATGGGTTCGTCGGCGAGGGATTTGCTAATGAAGATGGGAACGGCGGCGGCGTAGGCGCTGTTAGGATCTTGGCGTGGGCCGAAGACGTTGAAGAAGCGGAGGGAGGCGGTGTTGATACGGCCTTCGCGGCGGAACATGTCGAGGTAGTATTCGCCGTCCAGCTTGGTGATGGCGTAGGGACTTTTGGGTTCCGGGATCATGTCCTCGGTTTTCGGGACGACTGGGTTATCGCCATAAACGGCGGCGGAGCTGGCGAGGACGATTTTTTTAACGCCGTGGTTGGCGGCGGATTCCAGCACATGCAATAATCCTGTGACGTTGATACGGGCACATTCGATGGGGTTCGCCATGGATTCCGGGACGGAAATCATGGCTGCGAGGTGGAACACGGCATCGACTCCCGGCATGAGGGAATCGACTAAGGTGCGATCGGTGATACAACCGTTAACGAAGGTGTGATCGAGACCTGCTAGGTTTTCGAGACAACCGGAGCGGAGGTTATCGAGTACGATGATTTCCGAGGCGATACCTTGGAAGTGCTCGACAAGATGAGATCCGATGAAGCCGGCGCCGCCGGTGATGAGTATTTTCATGGAAAGAGGAAGAAGTGTGAACGGGATTTGTTTCAACTCTCTGTTAGCTCTGTTACCTCCTGTTAAAACTCTTGATTTTTTGGACAGGAGGAAACGGCGGGCGCGTAGCTCTGTGTTTTTGATTTACGTTTAAAAATCAGGAGTTTTTTGATGAGGAAGGCAGGAAGTCAGGAAGGTTTGATTCTCGCTTTTTTTCCTGCATTGACTCCATTTCATTACGTCCAAGCCAAGTCGGCTACGCCATTACTGAAACTCATCATGATTCGTTGAGCATTCCTGCATTCCTAAAAAAGAACCATGAAATGAAGAGGGAATTGGATCAGTGATGGACGATTTGCTTCGCGGCGGTCGCTTTATCAAAGCGACTATACCATACTTTAGTCGACGGGACGTCGGGTGGGTTGGAAGAGCGCAGTGGAGTTAAAGCGGGGACAGAATGTCCCTGCGACGGACTGGAACAGGATGTTCCAGCTACGGGCAGATGGAGTGCCGCGGTCTGGGAAGAAGCCGTCTATTTTTCTTTTTTGGAGGTAACGATTGTCCAGTTTTGAATCAGAAGTTGTTTGAGTTCTGGATTATTTTCGGAGTTGATGAGGCGGAGAAGTTTTCCTCGGTTGAGGAGGCGGTGTTTGAGTAGTTCAAGGATGAAATCGATGTCTTTTTCTCGACCTGCTGCAAGTTTGCTGAATGCGAGGTCGTGTTTTTCTAGGCATAGTCCGATTGTGCCGAGTGGATCGTTGACTTGGAGTTCAACCAGTCGTTGCTCCCAGCCGTCAGGTAGTGTGGCGGTTTCGGGCGAGACCCCATGTGCATAGTAACCAAATTCTTGGTGAAAGGGCGAAAGCTCACCGATAGCTCCATCCACTTCGATGGATTTATCAGGATGATTTTTCGGGTAGGTATCGCCCTCGACGGATTTCCTAAGGCTTTTTGGGGCGTCTGGATGAGAACCAAGGATGGCTTGGCTGCCAATTACGACAAATACATTTTCACCGGTGATGGCAGCTGCCGCGCGAAGAATATGCCGCAGTTGCTCGACGTTCATTGTGTGGAAGAAAGTATTTTTTGTCGGGATTCTTCCGGGACAAGTCCGGCAAAGGGGGATGACTGACGTAGTCGTATTGATTCCTCGCTTGTACTACTGAGAATTTCTGGAAGACGTTGTGGGGAAAAACGAAGGATTTCTTCCCAAATTTCGAAATCATCGCAGGAGACTCCTTTTTTACGCCAGCGTTGGAGATTGTTTAATCCGAACTCGATAATCTTGATGGGATCCTGTTGGAATTGCTCTACCACGATACGGTGCATCATCAAGCTACGCATCTCATGAAGTTGATGAGTGGCGCATTTCATAGGCGTATGATTGATAGTAGATTGGAGAAATTCAAGTTTGAAGATTACGTAAAAGCCGATCAGGGACAGAAGAGGCTAGAATTGGAGACGCAAGATAAGAAGAAGTTGGAATAGGTCGGAGGTCGGAGAGTGGAAGAAGGTGAATTGGGCGGGGCGCAGCGGCTTGGGCTAGGTCGCGCTACTTGGTAGCGGCCAGTCTGCGTCGGATCATTTTCAAGGCGATGGAGGCAGCGATGAGGATGGAGATGCCTAAAATGAGCAGCCCAATCTGACCTTCGAAGATTGCCCCGCCAGTGAGCACGAAACCGGTGACGAAGAGGCCGTTGATGGGGACGGAAATGAGCAGGTAGGATGCGAAGGGAACGGCGAGTAGGCCGAGGGTGTAGTTCTGGATAACGAGGGGGATGCCGGGGGTGATGCGGAGCAGTAGGGTGAGCTTGAGGAGGTTGCGGCGATCCATGTCCCTCAACCTGTCCCAGCGGGAGCCGAGTATGCGAGAGATGAGCCGACGAGCCGGCCCCGCGGCGGCAGCGTAGGTCCATGTCATGTTCAGGGCGGTGGCGGCGATGGCGATAAAACAGGAGCCGAGATCGGAACCCCATACCGCGCCAGCAAGGATAAGCAGGGGGCTGGCGGGGAATCCGAAGCCGGGCAGGATGGCAATGACTGCAAAGAGTGCGATGGGATTGGAACGGCACCATCCGAGAACGGGCTCCTTCATGGAGAGCGCCCATTCCACCCATCCCATTTTCCATGCGACGAAGCCCGCTGCCATGGCGAGTAATGCCATCAGGATTAAGACTGGGGTTTTGGAAAGTTTCATGGGAAGAGCGGCTTTGCCGCGGTGTTTCGGTTGCGCTACGCGCGCGGTGTTTCGGTTGCGCTACGCGCTCGGTGAAAGCAGTGTGAGCGTTAGCGAGTTTTTTACTCAGGCGTAGCCTTTTGGCTTGGACGGAGCGTAGCGAAGTCAATCGGTTGCGCTGCGCGCGCGGTGTTTCGGTTTTACGGTAAGACTGAATGCAGAGCGAGATGTAACCCCGACGTGTCGGGGTAGACGAGCATTCAAAACTTAGGCGAAGCCGAAATGGCTTGGACGGAGCAACGCGTAGTCAATTACTGAATAACTTTTGACCTCTTAGTAGCTGAAATCTTTAAAACGACCGAAGGCTTGTAGGGCGGTTGGACGTGCAACAGCGCGCCCGCAGGGTGAGTGGTCGTGGGGCGACCACGAATCAATCGACAGCGGCGTGTCGACCCTACCTTAGTGTGAGGACTAGGATGCTTTGCTGAGGCGTTGATCCAAGGCGTGTTCGAAGCTGATGAGCTCCCTGATGAGTGCGTTATAGCGGCTGTGAGCCTGATTTCCTTCGGAGGCCAAGAGTTGATAGAGGTGGAGCTCCGCAAGGATATCGTGTTGTGGGGATGGCTTCATGAGACCGGCTTTTGTCAATCTCGGACGAGCGATACGGACAAGGCAGGCTGGGATCGTGTGGCGGTTTTCACGATGATCATTGAGTCCTTGAGCCACACGCTCGGCACCCGGCAAGTTGGAAATCAGGTCATGGATCTCGTTGTCAGTCATGGCTAAGAAGGGGATTTTTGATTGCAGAATTGTTCGACGGTTTCACGGAAGCTCTTTGGATCGAGTGCGGGATAGCGGATGAGTTGAGGCTCGATAAAGGTGAAAAGGCTCATTAGAAGTGTTTTTTCGATGAGGCCTTGGCGGAACATGGAGTCGACATCGGCGAGGTCACGGGCGTGCCCGCGTTCCAGTTTGGAGAGTGACTGGCTATATGGATCGTAGTGATAGAAATCGAGTTGGCCGTGGCGTGCTATGAAGAGGGAGCGTTCTCTCCAGTTGGGAAGTTCTGGAATGAAATCAGGTGGGCTCGCGAGTTCGACGTTGACTGCAAGCTCGTCTTTGATTGAGGCGATGGATTCAAAGTATCCGGAGGGTTCGGGATCGGCCTTGATGTCGACGTCGATAGTCATGGGGCGCCAGCCATGGAGAAGGGCGGTCGCACCACCTGTCAGGTAAATGTTTCCGGCTCCATGTGTTTTCTTTCCCATGGCAGTCATGAAGTTGCCTAATGTTTCGATAGTGACTGGTGGGCGCATGGGAGGAAAAAGCGATAAGATACGCAAGATTCAAGAGCGAGTGACTTGCGGCTGAGCTTGTTGCTTAGTGGAAGAGGAAGAATAGTGAAAGGGAGTTGTTTCAGCTCTCTGTTTTTTTGATTTTCGTTGGAAAATGAAGAGATTTTTAATGAGGAAGGCAGGAAGTTAGGAAGGTTTGATTCTCGCTTTTTTCCTGCTTTGACTCCATTTTATTACGTCCAAGCCAATTCGGCTACGCCATTACTGAAACTCATCATGATTCGTTGAGCGTTCCTGCGTTCCTTATTTTTAAACCATGGAATGGAGGGGTTATTGATGTGAGAGAGAAAGCAGAGTGAGATTTAGCCCCGACGTGTCGGAGTAGGCGAGCTATTAGAATTTAGGCAAAGCCGAGATGGCTTGGACGGAGCGCAGCGGAGTCACACACTGAAACATGTGCCGCAAAGCGGTAACCGAATTACTGTTGCTCGGTGAGTGCAAGAGCTTGGGTTAAAGTCGTTGAGGGTTTCCAGTTACGGGCTGGCTAGAGTGGCGGTTCATGGAGGAGGCGGGATCCGTGATTGATTGGTCTGGAATTAGACTAGGCCAAACACGCTACCGCCCTTGGTTGCAATCCCCATTTTGGCGATGAACTGGCTTGGCAGGCGGTTTTTTTTGAAGCGCAATTCGTTTGGATTTGCTAACTCAGATTTGTGCATGGTTGCCGTTTGTTCAAGTAAAAATGAACAATTAAAACATGGCTAAATTTTTTTCAGATTGAGGGGGTGGAGGCAGCAGGGACGACGTGACGCGCGGCGCAGCAGTTATGGCGGGGAACTAGTTAAGCCGGCTTGGGTGGCGAGGGATTGTTGGCGTTGATCGAAAGTGAGGAACTGGGTTGCGCCGATTTCTAGGGCGCAGGCGACGTGAAGAATGTCCATGGTTCTGCAGCCGAGGTAAGAGGTTTGGATGCTGAGCTGATGGAAGCGTTGCATGGGGGAGATGCGGTCGATATCGGGAAAGAAGTAGAGTCCGCGTTTGCGTCGATTTTGGAAAAGTGTGATTTGAGAATCGGCTTGCGCGGTGATTCGGTTGCGCTACGCGCGCGGTAATTCGGTAAAACTGAAACACTGAACTACCGAAACACCGAAACACCGAAACACCGAAACACCGAAACACCGAAACACTGAACCAGCGCTTGGGTTAAATTAGTTGAGGGTTTCCAGCCACGGGTGGGCGGGACGCCGCAGCTAAACGATCATGCCTGCGGCGACCGTTTCGTTGGTGCCGGGGTCGATGAGGATGAAGGAACCGGTGGAGCGGTTGCGGCGGTAGGAGTCGTGGATGAGAGGTATGGCGGTGCGCAGGGTGATGCGGCCGATGTCGTTCATGGAGAGGGTATCGACGCCTTCGATTTTGTGGAGTGTGTTTACATCGACCTGGTATTTCACTTCCTGGATGATGGCTTTGGTTTCCTGGGTCGTGTGGCGGATGACGAGTTTAGCGTGGGCGGGCATGGGCTTGGATGAGAACCAGCAGACCATGGCTTCGATGTCCTGAGAGACTTTCGGAGGGTTGTTCGATTTTACGAGAGTATCGCCGCGTGAGATATCGATTTCATTGGTGAGAGTGAGGCAGACAGATTGTGGGGCGAAGGCTTCGGTTTTTTCACCGTCCGGTGAATGGATGGCTTTGACGTGGGTTTTGAAGCCGGATGGAAGGACAGTGACTTCATCACCGGGTTTGAATACGCCACCTGCAACGCGTCCGGCATAGCCACGGAAGTCATGCCATTCATCTGACATGGGACGGATGACCCATTGGACCGGGAAGCGTGCATCCACGTGGTTTTCTTCGCCACCGACGTAAACGTTTTCGAGATGGTAAAGGAAGGTCGGGCCTTCGTACCAATCCATGTGTTTGGATTTATCGACGACGTTATCGCCGTTGAGGGCTGAGATGGGGATGGCGGTGATATCGACGATGTTATCGAGGCGAGAAGCGAACTCTCGGTAGTCGGCGACGATTTGGTCGAAGACTTCTTGGGAGTAATCCACCAAGTCCATTTTGTTCACTGCAACCACGAGGTGTTGGATGCGCAGGAGGTTGGCGATGAAGGAGTGGCGTTTGGTTTGTTCGATGACGCCTTTGCGGGCATCGATGAGGATGATGGCGAGGTTGGCAGTGGAGGCGCCAGTGACCATGTTCCGAGTGTATTGGGTGTGACCTGGGGTGTCTGCGATGATGAATTTACGTTTCGGTGTGGCGAAATAGCGGTAAGCTACATCGATGGTGATGCCTTGTTCGCGCTCGGCTTTGAGGCCGTCTGTTAGAAGTGCGAGGTTGACGTTTTCATCACCGCGTTTGCGCGAGGATTCCTCCATAGCTTCGAGCTGATCTTCGAAGATGGATTTTGAATCGTAAAGAAGGCGACCGATGAGGGTGGATTTGCCGTCATCGACGGAGCCGGCGGTAGTGAAGCGAAGTAGGTCCATGTTTTGAAGATGTCTAAGGTCTTAAAGTCGAAAGTCTAAATTACAATCGCTGGTGCGATTGGTTTTGAGGATGATAGGAGATTATTTGCGAAGGTGTTTGGAGAGGGATTCGATGGCTCGGCTTAGTTCTTCGCTGATGTTCCTCATTTCATTGGCGGTTTCATGAGGAAGATAGTCAAGGTCTTCAGCTAAATAGAGCATGCTTCGTAGTTCACCGTTAGATCCTTTGGCAATGTCGAGAAATCTCGCAAAGTCTTGGTCAGTTTTACGTTCAAAACCCTCGGCAATGTTGTTCATGACTGAAACCGAGCAGCGCTGAATTTGGTCTCTAAATCCGAAATCGCGTGAAGCAATTGATTCAGAGCCGAAGGCTGTATAGACGCGATTAGCTTGGGATCTGGCTGTTTGCCAGATTCTAAGATCTTCGAAGCGTTCGGCGGTCATGATGATTGAATGTTTTTCAGTAGGTTGAAGCTTTGTGCTAGAATCGTTGGTGAGATGAAGAAATCGGAAAGTCTGAAAGTCGAAGGTCTATAATAGAATCGCTGGGGCGATTGATTGAAGGGCTGGAACATCGACTTTTGACTTTGGACATTAAGACTTTTGACAGGATACTTTTAACTCTGTTAAAAGTATCCTTCCTTCTTTCTATCTTCCATCGCGGTTTCGGAACGTTTGTCGTCGGAGCGTGTGCCGCGTTCGGTTTGGCGAGCGGCGGCGACTTCTGCGATGACTTCATCGAGGTTAGAGGCGGTGGAGCGGACGGCGCCGGTGCACGTGGCATCTCCGATGGTGCGGAAGCGGACGATTTCTTTGGTGACGGTTTCGTGTTCTTGTGGTTTGAGGAATTCGGTGACTCCGAGGAGGGTTCCGTTGCGTTCGAAGATTTCACGTTCGTGGGCGAAGTAGATGGAAGGGAGGGGGATTTCTTCGCGTTTGATATACATCCAAATATCCATTTCGGTGAAGTTGGAGAGTGGGAAGATACGGAAGTGTTCACCGGGGTTTTTTCGACCGTTGAAAAGGTTCCAAAGTTCTGGGCGTTGGTTTTTTGGATCCCATTGGCCGAAGTCATCGCGGTGGGAGAAGAAGCGTTCTTTGGCGCGGGCTTTTTCTTCGTCGCGACGTCCACCTCCGAGGCAGGCGTCGTATTGATGTTTCTCGATCGTATCGAGGAGGGTGACGGTTTGGAGTTTGTTGCGGGAAGCGTTAGGTCCTTTTTCTTCGACGACGCGGCCGGTATCGATGGATTCTTGGACGTAACCCACAATGAGTTGAGCGCGCAGGAGTTTTACGAACTCATCGCGGTAGTGCATTGTTTCCTCGAAGTTGTGACCGGTATCGACGTGGACGAGAGGAAAGGGAGGGCGTGCGGGCCAGAAGGCTTTTTTCGCGAGCCATGCCATGACGATGGAATCTTTACCGCCTGAGAAAAGGAGGGCGGGGTTTTGAAACTGGGCGGCGGTTTCCCGGAGGATAAAGATCGCCTCGGCCTCGAGTTGATCGAGATGAGAGAGGTTGTAGTTCATGGGAGAAAGAGAAGGGTGAAGAGTGAAGAGTGAAGAGTGAAGAGTGAAGAGTGAAATATGGGGGTCTAATTTAGAAGCGCGAGCACCAACTACATCGGGGCAGGCTGGAGTCGCGCGGTTCAATTAGAGAATGTGCGGCGGGTTTTGGGGGGGATTTGGGGTGGGGTCAAGAAATAATTAGTAATTTGAGTTAAATACTAAGGTATAGCGCCTCTGGGACCAGAGATAGGTCACATAGGACTTATTTTATAGAATTGGGGACAGAATGTCCCCGAGACTGACTGGGACTGCAAGTCCCAGCCACGAATACTCTACCTTTTAGCGCGTAATTCTTTCGCGGATGGTTTCCACTAATTCAATGGCGGCATCTTCGATGGAGAGTCGCTCGGTATGGAGAGTGAGGTCCGGATTGAGCGGTGCTTCGAAGGAGTTGTCTCTGCCGGTGAAGTTGGCAATTTCGCCGCGGGCGGCTTTGGCGTATAGGCCTTTGACGTCGCGCTTTTCGCAGGCTTCATAGGAGGCGTTGACGAAGACTTCGAAGAGGTTTTGCTCGCCGACGATACCGCGGGCGAGGTCCCGGAGTTCGCCACGTGGGGTGATGGCGGAGATGAAGACGATCACACCGTTTTCGACGAGGATTTTGGTTAGCTCGGCGATGCGGCGGATGTTTTCGAGGCGGTCTTCATCGGTGAAGCCCAAGTTGGCGTTGAGTCCGGTGCGGAGGTTGTCGCCATCAAGGATAATGGTGAAGTGACCTTGTTTGTGAAGGATGCGTTCGGCGGCGTTAGCGATGGTAGATTTTCCAGATCCGGAAAGACCGCACATCCAAATAGCTAGACCTTTTTGTTCTAACAGAACTTCTTTATCATGACGATTGAGAAAGCGGTGATGTTCGGTAAAAATGTTCATTTGAAGAAAAGTTCTTGGTTCTTGGTTCTTGGTTAGGAAATGATAAGGCGCGGAGCCCAACCAAGAACTAGGAACCAAGAACCAGGAATAAATTTTCGATTAGCCCTTACCGATGACAAACGCCTCGAAGCCGTGTTTGGCTAGGGCTTCGGCGGGGAGGATGGCGCGGCCGTCGAAGACGAAGGCGGGCTTTAGCATGAGATTGTAAAGGCGAGGGAGGTCGAGATTGCGGAACTCGTCCCACTCGGTGAGGGTGGCGAGGGCGTGCGCTCCATTGGCGGCCTCGTAGGGATCAGAGACGATCTCGACGTTGAAATTGATGATGTCTTGGGGGACTCCGACTTCGAGGAGGTCGCGGTGGATGGTTTCCTTGGTGACGCGTGGATCGTAGATGACGACGTGGGCGTTTTCGGCAACGAGGTCGCGGCAGATGTTGATGGCTGCGGATTCGCGGGTGTCGTTGGTGTCTTTTTTGAAGGCGAAACCGAGGATGGCGATGCGTTTTCCGGAGACGGTATTGAAGAGAGTGCGGACGATTTTTTCGACGAAGCGAGACTTCTGCCAATCGTTCATAGTGACAACGGATTTCCAGTAGGCGGCGGCTTCTGGGAGGCCGAAGGATTCGCAGAGGTAGACGAGGTTGAGAATGTCTTTCTGGAAGCAAGAGCCGCCAAAGCCGACGGAGGATTTGAGGAATTTGGGGCCAATGCGGGAGTCGAAGCCGATGGCGCGTGCGACCTCATCAACATCGGCTCCGGTGGCTTCGCAGAGTGCGGAGATGGAGTTGATGGAGGAGATGCGCTGGGCTAGGAAGGCGTTGGCGACGAGTTTGGAGAGTTCGGAAGACCAGAGGTTGGTGGTAATGATGCGCTCGCGCGGCACCCAGTTTGCATAGACATCGACGAGTGCTTGGAGGGCTTGCTGGCCGTCTGGAGTTTGTTCGCCACCGATGAGGATGCGGTCGGGGTTTTCCATGTCTGCGACGGCGGTGCCTTCAGCTAGGAATTCAGGATTCGAGAGGACTTGGAAGGTGGCTGCCGTCGTATTGTTTGCGGCGAGGATGGTCTGGATGGCAGTGGCGGTCTTCACCGGAATCGTGGATTTCTCGACGATGATCTTGTTGCCTTCTGAAACTTCAGCGATGAGGCGGGCGGCGGACTCGATGTAGCGGAGGTCTGCAGCGCGGCCTGCGCCGATGCCGTAGGATTTGGTGGGAGTGCCGACGCAAACAAAAATGAGATCTGCTGCGGCGATGGCAGCTTTAATGTCGGTGCTAAAATGAAGGTTTTTTCCGCGTGCTGACTCCACGACCTCTTTCAGACCGGGTTCGTAGACGGGTAGGGTATCGGAGTTCCAGGCATCGATACGAGCTTGGTTCATGTCACAGACCGTGACTTGGATGTCAGGGCATTTATTGGCGATCATGGCCATGGTGGGGCCGCCGACGTAGCCGGCGCCGAGGCAGCAGATGGAAGATATTTTCATAAATTTTAAACTCTAAACTTAAATGAAGAGGTTGGAATGGAGATGAGAGATAATAGAGATGATGGAGTTTTTCGGATTTTTTGAATAATGACAAGCGGATGAAGGCCTTCGACACTCAGTTTAAGCGATGATCTTTTAGTGAGTAGTAGAGAAAAAGAGAGTTATAGGTGATGTAGCGTTTGAGCAGGCGGCGGGGTTCCATGGCGAGGCGATATGCCCATTCGAGGCCGAGTTTCTGGAGGAGGGCGGGGGATTGTTTGACCTCTCCCGCATGGAAGGCAAAGGCGGCGCCGATACCGAAATAGACAGCGGGCGGGAGGAGGTGTTTATTTTTTGCGATCCAATGCTCTTGTTTGGGGCAACCTAAGCCGACCCAAATGAGGTTGGCACGTGAGGTGCGGATTTTCGTTATGATGGATTCGGTTTCGTTTTCCGACCAATCGCCGAAGGGTGGGGAGTGGGTGGCGGCGATGGTGGCGGCGGGGAAATCGGAGGAGAATTTTGCGGAGAGTTTGTCGAGAGTGGAAGCTTTACCGCCGAGGAGAAAGTGGCGGAAATCTGGTTTACCTTGGGTGGCCTTGATTGTTTCTAACATCAGGGTGGGGCCG